>DATGHD010000069.1:0-8568 GCA_035308145.1 Roseiarcus sp.
GTTTGGGCGCGGCGAACCGCGGCGGCGACTTCTCGCACCTCGACCAGAGTTCCTACCTCTTCAGCCGCGAAGTTGCGCGTCAGGCCGATGCCCAACGCGAGGCGCTTCCCGCCCGACGACGCGCCTTCGCTTCGTGTGAAGACCGTTGCATGAGGGCTGAGAACGCCTTCGGTTCCGCCGGACCAGACGAAGGCGATGCGCTGGGTGACCTCTTCGGGCGTGATGTTGAGCCGGCGCGACAGCGCAAGCGACAGCGAGAGAGTCGCGAAGCCTCGCGTGAAATCGTTGGCGCCGCCGTTGCCTTCCGTCTTGCCGATCGAGGCGACAATCTCGCGCGGATCGATCACGCCAGAGTCGATTAACCGCGCCAGACCCGATACGTCGCCTGGGCTATTCATGAGGATCTTGTGAGCGGCGATGCGCATCGTCATTACTCTTTCCTTCGCTGACGCTCGTGAGGCGGGAGGAACCCTAAGCGCCCTTCACAAGTCCGTATGTAAGCTTCGACCACAGGTTGCGGCGCAAATCCCTCGGCGCGGATCCCTCAGCTGCCGCGCTAACCGGCGGCGACTTTTCGCATCGGCGTCGCATCGGCTTGATGGGCGCCGAGTTCCGTCATCGCGGCAGCGACGCCGCCCGCGCGGTGTGGGACGCCGGCTGCCGCCAGTCCCATCTCGACGCCAGACAACGCCCCGAGCAGAACGAGCTCGTTGCACTCGCCCAAATGACCGATCCTGAAGACCCGCCCGGCCAGCTTGCTCAGGCCGGCGCCAAGCGACATGTTGTATTTCTTGAGCACGAGCTGACGGAATTGGTCGGCATCGTGTCCGGCAGGCATCACCACCGCGGTCAGAACCGGTGAGTATTCCGATGGCGTCTGGCAGAGAATCTCGAGTCCCCAAGCGCGCACGGCGGCGCGCGTTGCGGCCGCAAGCCGTTCATGGCGCGCAAACACGCAATCCAGGCCTTCCTCAAGGAGGATAGCGATAGCCTCGCGAAGCCCGAAAAGGAGGTTGGTTGCAGGCGTGTATGGGAAGAAGCTGTTGACGTTCGAATTGAGCATTTCTGACCAATCCCAATAGGAGCGAGGCATCCGATTGATTTTGGATGCGGCGATCGCCTTCTGTGAGATCGCGGTGAAGCCGAGTCCGGGCGGCAGCATCAAGCCCTTTTGAGAGCAACTGACCGTCACGTCCACTTCCCATTCCTCATGCCGGTAGTCGACCGAGCCGAGCGAGGAGATCGTATCGACCATCAGAAGGGCAGGATGGTCCGCACGGTTCATGGCTTTGCGGATTTCGGCCACCCGGCTGGTGACGCCCGTGGACGTCTCATTGTGGACGACCATGACCGCCTTAATCGCGCGCTGCCCGTCTTCCGCCAGCTTCGCTTCGATCACATTCGGATCAGCGCCACGACGCCAATCGCCCGGTACGAAGTCGACCGTGAGGCCCCAGCGGTCAGCCATCCGTCGCCAAAGGGTCGCAAAGTGTCCCGTCTCAATCATCAGCACTTTGTCGCCCGGCGAGAGCGTGTTGACGATCGCCGCCTCCCACGCCCCGGTCCCCGATGATGGATAGATCACGACTGGGCCGGACGTCTTAAAGATGGCGCGGGAGCCCTCCAGCACCTCCTGCCCCAATTTTTTGAACTCGGGTCCGCGGTGATCGATCACCTGCCGACTGATTGCCCGGAGCACGCGCTCGGGTACGGGACTTGGCCCCGGAATTTGCAGAAAATGTCGGCCCTGGCCTTCGCTCATGAGGATCTCCGGGAATTGGGCGAACCGGTAAGATATTTGCATTCATTCACGACGATGGCAAGAACATTTTTGAATTCACTTTTTTTAGTCGACCGATTCAAACGAAGGCGTTATGTGTGCAAAATGCTCAAATCATTAGCCGACAAAGCCGAAAAAATGGCCGACGGAACCCCCGAAGCCGCCAATCCGGTTGCCGGCGTCTCGTTGCACGGCGAGGTGCTCTCCCGCCTGCGCGACTATATCGTCGAGGGCAACCTGGCTGACGGCGAGCGCGTCCCCGAACGCGAACTCTGTGAAATGTTTGGCATTTCACGGACGCCCTTGCGAGAGGCGCTGAAGGTCCTCGCCTCCGAGGGGCTGCTCGACCTGCTGCCCAATCGCGGCGCACGGGTTCGCGCCTTGACCGCACACGACCTGACCGAGCTCTTCGACGTCATGGGCGGGCTGGAAGCCCTCGCTGGTCGGCTAGCCTGTGAAACCATAACCGAGGAAGAGATCGCTGAAATCGAGCGATTGCATTACGAAATGTATGGCTGCTACCTGCGCAAAGACCTGCACGGGTATTTCCAATTCAACCAATCAATCCATCAGAAGATCGTGGCGGCGGCGCGGAACACGATTCTCTCCTCAACGTATGCAAGCTTCGCGGGAAGGCTGAGACGCGTACGTTTCTCCGCGAATATGGCGCGCGATCGCGATCGCTGGAGCGAGGCGATGCGTGAGCATGAAGCGATTCTCGACGCCTTGCGGCGCAAAGCGGGGCCGGAACTGAGCGACATACTCTTTCACCACTTGCGGAATAAGCGACGGGCATTGGTCGAAAACAGCGATGTCCAAGTCGAAGAGGCGTGAGGTGCGGCGACGATGCAACCGCGCTCGAGCGTGCGGCAATCAAGCAAGCGCCCAGGCGTTGGAATCACGGGCAACGCTGACATAGCTGTTGATTCAGCGGTATTCGCCCGTTCGAAATCTTTAGTACGTCGTGAGACTTTGCACTGTGATTTTGTCCCTAAGTTGTACCCCGCGTCCGACGTTTTGACCTATTGACGATCCGCGCCTGCAGAGGAAGTTCAGCGCAGTCCGCTCGGCGGTCAGGATCGCGCGCGCCGGGCCGCTGACTGCGGCGATCGTCTCTCCCGGCTCGATCCTATCGCCGTCACAACGCTTGCAGTTTACCTCGATTCTGTCGTCGATCAGGCGGAAGGCGAGCGCCGCAAGGTCGAGCCCTGCCACAACGCCGGGCTGACGCCCCGTCAATAGGGCGCTGGCCACGAGATCGGCTGGAGCAATGGCGTCGCTGGTCAGATCTCCGGCCCGGCCGAGATCCTCCAGCAGCGCCGCCCGCACGAGAGGCTCGATCATGATCGTGGGCAAGGGCGTAAGGGACATGGATTAGGCCCTCAGCGCGATTGGGGCATGGCTCGCGGCGTCGAGCTCGCGGGCGGTCGCCAAGGCCTCGTCTAAGCTTAGAATGGATCGCCTTGCCTCAGCATTGTGCGACGGAAAATCGGTTCGCCAATGGGCGCCACGGCTCTCGCGGCGCCGCAGCGCGGCCACGGCGATCATCAGGCCGACCAGCGCCGGATCGGAGGCCGGACCGCGGCTGCAAGCCAGCGGCGTCAAAGCGTTGATCGTCGTTCTCAAACCCGCCACGTCGCGCAAAACGCCCGCGCCGCCAGAGAGGGCGGCGCGAACGAGCGACGGGTCGGAAGCGGGCGGCGGCTCCATATCCAACGAGCGTTTACGCTGGCCAGTGCAGGCAGCAGCGCCGGCGACGCTGTCCGCGACCCAGCCCGCGCAGACAATCGCTTCGATCAGCGAATTGCTCGCGAGCCGATTGGCGCCATGCAGCCCTGTGCAGGCGACTTCGCCGCAGGCCCAGAGCCCCCTCGCGGTGCTGCGGCCTTCTGCGTCCACCGCGACGCCGCCCATGTGGTAGTGCACCGCTGGCCGGATCGGGATCAATTGTGTCGCGGGATCGATGCCGGCGGTGCGACATGCAGCGGCGATGGCCGGGAAACGCGCGGCGAAGCGCGTGCCGGGCTTTGACCGCGCGTCGAGAAACACGTCGTGGCCTTCAGCTAGACGCCGCCAAACGCCGCGCGCCACGGCATCGCGTGGCGCGAGCTCTGCGCCCGGCTGGTCGGCGAGAAAGCGGCGGCCGGTCTCGTCGACCAGCACGGCGCCTTCGCCACGCACCGCCTCGCTGATCAGCGGCGCGGGACGAAGGGGCACGGCGAGAGCGGTCGGATGGAACTGGATGAATTCGAGATCGGCGAGCGCGGCGCCGGCGCGCGCCGCGAGCGCCAAGCCTTGGCCGAAGCAGGCGTCGGGGTTGGTGGATCGCGTAAATAAGCCGCCGATCCCGCCCGTCGCCATGACGACCCGCGACGTCGCTAAGCTCACGGCTCCACGCGCGCCAGCCGCCAGCACGCCGACAATTGCGCCGTCCTCGACCAGCAAGCGACGGACCTCGAAACCCTCCAGGACAACAATCGAAGGAGAGAGGCGAACCGCTTCGACCAGCGCGCGTACGATCTCGCGCCCCGTCCCATCGCCGGCGGCATGGACAATGCGGCGGCGGCTGTGGGCCGCCTCCAGCCCGAGCGCGAGCGCGCCGTCCGCCCGCCGATCGAATTGCGCGCCGAGGCGCGAAAGGTCGTCGATCGCGGCGGCGGCCGCCACGGTGATCCGCTTGGCGATTTCATAATCGCAGAGACCGTCGCCGGCCGCCAACGTGTCGGCGAGATGGAGCGCCGGATCGTCATCCTCGCCGAGGCTCGCCGCGAGGCCGCCTTGCGCCCAGGCGCTCGACGAGTTAACGCCGAGCGGCCCTTTGGAGAGGAGCACAGCCGGCGCCGGCGCCAAGTGGAGCGCCGTCATCAGCCCGGCGATTCCGGCGCCGACAATGACCGGCCAGCTGGCGAAGGCGCTGAGTTCTTGCGTCATAGCGCGAGCATCCGCTCGACCGCACGACGCGCCTTGGTCGCGACCGCCGGGTCGACGGCGACGACATGTTGGTTCGTCTCCAGCGCGCGTCTGATCTTTGGAAGCGTGATGCGCTTCATATGCGGGCAGAGATTGCAGGGGCGGACAAAATTGATGTCCGGCCGTCGCGCGGCGATGTTGTCGCTCATCGAACATTCGGTGAGCAGTACGACGCGACCGGGCCGCCGTTTGTCCACATAGTCGGACATTGCGGCCGTGGAGCCGGCGAAGTCGGCCGCCGCGACGACGTCAGGCGGGCATTCCGGATGAGCCAGCACGACGACGCCCGGATAGGCTTCGCGCAATTCGGCGATTTCGGCCGCCGTGAAGCGTTCATGCACCTCGCAATGGCCTCTCCAGACGATGATTTTCACGTCGGTCTCGTCGGCGACGTTGCGGGCAAGATATTCGTCGGGGAGCATGATCACTTGGGCCGCGCCGAACGATTCGACCACGGCGCGGGCATTGCCGGAGGTGCAGCAAATGTCGGCCTCCGCCTTCACCGCGGCGGAGGTGTTGACATAGGCGACGACCGGAACGGCGGGATAGCGCTCTCGCAGAAGGCGCACGTCCGCCGGCGTGATCGAATCGGCGAGCGAGCAGCCGGCCTCGAGATCGGGAATGAGGACGGTCTTTTCCGGATTCAGTAGCTTCGCCGTCTCCGCCATGAAGCGCACTCCGGCGAGAACAATCGTCCTGGCCTCGGCTTTGGCGGCCTCGCGGGCGAGCGCCAGGCTGTCGCCGACAATATCGGCGACGCAGTGGAAGATTTCCGGCGTCTGATAATTGTGGGCGAGGATGATCGCGTCGCGTCGACGCTTCAGGTCGAGAATGGCGTCGATGTCGTCTTCGAAGATCGGCCACTCGAAGGGCGGAATCACATGGCGAACGCGATTATAGAGGGAGGCGGCGCGGACCGAACGCGCGACGGAAACCGTCATATTTATACTCCGTCTGAGTATAATCTATATACTCAAATAGAGTATAATAGCGCGTAAGCGGCGGCTTCGTGCCCGCGGCCGCGCGCTCGGCCAGAACCGCGCGACGGAACCGATAAAGCTTGGCGGGACGACCGAGCGCGTCGGCGGCCGTCGCTCCCGTTTCCTCCACCAGCTCCTGCTGCTCGATCAGGCGGCGGAAATTCGGCTTGTGCGTCGGCCGGCCGGCCAGCGCTTCGACCGCTCGCTGCAATTGAAGGAGCGTGAACGTCGGCGGCATCAGTTCAAAGACCACCGGCCGATATTTGATCTTCGCCCTGAGCCTCGCCACGCCGGTGGCGAGAATGCGACGGTGATCTCCCCTCATCGCCCGGCCCGGAAAGAGCGCCGCCTTCTCGCCGGTCCCTGCTCGCACCGCCTCTTCGACGATTCCGGCTTCATAGGCCAACTCGTAGCGTTGAAGGATCAGCTCCTCGTTCCATGGCGACCCGTCAAGGCCGAATGTGAGCGCCAAACGCTCCGCCCGCTCGCGCCTCTTCGGTAGATCGTCCCCCGCTTTCGCCCAGGCGCGCAGCAGAGGGATCATCGCCTTTTCGACAAAGACTGGCGACCCAACGCGGCGATCCTCCCAAGGAAAATAGTCGTACCAACTGCGCCATCCCGCCTCGCCTTTCCCAGCCACCTCGCGCGTCAGCCCAAGATAGCTGATCGAAATCGAGCGTCTCGCTCCGCGGCTCGTCCGGTCACGATCGGCGAAAGTGTAAAGCTGCTCCATATAACCGAGGGGATGAGCCGTCTGCTCCTCGACCCAGGTTCGCAGACCGGACTGAAGCGAGCGGTGGCTCACCTCGAACGGCCCCGAAGGCAGAGCGTCTCCATCACGGATAGTCATCACCTTCGGCTGGCCGTCCGACACCGCCACCAGTACGGCCACAAGATCAATGTGCAGCGCAGGCTCGCGGCCGGTGGGCGGAGCTTTCTCTTGCGCCATTGGTTTTCCTCTTCAGCGACCTCTTCGCTGGCGCATCCAATTCTAGACTGATTGAAACGTCCAGGGGCTCTGAGCCTTTTCCAAGCAGCGACAAGATCCCGGTGGCGAGCGTTCACGTTGGAATGCGGAGCCCGCATTGCGTTTCCGCATTTGTGATGGTTCGTCGCATGCTCAAAGATTCAGCACCGCAGCAGGCCAGCGAGGAGCGCTTGCCGATCTTCATTCTAACTGGCGCGAAGAGCCGCTGCAGTCGCGGCCCGACATTCGTATGGTTGCGGCTGGTCGAGCGCCTAACAACATCGGTGCAGACAGGGTGACCGTTCCTTCCGGGAAGAAGAAACTTAGGGGCGCCGAATACGACAATGATGCGTGTACGTATCACGGTAGGCTGTCGCTAAGTTTCTTCGAATAGATCGAGAGGGTTCTTGTCCGCCGCGCCGACTTTTGGCGGCCGAAAATTTGCCAAGGTTACCCCAACCAGCCGCACCCCCTTGCGCAAGGGAAAAACTGATCGGATCAAGCTCAAAGCGACCTCATGAAGGCGACCTCTGCTGTCAATTGGCAATTCCACCGTCCGGCTGCGCGTCGATTGCTGGAAGTCGGACCACTTGACTTTGACGGTTACGGCGCGACCCCGCGAGCCGGTCTTCTCGCACCACTCCCAAACGTCGTCGGCCATGGCTAGGACGCCGGCCTCGATCCGAGGCGGATCGATTAGGTCTTCGGGGAATGTTGTCTCTGAGCCTGATGATTTCCGCTCGCGATCGGGTTGGACCGGCCGATCATCGCGCCCCCGCGCGATTTCGAAATACCAAAGACCGGACTTCCCGAAATGCTCCTGCAAGAAGGCGAGCGTCTGGCGCCGCAGGTCGGTCCCAGTCTCGATGCCCAGCGCGTGCATCTTCGTCGCGGTCACCGGCCCGACGCCATGAAATCTCGCTACAGGGAGACCAGCCACGAACGTCTCTCCCTCCTCCGGCGTGATGGCGAACTGGCCGTTCGGCTTGCGCTGGTCTGACGCGAGCTTGGCGAGGAATTTATTGTAGGAAACGCCGGCCGAAGCCGTAAGTCCGGTCTCATTGAGGATGCGCGCCCTGATCTCCTTGGCGACCGCCCAAGCGGTCGGCGGCCCCTTCACGTTCTGGGTCACGTCGAGGTAGGCTTCGTCGAGTGAGAGAGGCTCGACTAGCGGCGTGTATTCGGCGAAGATTGTGCGAATCTGCTGCGAGACGTCGCGGTAGACCTCAAAACGAGGCAGTACAAACACCAACTCGGCGCATTTGCGCATCGCAGCGAGCGAGGGCATTGCAGACCGGACGCCGAACTGGCGCGCTTCATAGCTCGCGGCTGCAACAACGCCGCGCTTTGCGCCATGGCCGACGGCGACGGGCCGCCCCCTCAAAGCCGGATTGTCGCGCTGTTCGACCGACGCGTAGAAAGCGTCCATGTCGATGTGAACAATCTTCCGGCCAGACGGCTCGTGCATGATGGCGAGCATAGCCGATTCAGAACAGATGGCGAACCGCGTACGCAAGACAGTGCTTAGGGGCTGCACTGCCCAAAGGCGACGATCTCGGAGGAAGACCAGCGCAGGCCTCCGCGACTACCGTCGCGCGGGAGCTGCGGCATGGCCCGCCGTGGCTTGACTTTGTTCTCTATATGTTCTCATATCGCTGCCTCGGCGGCCAGGGGACGGCCGCGTTGCTTTTGGAGGTCCCGCCATGAATGTCGAGGAGCTGAAGGGCTATATACGTGACGCGTTGCAGGCGGGCGCTCAATTTCGCGGCGGCCTCCGCGCGCAGGTCGACGATCACCTGCCTGACTGTTTCAACGACCCCGAAAATCTCGGCGCGGCGCAACTGCTCTGCGACCTCGCCGACGACATCGAC
>DATGHD010000070.1:0-11283 GCA_035308145.1 Roseiarcus sp.
GGCGAGAGGCCCCGTCAGCCATTGGTAACCGACCGACGATAAGAAAGTCTTGACGTTTCGGCTTAGGGCAAGGCCCCCTCGGCGGACCAGCCGACGCCCTATAACACCTTGAACTTGCTCGATATTCTCCGTGGGCCGGGAAGCGCCCTCGGCGGCGTCTTGACGCAAGGCTCAAAGCGCCACGGCTCAAGAAAGCGCCGTCCATCGCCTTTTGCGCCATCGCGCATCACGCATTCGTGACGCGCCTTCCGCGGCGCAAGGCCGCAGCCGGCCGGGGCTTCCCAAGCGCTTGCGATCCAGCCGTGAATCGGCGCAGTATCCTCGTACGTCTTTAAGTCCAGCGCTCATCGTCCGATGAAGTCCGGAAAAGAGGACGCGCGAAAACAAATCGAAACAAATACGGAGGAACGCCCATGGCAACGCCGATTCAACGGCTCGATCGTCGTACAATTCTGAAAGGCGCGGCTGCCTTCGGCGGTTTCGCGCTTTCATCCCCAGCCATCATATCCGCGCGTGGCGAAACGCCCGTCAAAATTGGCATGGTCGACCCCCTGACGGGGGTCTATGCGGTATATGCGCAGAACGAGGTTACGGGCGCCAAGCTCGCCCTCGAAAAGATCAACGCCGCGGGCGGCGTGCTCGGACGTCCGGTTGAGCTGCTCGTCGAGGACTCGGCCAATGACGTGGGCACCGGCGTACAGAAGGCGCGAAAATTGATCGAACGCGACGAGGTGACGTTTCTCATCGGCGACGTGAATTCAGGCGTTGCGCAGGCCATCGCGCAAGTCAGCAACGAGAAGCATGTTCTCCATGTCGTTTCGGGGGGCCACACCGACACGATCACGGGCAAGGACTGCAAGTGGAACGTCTATCGCGTCTGCAACACGACCAGCATGGAGGCGAATTCGATCTCCGACCTTCTCTTCAAGCAATACGGCAAGAAATGGCACTTCATCACGCCGGACTACGCCTACGGCCATACGCTCGAGGCGGCAGCCTCAGCCGACCTTGCGAAGCTTGGCGGCGCGGTCACCGGCAACGAATTGACGCCGCTTGGCACGACGGATTTTTCCGCGTTCCTGATCAAGGCGCGCGCCGCCAATCCGGACGTTATTCTCGTGCTGGTGCAAGGGTCCGACATGGTCAACTGCCTCAAGCAGATCACGCAGTTCGGGCTCAACACGCAAGTGCACGTCGCCGGGCTTCAACAGGAGCTCGAATCGCTCGAAGCCATGCCGCCGGAAGCGCGGATCGGCATCTGGATGTTCGAATGGTACTGGAAACAGCCAGGCGTGCCGGGCGTCGAGCAATTCGTCGCCGACATCCGCAAAGTCAACGGCGGCAAAGTTCCCACTGCGCGGCATTGGTTCGGCTATACTTCGGTGCATACGCTCGCCGGGATCGCCAATCAGGAGAAATCTCTCGACTCGGTCAAGCTCGCCAAGGCGCTAGGCGGCTTCGAACTGGCGCCGGAGATCAAGCTGCAACCGAACAAATGCTACTATCGCACGGGCGATCATCAACTGATGACCTCTGCTTTCATCGGCGAGGCGCAATCGCAAGGCAAGGACGATCCCGAGGATCTGTTCCGCGTCGACAAAGTGATCGCCGGCGATACGACCGCGCCGCCGGAGGACCAGACAGGCTGCAAGCTGCAATGGCCGGCCTAAAGCCGCATGACGCAGCTTCTGCTCTTTAACGTCACCAACGGCCTGATCACCGGCGCCTTCTATGTTCTGATGGCGCTCGGCCTGTCGCTGATCCTCAATCTCAGCAATGTCATCAATTTCGCCCACGGCGGCTTTTTGGTCATCGGCGGCTACATCGCCTACACGGTGACGCCCTATGTGGGATTTTGGGGCGCGCTGCTGATCGCGCCGCCGGCGACCGCGCTGATCGGCTTCGCCGTCGAGCGCATTCTGATCCGGCCGCTCTATGGCCGCGATCCGCTCTATAGCCTGTTGCTGACCTTCGGCCTGGCCTTCATGATCGAAGACGGGACGAGATACATCTGGGGCGCGCAAGGAAAGCCGGTGAGCGTTCCGGCCGTCCTTGCTCGCCCCTTGAGCTCTCAGATGTTCTTCATCACCGGCTATCGCCTGTTCATGGTGGTTACGGCCGTCATCGTCATCGCGCTGCTCTTTGCGATCCTGCGCTACACGCGTCTCGGCGTTCGCATTCGCGCCGGAACGCTCGACCTCGAGATGGTCGCGGCCCTCGGCGTCAACATCCACGCCCTGCGTTCGCTGAATTTCGCCGTCGGCGTGTTCCTCGCGGGCTTGAGCGGCGTGCTCGCGGCCGGGCAGCTCGGCCTCGAGCCGACCATGGGCACGGGACTCTTGATGCCGAGCTTCGTCGCCATCATCGTCGGCGGCGTCGGCAGCCTGACCGGCACGTTGATCGGCGGCTTGTTGATCGGCGTCGCGGCGGGCTTGACCGCGGTATTTCTCCCCGCCGCCAGCGAGGCGGTCATCTATGTGCTGATGGCGCTGATCCTGCTCCTGCGTCCGCGGGGACTGCTCGGCGAAGAAGGCATGCTGACATGAAAGGCCAAGGACGCAAGCTTGCCGTTCTCGCCGCTATTTGGGCTCTCCTCTTGCTCGCGCCGTACTTGATGCCGCTGGTCGGCGGCTATACCGCCCTTGGCGCGCGGGTGCTGGTCCTTGCTTTGGCCGCCATGTCGGTCAACTTTCTCCTCGGCTTCACCGGCGTTCTTTCTTTCGGCCACGCCGCCTATTTCGGCCTCGGCGCCTATGGCGCCGGCTTCGCGCTGAAATTCCTGGCGCCGAGCACGCCGCTCTCGCTTCTCTGCGGCATGTTGCTCGGCGGCGTCGCCGGCGCGGCGCTCGGCTCGCTGATCGTGCGCCGGCGCGGCGTCTATTTCGCGATGGTGACCATCGCTTTCGGTCAGGTGCTTTATTATGTCGCCTTTCAATGGAGCTCGTTGACCGGCGGCGACGACGGCCTCAGAGGCTTCTCGCGTCAGCCGCTCGATTTCGGTTTCGCTTCGGTCGACATTCTCTCCAGCGAAACGGCATTCTACTATTTCATTCTCGCCTGTTTCGCGATCGTCGTCGCGGTCATGGGCCATATCCTCGGTTCGCCCTTCGGCCGCACCATGATCGCGATCCGCGAGAACGAGCGGCGCGCCCGATTCCTGGGCATCGCAATCGAGCGCCACATCTGGATCGCCTTCACCCTATCTTGCTTCTTCATGGGCTTCGCCGGGGCGCTCTACGCCCTCGTCAACAATTTCGCCGATCCGCGTGGCTTGCATTACAGCCAGTCGGGCGACTTCGTGATCATGGCGGTGATGGGCGGCATGCGGAATTTCTGGGGGCCGCTGCTCGGCGCCGCGGTTTTCGTCGTGCTGCAGGATTATGTATCGAGCGTCACCGTCAATTGGATGTCCTTTGTCGGCCTTCTGTTCATCCTGGTGGTTCTGTTCTTTCCGCGCGGTCTCCTCGGCTTCATCCAGCGCGAGCGGCGCGCATGAGCGCTGCGGCCGCGGCGAAAGGCGCCGACGCGGGCCTGGCGGCGCGCGCAATGCTTCTGGAGGCGTCGCATATCGGCAAGCGCTTCGGCAATCTCATCGCGGTGCGCGACGTATCGATCAGCGTGGCCCAAGGGGAACTCCGCGCGATCATCGGCCCCAATGGCGCGGGCAAGACCACGTTCTTCAATCTGCTCAGCGGATTTTTCGCGCCCTCGACCGGCAAGATCACATTTGACGGACGAGACGTCACCGCGACGCCGCCCCACCAGCGCGTCCGCCTCGGGATGGCGCGAACTTTTCAGATCACCGAAATCTTCCCGGAGCTCTCGGTCTACGAAAATTTGCGGATCGGCGCGGAAGTCGCCAGCGGCTATGGATTGCGCGCCTGGCTCAGCGGCGACGAGCAGGCCATGATCCGTCGGCAGGTGGAGCAAATTCTCGACCGAACGGACTTGAGCGCCAAGAGCCTTCGCCTGGTCGGCGAGCTAGCGCATGGCGAGCAGCGCGTGGTGGAGATCGCCACCGCCTTGACGCTCCGTCCGCGCTTGCTGCTGCTCGACGAGCCGACCGCCGGCCTCGGCGACCATGAAACTCAGGCCGTCGTCAAGCTGATCGGCGAATTGCGGCAAGGCGGCGATCTGACCATCATCCTCATCGAGCATGACATGCAGGTCGTCTTCCATCTCGCCGATCGGATCAGCGTCCTTGATCAGGGCGCGCTTCTCGCTGAAGGCGCGCCCGAGGAAATCGCCGCGAATGCCGCCGTTCAAGAAGCCTATCTCGGGAAGACGGCATGAGCGCGGCGCTCACTGCGGAAGGCCTTCACACCTATTACGGCAAGAGCCATATCCTGCACGGCGTGAGCCTCGAGGCGGCGGCGGGAAAGATCACCGCGCTGCTTGGCCGCAACGGCGCCGGCAAGACGACGACGCTGCGCAGCCTGATGGGCCTGACGCCGGCGCGGCAGGGTAGAATCACGATCTTCGGAGAAGTAACGACGCGCTGGCCGGCCTTCCGCGTCGCCGCTTCGGGCGTTGGCTATGTGCCGGAAGGCCGCCGCATCTTCCCCCATCTCTCGGTCGAGGAAAATCTGAAGGTGCCGCTGGAGCGCGACGGTCCCTGGACGATCGATCGCGTGTACCACCTCTTTCCGCGGCTGGCCGAGCGGCGACAGAACCGAGGCCGGCAGCTCTCCGGCGGCGAGCAGGAAATGCTGGCGATCGCCCGCGCTCTTCTCCTCAACCCGCAGCTGCTTCTATTGGACGAACCCTCGCAAGGTCTCGCGCCGCTGATCGTGCGCGAAGTCTTTCGCGTCGTCTCGACGATGCGCGATGAAGGGATATCGGTGCTGCTCGTCGAACAGAATGTCCGCGCCGCCTTGGCAATCGCCGATGCGGCCTATGTGCTCGACGACGGACGCGTTGTCCATTCGGGACCTGCCCGAGAACTCGCCGCCGACGAGGCGCGGGTTCAGTCCCTGGCGGGCGCGAGGGCTTGAGAGGGGGCCGCGGCCTTTCTCCCGTTCAACGAATTATTTTCGTCCCAGCCATAGGTCAGCGACTCGAAGCGCATGGCGCGCGCATCGATGAGCAACAGACGACCGACCATGCCGCGATCGCCCTCCTCGAAGCCGCCGACGATCTCGCGGATGACTTCGAGCGCCATCAGCGAGCCGACGACGCCCGCCAAGGCGCCGAGCACGCCGGCCTCGGCGCAGGCCGGCACGGTCCCCGGCGGCGGCGGCTCGGGAAAGAGACAACGATAGGTCGGGTTGGGCGCGTCCTGCTCGTCGCGCGCATAAGGTTTAAGGACGGTCAGCGAGCCGTCGTACTCGCCGATCGCGGCGGTGACGAGCGGACGGCTTTCGTGGAAGCAAGCGTCGGACACGATGTAGCGCGTGGCGAAATTGTCCGACCCATCGGCGATCACGTCAAAGGCTTTGACGAGCTCGCGGGCGTTGCCTTCATCGATCCGCTGGTCGATCTTTTCGACGCGCACATGCGGATTGAGGCGGGCGACGGCCTCGGCCGCGCTATCGACCTTCAGCCGGCCGACATCTGAGGAGCCATGCAACACCTGCCGCTGCAGGT
The DNA here is from genome assembly GCA_035308145.1 of Roseiarcus sp. GTDB lineage: Bacteria > Pseudomonadota > Alphaproteobacteria > Rhizobiales > Beijerinckiaceae > Roseiarcus. The sequence continues at coordinate 5,587 of DATGHD010000070.1, forward strand.
TGGAGAGCGACACGCTGTCGTCATCGGCTATGGCGATCGTTCCGACGCCGGCGGCGGCGAGATAGTGGATCAGCGGCGAGCCGAGACCGCCGGCGCCGACGACCAAGACTTTCGCGGCCCTGATCTTGTTTTGGCCCGGCCCGCCGACGCCGCGCAACACGATATGGCGCGCGTAGCGCTCGATCTCTTCGCTTGAAAGCGTCATCCTGATGGACATCTAATGTTGGCGCCGGGCGCTGGCAACTCGCGCTCCCCGGACCATTGAAGGGAAAGTTTCGATGCGGCAGCAAGACCCGATCGTCATCATCGGCGCGGCGCGCACGCCCATGGGCGGCTTCCAGGGCGATTTCAAGGATGTGAGCGCGCCGGTTCTGGGCGCCCAGGCGATCAAGGCCGCGCTGGAGCGCGCGAGCGTCAAACCAGACTCGATCGACGAGGTCTTGTTTGGCTGCGTTCTGCCGGCCGGCCAGGGCCAGGCGCCCGCGCGCCAGGCCGCCCTCGGCGCCGGTCTGCCGACGAGCGTCGGCTGCACGACGATCAACAAAATGTGCGGCTCCGGCATGAAGGCGGCGATGCTCGCGCATGACCTCATTCTCGCCGGCGCCGCGGAGACGATCGTCGCCGGCGGCATGGAGAGCATGAGCAACGCCCCTTATCTGCTCGACCGCGCCCGCGCCGGCTATCGAATGGGCCACGCCAGGGTTCTCGATCACATGTTCCTCGATGGGCTCGAGGACGCCTACGACAAGGGCCGCCTCATGGGGACCTTCGCGGAAGATTGCGCGGAGAGCTACCAGTTCACGCGAAAGGCTCAGGACGAATTCGCGATTTCTTCTTTGCAGCGCGCGCAGAAGGCGATGCGCGGAGGCGCGTTCAAGAACGAGGTCGTCCCGGTCGCTGTGAGAAACGGCAAGGCGGGGCGCATCGTCGCCGAAGACGAGCAGCCGCCGAAGGCCAAGCTCGATAAAATTCCGCAGCTCCAGCCGGCCTTCCGCAAGGACGGCACGGTGACCGCCGCCAATTCGAGCTCGATCTCGGACGGCGCCGCGGCGCTGGCGCTGATGCGCCGCTCAGAGGCTGAGAAGCGTGGCCTGACGCCGCTCGCAACGATTGTCGCCCATGCCTCTCACGCCGACCGGCCCAGCCTCTTCCCGACGGCGCCGATCGGCGCGATCAAGAAGCTCTATGACAAGACCGGCTGGTCCAACGCCGACGTCGATCTTTACGAGATCAACGAGGCTTTCGCGGTTGTGACGATGGCGGCGATGCGGGATCTCGACCTGCCGCACGACAAGGTGAACGTCAACGGCGGCGCCTGCGCCCTCGGCCATCCGATTGGCGCCTCGGGCGCGCGGATCATCGTGACGCTTCTTTCGGCGCTCGCGGCGCGCGATTTGAAGCGCGGCGTCGCGTCTCTCTGCATTGGCGGCGGCGAAGCGACCGCGATCGCCATCGAGCGCGCCCATTAGAGCGGCGAGCGCTGTCCTTCACACGCGCGTCACTTGTCCGGGTTCAAACGCATTTGAAACTGGCGCTGAGGTCAGCGCCAGCCCCTCATTGATTGCTTGGATACGATTTTGCGTGAGATGAATTCAAACTCAAGGACGCGAAGCGCAGCATGCGCCGACAACGAAAGTCGGCGAGCTTTGGCGGCCAGATCACTGGCGCAACCTTCGATTGGACGCCGAGCTTGCACCAATCCGATCTGGGTCGACGAGCTTTTCTGAGCGCTGGCGTCGGGCGTGGCGGAGAATTATATCGGTCAACGTTGGATCTCCGGCGTTTTTGAATGATCCCGCCCAAAATGGATATCAAGGCGAATTCCGCAGAACGGATGCTGCCGGGCTCGGCTGCTGCCTCTTTGTCCGGGCGTAGCCGCTATGTTGCGCCGCTCATCGCGACCGTCATTTACGCCGCGCTGCTGGCGCCCTGGTTTTTCGAAAACCGATTAGGCCTCGTGTCGCCGACGGTTCAGGAGATCCCGGTCGAGATCATCATTGAGCCGCCGCCGGCGGAGCCCGAGGCGCCGCCGCCCGATCCCAAGGCGCCGCAAGCTGCGACGCAACCAATCGACGAGGAGCCCGCTACCGACGCGCCGCGAGCGATCAGCAAGGAAAAGACCGAGGCGGACGGGTCGAATGACGCGTCGAAATCCCCCATCTCGCAACAGGGAAAGGCGCCGCCGCCGTCTAGCGTCGACCCGGCGAACGGAGGGGCTGAGGCAAATCCGGTCAAGCCTCTCCCAGACAAGGCCGACGCCGAGCCTCTCCCAGCCTCCGACTCTGCCCGAGAAACCGCAGAGCAAGCCGACCAACAGCCGCAGCCTGCGCCCCAGCCCGATGCGCAATCACCGCCGAAGCCGGAAAAACAAACAGCGACCAATGGAGACCAGTTCCCGACATTCGACTCCGTGCCCGACGTTGATTTCGAGGCCCTTGCGCAGGCCTCCACCGTCGCCGGCGGACAGGCGCGAACGACGTATCTCTCGACGCTTTATGGAATGATCGTGCCGCTCATGCATCTGCCGCCGAGAAGGCATGTGGGCGCAAAGCTTGAAGGAACCATCACCTTCGCCGTCGACGGGAAGGGAAATCTCATTCAACGCAGGATCGCGCATTCGAGCGGATCGCATGAACTCGATTTGGCGGCTTTCAATGCGGTCGGCGAAGCCGCGCCCTTCCCGCGCCCGCCGCGCGGCGCGCCCATGGGGATGCGGTTCACTTACGGCTACAATTGACGTTGTGGCTCTTATTCTCGCGCGGTCCGCGGTCGGCCGTAACGGGAGACGCGGGCCGGTCGGAGTTAGGGCGCTGCAACTTACGCAGCCCGTTTGCGCTTCGCCCGCGAGCCGCCGCGATCCCGGTTGCTCAGCCATTCCTTCAACGCGGCGTTGATACGCGACTGCCATCCGTCGCCTTGTTTTCGAAATGCCGAAACAATATCCGCGTCTAGTCGGATCGTAGTCATCACCTTTGGCGAGGCTGCGCGAGGGCGGCCCCGCTTTACGGGGGCGACATCGAACTTCACTTTCCATTCCGGCGCGGATAAATCCGGCGCGTCATCGAGATCACGCCAGGCGCGGTCCATAGAGCTTCTTTTCGCGGCCATTGGCTTTCCTCATGCTGATGATGCGGCGGTCCTGGCCGCGTCGCGTCCAAACCAGGACGACCATGCGGCCTCGGAGCGTTCCGATGGTGATGAACCGCACTTCGCCGTAATCGTGTCGATCATCTTCGACTGTCATAGTCACACCGGCGAAAACGTCGCCTGCATCCGCCATATCGAGCCCCCTGTTCTCCAGGGTCGCAAGCCGCTTGGCGGAGTCGAAGGTGATCGACACAAATTAATGTTACTACAAAATAGATCGGCCGCCAAGATTATTTGTTACAGCAGGAACAAACGCGCGATTGTCGTGTCGACCGACGGATGGCCAATTCTCGACGGACTATAAACATGGCCGCGAGACGCAACGTCACGGTTCGCGGAATGTGCGGCGGACGACGCTCAGACTCTCACCGGCGCTTGCGGAAACGACAGTTGTTCGCGAGCGCGCCATTCGTGCGTCACGTAGTTCAAGATCACTGAACGCCTGACGCCTTGAATCGGCCGCTTCGCGAAGCCGTGCCACGTATTGTCGGCGGGGACGAATATCATCGCGCCGCCGCGCCTGAACGGCGAGCGGCCGTAGTGGCGCTCCTTGCTCCAATAGATGTCGGTGCCGAGATTTTCGTGGCCGGGCCCTTGCGACAAATAGATCAGGCAGGTGAATTTCTTCACGCCGAGATCCGAATGCGGCTCGAGCCAGAAGCCGTCGACGTCCTGCGCGTATTCCAGACGCAAGAACGTATCGTCGATCGGCGCATTGAACTCGTCATGGATCAGACGCGTGATCCGCCGCGACTGCAGGGCCTCGGCGACCGCGCGCATCACCGGAAAACGCGTCATCGCGGCGGCGTCGAAGTAACTGCGCTGATCGTTGTGCAATTCGCGCTTTCCCGAGATCCCGTCGAGCCGCGGCGCCGCAAAGGGCAGATCGGCGAGTTCGTCGGCGACGTCTTTTGGAAAAACATTCTCAAGAAGATAATGGCGGTAGGGTTCTTCGAAAGTCTCGCGCGCTGCGATCGAGGCGGCGAAAGCGTCAGCGACGCGCTGGGCGGCGGGAGTGAGCGTTTCGAGCGTTTGCGCGTGGCGCGCGGGCTGTGCCGACATCAAAAGGTCACCTGCTCTTCGTTTTTCGAAATCGGCGCGCAATCTAGTGGGCCGACGCTCGATGAGCAAGTTGGCCGGCAAATCAGTAGTTTAGAGCAAATCTCAACGGCTCGCGCAAAATGGCGCGCGCTTCAAAAGTCACTGCATGCCGAGCGCGGTCAGATAGAGATCGAGAATCTCCTCCTCCTCGCGCCGCTTCTCGTTGTCCTGCTTTCGTATCGATACGATCTTGCGCAAGATTTTCACGTCGAAGCCATTGCCTTTGGCCTCGGCGTAGACGTCCTTGATGTCGTCGGAAAGCGCTTTCTTCTCCTCTTCGAGCCGCTCGACGCGCTCGAGGAAACTGCGCAAGTGCCCGGCGTTGACGGCGTCGCTTTTCATATCCTGGTCCGACGAAGTTTTATGGATGCCGCGGGCAGAGATGGCGGTCCGCGCCGGCGCCGTCAAGCGGCGCTTCAAGTCATCCCCGCTCTTCTTACGCGGCATGGATTCTCTCCCGCGCGCGCGAACCAAAGTCCGCCCGCTGATGGAGCTCGGGCCGCCCCAGGATCGGCTTTAACAACCGCGCGAGGCGATCCGCCCAAGCCTCTGCGCCCGCTTTGGTCGAGACCAAATCCTGACTGACTTCGATTAACGCATTGGCGAGGCCGCGCGCGGTCGCAATATCGTCGATCGTGTCGCCGGCAAGCGCCCCGTCATAGGGCTCGTTATCGCCGACCAACGCCTCTGCGGGCTGCAAATCCGCCTCGCTCCGCAGAGCCGCAAGCAGCGGCCCCGGCAGGCGCGAGTCCTTGTCCCAGAGCACGCCGGTCTTCCACGGCCGCGGCTGGCCGCGCCACGAGGGGGTGAACGAATGGATCGAAATGATCGCCGGCGCGCGGCCCGTCGCGCTCATCGCTTCGACGGCTTCGGCGCAGGCGGCGCGATAGGGCCGCCAATAAAGATCGCGCCGGCGCTCGATTTCCGCCTCTTCGACGCGCGCATTGCCCGGCACAATTGCGCCGTCGGAATAACGCATGACAAGGGTTGGATCGTCGGCGCCGCGATTGGGATCGATGAGCAGGCGCGAGAAGGTCGACAGCACCGCCGGCGCGCCGAGAAGTTCGGCGAGCCGACGCGCCAGCCAGGCCGCGCCGATGTCATAGGCGATGTGGCGGCTCAGAGCGCCAGCGGGCAGGCCAAGGTCGCCATAGGCCGGCGGCAGCGCGTTGGACGCATGATCGCACAGAATGACGACGCCGGCGTCGGGCGAGCCGTTGATCCGCTCAACAGGGGCGAAGCCGCCGTCCTTCGGATAGGTCTCGGGCGGCAGTCTGTCCGTGATCCGCATAGGTCCTCATAGGGGGCGACGCGGCCAGAATAGTGACAACGCGCGTCCCGGGCCAAGACTGATCGACGCGCAACCCCGGCCCTCGCGGCGAGCCGGAGAGGGCGGCCGGGCGATCCTTTTGGACCTCTATGAGGCGCTGGCGCGGTGAAAGCGCGCAT
>DATGHD010000071.1:0-15806 GCA_035308145.1 Roseiarcus sp.
CCGATGAACTCGTAAAAAGGCTCATCCCGCGCGTCGAATCCCTGAAGATCGGGCCTTCGACGGACGCCTCGGCGGATTACGGCCCGTTGGTCACCAAGGCCCATCTCGACAAAGTCAGGAACTACGTCGAAGTCGGCATGAAAGAGGGCGCCAAGCTCGTCGTCGACGGCCGCGACTTCAAGATGCAAGGGTACGAGAACGGCTTCTATATGGGCGGCTGTCTCTTCGATGGCGTGACCCGCGACATGCGGATCTACAAGGAGGAGATTTTCGGGCCCGTTCTTTCAGTCGCCCGCGCCGGCTCGTACGACGAGGCGCTCGCCTTCTGCAACGACCATGAATATGGCAACGGCGTCGCCATTTTCACTCGCGACGGCGACGCGGCGCGCGACTTCGCCTCCAAGGTCCAGGTCGGCATGGTCGGCGTCAACGTGCCGATCCCGGTGCCAATCGCCTATTACACGTTCGGCGGCTGGAAGCGCTCCGGCTTCGGCGATCTCAACCAGCACGGACCCGATTCGATTCGCTTCTACACCAAGACCAAGACCGTCACCTCGCGCTGGCCCTCCGGCGTCAAGGAGGGCGCAAGCTTCTCAATTCCGGTCATGGGCTGAGCAAGGAGCGCGGGCGGATTTTCGTGGGGCGCGGTCGACGTGCTAAGATAGGTTATGTCGACCGCAACGAGAGAGATGTCCGCCGACGAATTCCCGGCCTGGGCCGAGGGCCAGGAAGGGCGGTGGGAATTGCATGACGGCGCCGCCGTGGCCATGGCGCCGGAGCGGGTCGCTCATCTGCAGACGAAGGGCGAAGCGTATTTGTCATTGCGATCCGCCTTAGATCGCTCACGCGCGCCTTGTGAGGCGTTGCCTAATGGGGCAGCCGTTCGCATTTCGGAGAGAACCGTATTCGAGCCAGATGCTCTTGTTTATGGCGGCCCGAAACTGCCTCGCGACGCCATCGAAGTTCCAAATCCGGTCATCGTTGTGGAGGTGTTATCACCGAGCACCGCTGCTTATGATCATGGCGCAAAGCTGACCGGCTATTTTTCGTTGCCGAGCGTCGTCCATTATCTCATCCTCGACGCTGACCGGCGCGTCGTCATTCATCACAAGCGGGGGAGCGGCGACGTCATCGAGACGCGGATATTGTCGGACGGCGCGCTGCGTCTCGATCCTCCTGGGCTCGAGATTCCAATCGCCGACGTCTTCGCGCTATAGATCATTCGAACGGTCGCGCCGGTGTTCGAACTCTCTTCCGACCAACTCGCGATCCGCGACATGGCGAAGAAATTCGCCGACGAGCGCTTTGCGCCGAACGCGGTTCGGTGGGACGAGAGCAAGCATTTTCCCGTCGATGAGCTGCGAGAAGCCGCCGCGCTCGGCATGGGCGCGGTCTATGTGCGCGAGGAGAGCGGCGGGGCGGGCATGAGCCGGCTCGACGCCACGCTGATTTTTGAGGCGCTGGCGACCGGCTGCCCGAGCACCGCGGCGTACCTTTCGATCCACAATATGGTCGCCTGGATGATCGATCGGTTCGGTTCGCCCGAATTGATCGGCCGCGTCATGCCGAAGCTCGCGACGATGGCGCATCTCTCGAGCTATTGCCTGACCGAGCCCGGCGCGGGCTCCGACGCCGCGGCGCTGAAGACGCGGGCGCGGCGCGACGGCAATTCCTCCTACGTGCTCGACGGCGTCAAGCAATTCATCTCCGGCGCCGGCGCGGCGGATGTCTACTTGGTGATGGCCCGCACCAGCGATGAAGGCGCCAAGGGCGTCTCCGCTTTCGTCGTCGAGAAGGGGACATCCGGGCTTTCGTTCGGCGCCAACGAGAAGAAGATGGGCTGGAACACCCAGCCGACGCGCCAGGTGATTTTCGAAGGCGCGCGCGTTCCCGCCGAAAACCTGATCGGCGAAGAGGGCCAGGGCTTCAAGATCGCGATGGCCGGGCTCGACGGCGGCCGACTCAATATCGGCGCTTGCGCGCTCGGCGGAGGCGAAGCGGCGCTCGCCAAGGCGCTTTCCTACATGCGCGAGCGCAAAGCCTTCGGCCGGCCGATCATCGATTTCCAGGCGCTGCAATTCCGCCTCGCCGATATGGCGACGTCGCTCGAAGCGGCGCGCTCGTTGCTCTGGCGAGCCGCCGCCGCGCTCGACGCCAAAGCGCCCGACGCGACGCGCTTTTGCGCGATGGCCAAGAGGGTCGCGACCGACGCCGGATTCGCCGCCGCCAATGACGCCCTGCAATTGCTTGGCGGCTACGGCTATCTTTCCGACTATGGAATCGAGAAAATCGTGCGCGATTTACGGGTGCATCAGATACTCGAAGGCACCAACGAGATCATGCGCGTGATCGTTGCGCGGGGGATGATCGGCTGAGCGGGCGCGCGAATTACCTCTCTTTCCTGGCTCAAACACATCTGACGCTGGCGCTGATTTCAGCGCCACGTTCTCATTGATTGCTTGGCGAGCATTTTGCGCGAGACGAATTCGAACTCAAGGACGCGAAGCGCCACCTTAAGGCGGCGACCGCTACGCGGTCGTCATTGACTTCGAATTCGTCTCGCGCTCTCGCTCCGCTATGCAACCAATGAGAAAATCCGCCCTCCGTCGGGGTCTCATATGAAGTGAGCCAGGACGCTCTCTTGCCTTTTTCGCCGCCGCCGCGCATAGCGCCGCCGTAAATCCAAGATCATGCGAGCGCTTCTCCTCATGGGTTTCAAATGCGGCATCGTCGGGTTGCCCAATGTCGGCAAGTCGACGCTTTTCAACGCTCTGACGCAGACCGCCGCGGCTCAGGCGGCCAATTACCCCTTCTGCACGATCGAGCCGAACGTCGGCGACGTCGCCGTGCCGGACGCGCGGCTGGCGACGCTCGCCAAGATCGCAAATTCCAAGGAAATCATCCCGACGCGCCTGACTTTCGTCGACATCGCCGGACTGGTCCGCGGCGCTTCGAAGGGCGAAGGCCTAGGCAATCAGTTTCTCGCCAATATCCGCGAATGCGACGCGATCGCCCATGTCGTGCGCTGCTTCGAGGATGGCGACGTGACCCATGTCGAAGGCCGCATCGATCCGCTCTCCGACATTGCGACGATCGAGACCGAGCTGATGCTGGCCGATCTCGAAAGCCTGGAGCGGCGCGTCGTCTCGGTCGAGAAAAAAGCCAAGGGCGCCGACAAGGAGGCGAAGGAGACGCTGGAACTCGTCAATCGCTGCCTTACGGAACTCCGCGCGGGCAGGCCCGCGCGCGCCGCTGGCATCGGCGGCGAAGAACGCCGCGCCTTCCAGGCGCTCGGGCTCCTGTCGTCGAAGCCGGTCCTCTATGTCTGCAACGTCGAAGAGGAAAGCGCGCGCGACGGCAACAAATATTCCGATCTCGTGCGCGAGCAGGCCGAGAAAGAGGGCGCGATCGCGGTCGTGGTCTCAGCGAAGATCGAGAGCGAGATCGCGGTCCTGCCGGCTGATGAGCAGAAGGACTATCTCGCTGCGGTCGGCCTCGACGAGCCCGGCCTCAATCGCGTGATCCGGGCGGGGTACGAGCTCTTGCACCTCGTCACCTTCTTTACCGTGGGGCCGAAAGAAGCGCGGGCCTGGACAGTCGAGAAAGGCGCCAAGGCGCCGCAGGCGGCCGGCGTCATTCACACCGATTTCGAGAAAGGCTTCATCCGCTCCGAGACGATCGCCTATGACGATTATGTCGCCGGCGGCGGCGAGGCCGGCGCGCGTGAGGCCGGTAAATTTCGTCTCGAAGGGAAGGACTATGTCGTCGCCGACGGCGATGTGCTGCACTTCCGGTTCGCCACCTGAGCCCCGCGGGAGCGCCGAGATGGACCTGCTCTATTTTGAGGATTTTCCGCCGGGCGACGTCCGCGAATATGGCGAGACGGACGTCAGCGCGCTGCGCGTCAAAAATTTCGCCGAGCAATTCGACCCGCAGCCCTTTCATCTCGACGATCGGGCTGGCCGTGAGACCATGGCTGGCGGCCTGATCGCGTCGGGCTGGCATACGGTCGTCATGCTGCATCGGATGAACTACGAGGGATTCCTCAAAAACATGGCGAGCCAAGGCGGCCTCGGCGTCGACGAGATCAAATGGCTGAAGCCGGTACGGCCGGGCGATCGCCTTCGCGCACGCTGCACGGTCGCGGCGGCGCGACCGTCCAAGTCGCGGCCGGAACTTGGCATCGTCGATTTTGCTTTCGAGGCGATCAATCAGAACGGCGAGGTCGTGATGACGGAGAAGCTCATCGCCCTCATCAAGCGCCGCGCCGCCTTGGCGGAGAGCGCCCCATGAGCCTCTTCTTCGAGGATTTGAAAGTCGGCGCTGAAAGGGAGCTCGGCGCCCGCGTCTTCACAAGAGAGGCGATCATCGCCTTCGCCATCCTCTATGATCCGCAACCGTTCCATCTCAATGACGAAGCTGGCAAGGCTTCGATCTATGGTTCGCTGATCGCCTCCGGCTGGCATACGGCGAGCGTCTGCATGCGCCTGATCGTCGACGAGCGCCAAAAAGCGCGTGCCGAGCGCGCCGCGCTCGGCGAAACGCTGCCGAAGATCGGCCTTTCGCCGGGCGTGCGCGATCTCCGCTGGCCGGCGCCGGTCCGGCCCGGCGATCGCATCAGCTATCAGAACCGCATCGAAAGCCTGACCGAAACCCGGCGGCCGCAATGGGGCCTGGTGACGAGCCGCACGATCGGCGTCAATCAGAACGGCGTCGAAGTCTTCTCGATGACGGGCGGCGTCCTGTTGGAGCGCCTCGCCAAGTGACGCCGGCTGCGCCGATCGCGCTTCGCGCAGCGCGGCCGACCGCGGGCGACATCCCTTTCATCATGGCTTGCGAGCGGTTGGAGGGTTACGAAAAGCTCGTCGGCCGTTCCGACGAGGCGTGGCATCGGGCCGCGCTCGCCGATGGGCGATACGCTTATTTTCTTGCTCTCGCCAACGCCGAGCCGGCCGGCTTTGCGATCCTGCGCGACTGGGACGCGCCGGAGCGCGTCACCCATATCAAGCGGATCGCGGTGACGAGGCCGGGCCTCGGCTTCGGCAAGACGTTTCTCGATCTCATCCTCGATCGCGTTTTTGAAGACACGCAGGCCTATCGCTTGTCGCTCGGCCTGTTTCCCGAGAATTTGCGGGCGCGGCGCGCCTATGAGGGCGTCGGCTTCAAGGCGGAGGGGATTTCGCGCGGCAGCGCCTATTTCGGCGGCGTCCATCGCGATGAGCTGATGATGGCGATCCTCAGGCCCGAATGGCGGGCCCGGCGCGACGGCGTCTCACATCCTCGAGGCTAAACGGTCGGACTCAGTCGACATTGACTTGACCCTGGCCCGCCCCTTAAGAAGCCGGCCGGGCCCAGGTGGCGGAATTGGTAGACGCACTGGTTTCAGGTACCAGCGGTGCAAGCCGTGGAGGTTCGAGTCCTCTCCTGGGCACCAGGGTCTCAAATCTGACTGGGGCGCCGCGCGCGCCCGCCGTCGCCGCCACGCCTATCGCTAACGCGCCAAACGTCCGCCAGAAACGCGGAACGTCCGCCTCTCATCGTCAACTCCTTCGGCGAGAAAACCTTAAAATCTCGACCCCGGGCTCGCGGGAACATGCGGCGTCGGCATGGCGCCTCGGTAGGTCCCCGGAATGCCCGGCTGAGGAGCGCCCGCGCCGGTCAAGAGCGGCGGCGATCCGCCTACGGCGCGCGTCGCGCCGACGCCAGAATCGCCGCTGAGGGCGCCGGGGTCCGTTTTCCAGGTCTGCATCTCGATGCAGGTCAAGAGTTCGACATAGCTGTTGTCGAGATCGGAAGCCTTGCCGCTGACGCATTCGTTCCGCGCCGCCGCCGGATATTGGTCCCAGCCCTTGGCAAGCTTGTCTTTCGTCGCCTGTTCGTCCCTCAAGCAACTCTGATAGGCGTTCACGTCGGCCGCCATCGCGTTTGCGCCCTGACAGCCTTTTGGGATGTCGAGCGTCGGGAGCGCGCCTGCGATCGCTGCGAGGATGAGAAACGGCGCCATGGCGATCCTCTCCGCTTTTTCGGCGTCTGCGGCGATTTTGAACGCCGCTCGCCTCGGATTGTTCGCTTCCTTATGGCGCGTTGCCGACACAACGCCGTGACCGCGCCGCTGCGGCTGACGTCAAGGGCGGCGAAGCTGAGCGCCGATTACTTCCCGACGCGCGTCCAGGCCGCGGTCCTGCACAACGAGCTGCCGGCGAGGCAGCCGCGCGTCATCAACTGGCGCCCCTCGATCGTCAAATCCATCGAGTAGTTGAGATTTCGCCGCGCATCGAAAGCCGAACCCGTCCAATGACGAGGGTCGGTCGCAATCAAGGTCATCACGAATTCGTCGCCCGGCCTCTCATCGCCTCCAGGATCGTTGGCCCAGGTGTTGATCGCGCAGATTTTGCCGCCGCACGGCGCGAGGCGCGTGCGCACGAGGCCGTCGTCCCTGGCCCACTCGCCGTTCGCGGTCCAGCCTGCGCTGGCGGCAGATGCGGACAATAGACCAGCGGCGATTCCAATCAACAAACCGCATTTGTAAATAGTGAATTGCGCCATCAACCTCCTCCTCACGCCTTCCAGGCCTTCGGAGGGGCTGGAACCCAAAAGTTCCAACGAGCGTCCGCGTCGTGAGGCGTCATTTCTAATTTGTTCCGCCCTATGAGGATCAATTTTGCCGACTTCAGGGCAGTCTAGTGACCTGGGGATTCTTTTTTAATTTATGCTCGTCATCGGCCTCGCCGCGTTTCTGTTTGTCTTTCCGTTTCGGATCACCAGGCTCACCTGAGCGCTATGGGCCAGCCGGAACCTGAAAAAAATCGATCGGCGCCGGCATGCGATCGTCCAACACCGCCGCGGTCAGCGCGCCGCCATAGACCGCGCCGGTGTCGATATTGGTCCTGAAAGGCCGGCGCTCCGGCCCGATCAGTGATGGCGTATGGCCGTGGATCACGTGCTTGCCGAAGTCATAATCGACGTCGAGGAATCCCTCGCGGATCCATAGACGGTCGCGATCGCGCTGCTTATCGACGGGCACGCCGGGACGAAGCCCCGCATGGACATAGATGCGCAGCGCGTCTTCGCGCCAAGTCGGCCGGCGCTCCAGCCACCCCATCACATCGCCCGGAATATTCGGCGCGCCCTTGTCGAAACCGAAAGACGCCATCGTCTCGTGACCGCCATTGATGAGCCAAAGCTCGTCGCCGTCGTTCAGCCAATCGATCATCATCCGCTCATGATTGCCCATCAGGCAGTCAACGGCGCCGGCAGGCATGAGCTCCTCCAGCGCTCGGACGATGGCGATGACTTCCGCGCTATTCGGGCCGCGATCGACAAGGTCGCCGAGAAAGATCAGCTTTGTCGACGAACTTTTCGGATGAACGTCGCAGATGCGGTCGAGCAGCTCGATGAGGAGGTTCGCGCAACCGTGAACGTCGCCAATCGCATAGATGCGGTCTTCTCCGTCGCCGCGCGTCGCGCCGAGCGCTTCGGCAAGGCGCCGTACGGCGTCGAGCGTCACCGAATCGAGAAATCGCTCAGATCGTGATTGCAAGGCCGCCAATCGCCTCCTGCGCCGCGAGGCGTCGAGCGCCGAGGTCAACTTGCGGCGGCGGGCGATCTCGCGCAAGCGCGAGCCCGTTTCCTCCATGCGACGACGAAGGCGGGCGCTTCGAGCGCGCGGGCCAGCTGGCCGAGAGCCAGGGCGCGATTGAAATCAGCGGGCGAGGACAAAGCGCGCCGCCGTTTCGTCTCGGCGGCAAGCTCTGGAAACGTCATCGCGTCGGCGCCCCGAATGATCCGGCTGACCCGCCACGGCTCCTCGATCAGGAGCTTCGCGCCGGCCACAATGACGGCCTCGACCGCCGCCTTGGCGTCAGGAGCGAAAGGCGCGCTCGGGCAATGGAGCGGAGCCGCGTCGAATGCCATAGGCCATATTTTCTGAAAATTAGAACAAATGGCAAGAAAATGTTCTCTTTTGCAGGATAGTCGGGTGATGGCCACCTTGCGGCGCGGGGCGGGCGCGCTTGATCACAATCAGGCTTTTCCTTAAACAACCGCCCCGACCGCCTCCGTCCCAGCCTCAGGCGGAATTCAGTTAAAAACCAGCAACGGGAACGCCCGCGAAGGACCGAACATGCGCGTTTATTACGATCGTGACGCCGACCTCAATCTGATCAAAGGCAAAAGGGTCGCCGTCGTCGGCTATGGCAGCCAAGGCCATGCTCATGTGCTCAATCTTCGCGATAGCGGCGTCAAGGAAGTGGCGACAGCGCTTCGCGAGGGCTCTTCCTCGGCCAAGAAGGCGGAAGGCGAGAAGATCGCGGTCAAGAGCGTCACCGAGGCCGCCAAATGGGCCGACGTCGTAATGATGCTGACGCCCGACGAATTGCAGGCCGACATCTATAACAAGGAGCTCGCGCCCAACATGAAAAAGGGCGCGGCTTTGCTCTTCGCCCATGGCCTCAATGTCCATTTCAATCTGATCGAACCGCGCGCCGACCTCGACGTTTTGATGGTCGCGCCCAAGGGGCCCGGCCACACCGTGCGTTCCGAATATCTGCGCGGCGGCGGCGTCCCGTGCCTTCTCGCCATCCATAAGGATGCGAGCGGCAACGCTCACGACCTCGGCCTCTCCTACGCCGCGGCGATCGGCGGCGGCAGAGCCGGCGTCATCGAGACGAGCTTCCGCGAGGAATGCGAGACCGATCTCTTCGGCGAGCAAGTGGTGCTCTGCGGCGGCCTGGTCGAGTTGATCCGCAGCGGCTTCGACACTCTGGTCGAGGCCGGCTATGCGCCGGAAATGGCCTATTTCGAATGCCTGCATGAGGTGAAGCTGATCGTCGACCTCATTTACGAGGGCGGCATCGCCAACATGAATTACTCGATCTCGAACACCGCCGAATATGGCGAATATGTCTCGGGCCCCCGCGTCATCACGCCCGAGACCAAGGCCGAGATGAAGCGCATCCTCACCGACATCCAATCGGGCAAATTCACCCGCGACTGGATGCTGGAGAACAAGGTCAACCAGACTTCGTTCAAGGCGATGCGGGCGAAGCACAACGCCCATCAGATCGAAGCGGTTGGCGAAAAGCTGCGCGCCATGATGCCGTGGATCGGCAAGAACAAGCTGGTCGATCGGGCGCGGAACTGACGGCGCGGCGAGGCTTTTACCTTGGTCCTGCGAGGCTGGACAGGGCGCGAGGCCTTTGCTAAGCCCCCGCCTTCGCGGGCGGTCGGACGGCCATAGCTTTCGATGGGCGCATAGCTCAGTTGGTAGAGCAGCTGACTCTTAATCAGCGGGTCCAAGGTTCGAGCCCTTGTGCGCCCACCATCGAAAGCTTCTTTTTGGAATAGTCGGCCACTGACGCCCGCGTGGCGGCGTCTGTCGTCTTAGCGACGGCGCTGCGATTTAGGGCGAACCAGAGGGGGCCCAATATGTCGTCACGCATTTCGCAAATTGGCTCTTTGGCTGCGATTGCCGCCCTATCGTCGCTGCTCGCAGCAACGCCTGTGCTTGCGGCGAGGCCTGGGGCCGCCGACCCGGCGCCCTCGCGCGCGGCAGACCGGATGCAGCTCGCCTATCAGCGTTGCGGCCATAACTATCACCGCGCGCCCAATGGAAGCTGCGATCCGGTCGTCGACGCCAACCGCGATTGCCCGGACGGCTTTCACTCCGTGCCCGCGCCGAACGCGGCCGGTTATCGTTGCGTGCAAAACGGCTATTGAAACCGGCGCCGTCGCAACAACGTCGCTTGGCGCTTATATTGCCGACATCGAGAATTTCGGGCGTCGGCGGCGCGCACGCGGTCGGAACCAATTCTCGGACTTGGCGTTTCAAGAGAATGTGAGGAGCGCAAGTCCGATGAGCGACCGAGAGCAAAAAATACGCGAGATCGCGTTCCGCATTTGGGAAGAGGAAGGACGCCCGCTTGGTCACGCCGAGCGGCATTGGGAGATGGCGGAAAGAATCGTCGCCGAGGAGGAGGCGAAGCAGCCGGGCTTCGCGCATCGAGGCGAAGAAGAGACCGCAGCGAAGCCAGCGTGGGCGGCCGAATAGCCGAGGCCGCGCGAGCGGCGGCGCGCTGCGAATATGCCTTGATTGCTATCATCTCTTGCCGCTCTCCTGGGGCTTCCCAATCTCAGGCTTCATGATCGGCCCGATGTTCCATTTCGGGCTAGCGCTCGTCGCCGCGCCGTTGATCCGTGTTCTCGATCGAGGCCTGACGATAGGCGGCCTCGATTCGCTCGGAGATCGACGCTCCGCTTGCTTCCGAGTCGACCCGCCCCGCGCTATGCTTCGCCGTCCGTGATGAAGCGCCGTCAAACGAAAACGAGACGCGCGGGGCAAGGGGACGCGGAATGACGATGATTGCGGCGAGGGGCGACGAGGCCGCAATGCCAGGATCAAGCGTCGGCCGCATCGTGCTGGCGAGCCTCATCGGCACGGCGATCGAATTCTACGATTTCTACATCTACGGAACCGCAACCGCGCTGGTCATCGGCCAAGCGTTCTTTCCTCAGTCCGCGCCAGGCTCGCAAGCGCTGAACGCCTTCCTCACTTTCGGAATCGCCTTCCTGGCCCGCCCCATTGGTTCAATCCTGTTCGGCCACTTTGGCGATCGCATCGGACGCAAATCGACCCTTGTCGTCTCGATGTTGACCATGGGCGTCTCGACGACGCTGATCGGCGCGCTGCCGAGCTACGCTGAAGCCGGCGTTCTCGCGCCAGGCCTCCTCTGCCTCTTGCGCTTCGGCCAAGGCATTGGCCTTGGCGGCGAATGGGGCGGCGCGGCGCTCATCGCCACCGAGAACGCCCCTGAAGGTCGGCGCGCCTGGTACGGCATGTTTCCGCAACTTGGACCGCCGCTCGGCTTTCTCATGGCCAACGGATTCTTCCTTCTGCTCCTCCTTGGCTTTGGCGAGACGAGCTTCGTCGCCTGGGGCTGGCGCGTCCCGTTTCTGCTGAGCGCCGTCCTGGTGGCGATCGGTCTCTATGTTCGCGTCTCGCTGAGCGAAACGCCGGCGTTCCGCGCGGCCCTGGCGCGCAACGAGCGCGTCGAGGTTCCGCTGATCGACGTCGTCGTGTTGCATTGGCGGCCGCTGATCCAAGGCTCGCTGGCGATCGTCGTCTGCTATGCGCTGTTCTATATTTCGACGGTCTTCGCGCTCGGCTATGGCGTCAATGCGCGGCACATAGCGCGGACCGATTTCCTTGCTCTGCTTTGCATCGCCGTCCTCTTCATGGCCGCGGCGACGCCGATTGCGGCGGCGCTTGCCGACCGCTATGGCCGGCGCCCGGTCCTGCTCGCGGCGAGCGCGCTCGCCGCAGCGCTCGGCTTCGCGCTGCCGGGCCTGCTCAGCGGCGGCATAGGCGAAATATTACTGTTCTTGTCGCTAGCGCTCGGAACGATGGGCCTGACCTTCGCGCCGCTCGGCGCTTTGCTGCCGGAACTCTTTCCGACCAACGTCGGCTACACTGGCGCTTCGAGCGCGTACAACCTTGGCGGCATCGTCGGCGCTTCTTTCGCCCCGTACCTCGCGCAAATCCTCTTGGACCATGGCGGCCTCGCCTATGTCGGCTACTACATTACCGCGGCGGCCGTGATCAGCTTCCTGAGCGTGCTCAGCATGACAGAAAGAGGAGCGCCTGAGCAGGCTTTGCGCCGAGCGGAGTGAGTTTGTCGGGAGTTCGAGAGATGCCAGGAACAAAAGACGTCGCGGTTCTCATTGGAAGCCTGCGAAAAGAATCGTTCAACCGAAAGCTCGCGATGGCGCTGAAGCGGATGTCTCCCGACTCGCTCCGGCTCGATTTGGTCGAGATCGGCGGCCTGCCGCTCTACAACCAGGATTTGGAAGGCGACGCCGCATCTCCTGCGCTCGAATTGGGTCGCCCCCTACCTCAGAGCCGCGGCGATATTCCCGCCATCGACAGTCGTCACGTCGCCGGTCGTACGTTCCGCCAGCGCGTGATGGAGAAACGCTTGGGCGACATGTTCGGCCGTGACCTCGAGGCCAAGCAAATTGCCTGACATATAATCCCTCTCGGAGACGCCTCGCGCCGCCGAGCGACTGGCGATCATTTGATCGGTCAAGAGCCCCGAGCGGATGCGGTCGGCGTTCACCGCATTGGAGCGCACGCCGATCTTGCCGTATTCCAACGCGTATTGCCGCGACAAGAACAAGGTCGCCGCCTTGGGGAGGCCGTAGGCGCCGAAATTGACGCCGGGATTGACCGCCTGTTTCGACGTATTGAAGAGCAGCGCGCCGCCCGTCCTTTGCAGCTTGAAGAGTCGGACCGCGTTCTGCGCGACGCTTTGATGAGCGAAGAAATTGATCTCGAAGCTCTTGCGGAGCAATTTTTCGTCGATGTCGCCGATCGCGCCTTCTAACGCCGCGCCGGCGTTGGAGACGACGATGTCGACCCCGCCGAAGGCCGCGACAGCCGCGTCAAAGGCGGAGCGCACTGAAGCTGGATCGGTCACGTCGCAGGCGACGCCGATCGAGGCGGCGCCTATGGCCTTGGCGATCGATTTCGCCTTGTCGCCGTCGAGGTCGGCGACGACGACATGCGCCGCATTGGCCGCAAAGAGCTTTGCCGTCGCCGCGCCGATGGCGCCGGCCCCACCGGTGATCAACGCGACTTGCCCGGTCAGCGGCATCGGCTTAGCGCCGGCGAGCTTGGCCTGTTCGAGCGACCAATATTCGATGTCGAAGAGGTCCGACATGCCGACCGGATGAAAGCGGCCGATCGCCTCGGCGCCGCTCGCCGCTTCGACCCATGTTTCAGCGACATCCGAGGCGATTTTGGCGTCCTTGATCGTGCGACCAATGCCAAAGAAGCCGAGGCCTGGAACCAGCGCGAGCCGCGGCATCGGATCGAGCATCACGCGCCTCACATCGTCGCGCGCGTCATTGGCCTGAAAATATTCCTTGTACTGCGCGACGAAAGCCGCGACGCGCTCGCGCACGGCCTTGGCGTAGCCGGCAAGATCGCCGGCCGGCGGCGCTTCTAAAACGAGCGGCGTCGGCTTTATCCGAATGACGAGGTCGGGCGTGCTGACGCCGGCCCCCGCGAGCCGTTCAAGGTCGCGATCGCTCAAGAAGGCGCGAATCTTTTCCGACGCGCGGAAATCGAGGACGAACCGGTCGTAACGCCCTTCGCCGCGATCGAAAGCGACCGCGCCGCGCAAGATCGGCGCGATCTCCGCAGGGCTGGCGAGCGGCCCCGGGACCAACGCCTTTGGCGCGGCCTTGCCGTGTTTCGCAAGATAGTCTTCGGCGAGCGTGACGTAGTGGATCATGCGGTCATAGGCCTGCCGCGCGTCGTCGCCGAAGGTGAAAATGCCGTGCTTGTCGAGGATCAGCCCTTCGACTTTCGGATCCTTGTCGAAGATGTCGGCGGCCGCCTTGGCCAGAGCGAAGCCCGGCATGACATAGGGCACGAAGCCAAGCTTCGAGCCGAAAATCGCAGCGCAGATCGCCTCGCTGTTCTCCTGGTCGACGATCGAGAGGATCGCCGTCGAATGCGTATGATCGACGAATTTATGCGGAAGAAAGGCGTGCAGAAGCGTTTCGACCGAAGGATTGGGCGAGGACGGATCGATCAGATTGGCGCGCTGCAAGGCCACCATGTCTTGGTCGCTCAAGCGCGCCAGCGCGCGCGCCTTGAGCAGCGGCTTCAACTTGACCGCCGGCAGGCCGGCAGGCTCGATGACGCCCATATCCCAGCCGCTGCCCTTGACGCACAGCGCGTCCCACTCGTCGCCGACGAGATCCTTGACCTTGGTCTTGCAAGACGTGTTGCCGCCGCCGTGCAGAACCAGCCGCGGTTCGCCGCCAAGCAGCCGGGTCGTGTAGACGCGTAAGGCGAGATCGCGAGAAATATTCTTGCCTGCATAATCCGCGACCATTTTTTCGGCGGCGGCCTCGCTCCAAAGGTTTTGCATTTCATCCCTGTTTTCGAGCCGGCAGGACCTGCTCTCGCCCGGCGGCTTTGCTGAAAAGCCGTTTAGCGCGGCAGCCGTCTTGTGCCTAGCCAGTCGCGCGGCGCCGCGATTGGCGGGGCGCCAAATCTTGTGGCTCGAAGCGTACGGCCACCTACATGCAGGCGCGGACCTAGTTGCGTGCGGCGGCGCGGCTTAACCACTTTCTAGCCATACCAGCGTAGGGGTAAATTGGAGTGATTCGGGCATCCTGGCGGAGACAAGGCCCGACTCGGTGGCGGCGCGAGTCCAGCGCGTTTCTTTCAAGCGTCGCAGTTCATGGGGGCCAATGTTGCGCAGGACGAGCCGGCCCCGACGCGGGTTGGACGATGGAGGCGCAGATTTCCGGGAGCAGCGCTGGCTCTGCGCCGCTCTGTTCCTTGTCCTTTGCGCGCTTGCGATTCTCGCGCCAACCGCCGGGAGGGCGGACGCGCCAGTCCCGCCGCTCACTGAATCGGCGCGCGACCAGGATTTGACAGGTCTCACCGTCTGGCTCGGCCTGGTGCTCTTTGCGACCTTTACGGCTGTGCTGCATCTCGTCGGGCGCCGGCAATGGGCGCAGCGCGAAAAAGCGTTGACCGCTGAACTCTCTCAGACCCAGGCGCGGCTCGACCGGGCGACGCTTTTCCTTTCGTCTGACCAGCAGATCGTGGTCGCCTGGGGCGCCCCCTCAGGCGAGCCCGACGTCGAAGGCGAGTTCTCGCTTGTCGCCGATGCGCCTTTGCCCCGCCGGGTCCTCGGCTTCGGCTCATGGCTTGCGCCGGAGCTTGCGCAGAAGCTGGATCAAGCGGTCGAACGCCTTCGCCAGCGCGGCGAAGCCTTCTCGATGACCGTCGCCAGTCTCGCCGGTCGCCACTTCGACGTCGACGGGCGCGCCATCGCCGGCCGCGCGGTGATGCGCATCCGCGACATCTCGGGCGACCGCCTGCAATTGGTGCGCTTACGCGAAAATCACAATCGCCTGCTCGAGGAGATGAGCGCTTTGCGCGCCATGCTCGACGCCATCGCCGATCCGGTTTGGACGCGCGACGCCGACGGACGGCTCTCCTGGGTCAACGCTGCTTATGCGCGCGCCGTCGAGGTGAAAGACGCGATCGAAGCGGCCTCGCGAGGCCTCGAGCTTTTCGACCGCGCGACGCGCGAGGCCGTTTTGACGACGCGGGCGAGCAACGAGATCTGGCGATCGCGAGCGCCGGCCGTGGCGGCGGGCGAACGTCGCATCTACGATGTCGTCGACGTGCCGAGCGCCGCTGGCTCGGCGGGCATCGCGCGCGATCTTCAGCAGATCGTCGCCCTGCAAACCGAGATCGAAAGTCAAACCGCCTCCTACGCGCGCACGCTCGACCAATTGTCGACCGGCGTTGCGATATTCGATCGCAGCAAGAGGCTTGTCTTCCACAACGCCGCCTACCGCCAGATCTGGTCGCTGGATCCCGCCTTCCTCGATCAACAACCGACCGACGACGAAATCCTCGATCGCCTTCGCGCGAAGCGGCAATTGCCGGAGCAAGCCGACTTCCGCTCGTGGAAGGCGCAGCTCTTCTCAGCCTATCAAGCCATCGACCCAACCGAGCTGATCTGGCACCTTCCAGACGGGCGCGCCATGCGCGCGGTCACCAGCCCCAATCCGCAGGGCGGCGTCACTTATCTCTTCGACGACGTCACGCAGCGCTTCAATCTCGAATCGCAATTCAACGCGCTGATCCGCGTGCAAGGCGAAACGCTCGATACCCTGAAAGAGGGCGTCGCTGTCTTCGGCACGGACGGGCGCCTGAAACTCTCCAATCCGGCCTTTGTCGCCATGTGGCGGCTCGATCCGGCGAAAATAGCCCG
>DATGHD010000072.1:0-17520 GCA_035308145.1 Roseiarcus sp.
ATTCCTCGCGCTGCTTCGCGTTAGGAATGGCGGTCTCGAATGAGGTGGCTGCGGCCATTGCAAATCTCCATTACTTTCTCTTGCTTCACCGGTCTTGAGGGGACACGCGCCCTGATCCCTCGAGGCCCGCTTCGCGTTCTATTTCGAGCGGGCGGCGTTGATCGCCGGGGCGCGGGCGGGGCCAGACTCGCCTAATGAGCCTTGCTAGAGTTCGTCACGCACAGGGCCATTATTGCGGCGCACGGCAATATGAAGAGCAGCGGCGCCAAGTCGGCGACGACGATCCAATGAAGGCCCCATGCGAGGGCCCCGGCCGTGATGGCGGCGGCCGATGCGGCAATCGCGCCGAGCGGCCAGCCTAGCCATGGGCGAAAGCCCTTGCCGGCGCTCTGATCGATGGTAGGCGGCGCGATTGATTGAGGGATTCTGGATCCCATCGATGAGTCTCCTTGACGGAAGGACGAGCTGCGACCGGCTTAGGCCGCCGCGCTCCCCGGCTTTGCAAAGAAGAGGTATTTGATCAGTGCGGCGCCAATTATGGCCAGCAGTGCGTAAGTCGCGATTGCGGCCGAGGTCATGGCCCATCCGTTCGCGGCGCAATTGAGCAAGGCGTCCATCTCGCATACTCCATTAGCAGACGACCAAAGCACTCGGTGCGGCGACAAGCTTGTTCCGCGCTTCCCGGGGCCCGGTCGGTCTCTACTAACGAATACGCAAGGGCGCCGCGTTCGGTTACATCGAATTTTGCGCTTGGGCGCCGCGCGTTCGCCGATACGCAGCCGGCCGTCGGCACGAATAACCGCGAAGCTTGCCATGCGAGCATGCGTATGGACGCTTGAACCGGCGCCGTTCTCGCCGCGCGTCGTCAAACTCATCCGGGTCCGGGATGCTTCTCAAAAGGCCGGTAAGCTTCGCCCCGAAGAGCCGACGCCGGAAAGGCGATCCGGCCCGAGGCCGCCAATTAAGGCGGCCTCATTGCAATTGGATGGCGAAGCAAAGCGTTGATTAAGATCGGCGCGCCTATAAGCACCGGCAAGATCCAAAAAGCGATAGGCGGCAGTTCGCGCCAAAGCGGCAGGTTTGGCCCGTTGTCGACATAAAAGGCTGTAATCAGCAGCATGTAAGACGCGCCCATCCCTGTCATATGAACGCGCGCCCAGGACGGCCAAAGTCTGCGCCTTGCCATCCGGCCAATCGTCGCCGCGATGAACGAGAGAGCGCCCAAGACGAACAGGTGATAGTCCTCCGCCCATCGCGAGAGGGCGAGCGCCGCCATCGTCACAAAGACAATCGAGAGCGACCAGTAATAAACCGACCCGGCGTGCGGATGACGGCCAGCTTGCTTTCGGCTCAGCATGGCGATCGCGCCGGCAAGGACGGCCGTCAGACCTGCTGCGATGTGCGCGGCGACAAACGCCAAAAAGACCGGCGCGTCAGAAGGTAGTGGAATGCCGCCGATGACTGTCGGATTTCCGATCACTTGTAGTTTTTCTGATATGACCAATGTCGATCGCCGAATCAGCCCCGGCGCGATATAAAGCCGCCGAGTTCTTCCGGCGAAGCAAACAGCACCAACTTCCGGTCGCCTTCCGTTCCGGAGGGGAGGATGACAGGCGCTCCAGGGCGAGGTCCAAGGCTGCTTGAATCGATCTTGAACCGCAGGTTGGCCTCAAGAAAAATTGCGCTTTCTCCGTCCAGAGTGGTTATGCGATATTCGCCGGGCGAATAGGCGAGTGCGAGTAGTCGCTTCTCGGGGCTGACCCGCTTCAAATCAGGGAACCCAGACGATTCGTCCGCCGACCTCGCTTTCGCGGACGCCGCCCACGCGAATCGCGAAAAGAGGCCGGCGGCGGTCGCGGTCAATAGTCCAAGCGCAGTTCGACGATTCATGGCCGTTCTCCCTTGCGTACTTTGCCAAATTGCGAGGTCAGCACTGCCGTTTGACGAACGCGCTGATTTCCTCGGGCGAGCTGAAGATGATCGACGCGCGATCGCCCTGCATTCCCGCGCCGAAAAGCGCCGGAGCGCCTTTGTCCGGTCCGATCGGACTGGAATCGGTCTTGAAGCGCAAGTTGCGCTCCCAGAATCCTTGAGTTTGACCATCGGCGGTCGTTACCCGATACGTATCCGGGCAATAGGTGATGGACAGCACTTTGTTTTCCGCCTGGAGGTTCTTCAAGTCCGGATCGCCGGGCATGCCGACGCGCGGACCGCTCGTTGCGTCATTCGCTGCCGTGGCTTTCTTCAAGTAAGCGATGAGATCGGATCGTATCGCCGGTTGCTCGATGCCTTCGAACGGCATGCGCGAATCAGGGATGAAGCGCGTCGGTCCCGCGAGCCAGGCGTCCAGCGTTTGTTCATTCCAGATCACGCCCGAGGCCTGTAAGGCGGGCGAGTAGCGCGGGAAGCTCGCCAATGTTCCGGCCTTGCGTCCGAACAGGCCCGCGAGACTCGGCCCCGTCATGTTGTGGTCTGGCGTCAGCGAGTGACATGCGGCGCAGGCTCGAAAATACTGTTCGCCCTTCGACGCATCATTTGCGGCCTCCGGTTTCGCAGCGGAAAGAAGGAAGGGAAGAGCGAAGGTCAGGAGAACGATCTGGCGAGCCGCCGACCATTTCGTCCTTCCGCCACCTTGGCCGTTGCGAGCGCCCGAACAGACTGCGTTTGCGACAAGGCGCATTGTCCTCTCCTCTTCGACTCTCGACTGTATGGGGATCTCGCGATCGCGGTCTATCCGGTCGAGAAGCGGATTCGCGAAATCAGCAGGAAGGCGTCTTGCATTCCTGCCGCGCCCTCGCGACCACGCGTTTCAGGCCGTTGACGTCCATGGCGCCGGCGATCGCCCGACTGCCCGCGATGAAACTTGGCGTCCCGGTGATGTTCAAGGTCGTTCCAAGCTGTGCGACCTCGGCAATCGTCGACTTCACCTCATCTGATTCAATCTCGCTCTCGATTCTTTGCGAGTCGTAACCCACGGAGGTCGCCACCTGAATCGCGTTTGTTCTATTTGCGCGCCCGTGGATCGCGAGGAGCTTCTCGTGAAATTCCTGAAAACGCGCCCCGCCATCAAGAATCCGCGCCGCTATCGATACTTTCGCTGCCTCGATCGAATCCGGGCCAAGGATCGGCCATTCTTTCAATACGACGCGGACATTCTTGTCTTGAGCCAAGACAGACGCCAGGTCTGGAGCCGATTGTCGGCAATAGGGGCAATTGTAGTCGAAGAACTCGACAATCGAAATGTCGCCGTTGGGATTGCCGATCACGGCCTGATGAGGGCTAGCGAGCAGCAAGGCGCGATTGTTTTCGAGCGCGGCGAGGGCCGCCTTTTCCTTATCCGCTTGCTCATGCCGCTGCATTTCCACGATTGCGTCCCGAATGATCTCGGGGTGGTTCAAGATGTAGTCGTGAATCGCCTCTTCGACCTTGGCTCGATCCAATTCGTCGGCCGTCGCTTTGTGTTCCATCGGCCACGCCACTGAGAAAGCGGCGAGGAGAGCCGGTGCTAGCTTCGCGATCGAGCGGGTCATGGGCGGGTCTCCAATTCTTCGTAACCAATACGACGCCTGACAACATTCCACGGGCTTAGGCGCCGCAGTTGGCGTCTTCCTGCGACTTTGGGATCAGGTTAGGAATTGTATCGACGCGCGCTTGAACAATTCGTCGCCACGAACTCAGGGCGGAGAATGTCGGTCCCATGACCTCTTTCGGATCGACTTCGTCCCATGCGATCTTGCGTACGATAATGAAATAGAGCGCCGTGCGCACGTAATAGTCGGCGAACCAGAACGGATTGAAAGCAAGCGCTTCTCGATAGAGCTCCGCCTCATCGAGCCCTTGAGCGGCGCCGAGCTGCAGAACGCCGAGCAAGGCCGAGCCGTGATTGCAATCCTGGAAGAAGGTCGAATTGTCGCAACAAGGCCGGAAGGTCGATTTTGCGACGCGGATGGCGAGCGACTCTTGGGCCAAAGTCATTTCGACGATCGGAAATCTGTTGAAGTAACCGCTGCCCTCTGCGCGATCGCCTAAGGTCCATCCGGCCGTGGAAGCGAAGCTCGGCGCGGAAGCTCCGCTGAGCGGACTTGTGAAATTGCCGTTCATCCGGTTTGCAAGACCGATCGGCCAGAGGAGATTGACGTAAGCGCTCGCATTGTCGCGCGTCAGCCAAATCGGATTTGGGGACGGCTCGGCAAGGACTTGCGAGAGGCCGTCAGGGCTCTTTACCGCGCGGCGCTGAAGGTCGAAGAATTTGCCCAAATCGATGACGCCTGCCCGGACGAGCCGGATGACGCTGTCTTGCAGGGCGATCCGGCTCTGATAACCGGCGGGCGGAACGACCTTCGACAAGGTCGTTTCATAGAGAAGGTATTTGTCGGTTGGCGAGAACTCGATGACCTTGAGCGGATCGTCGGCCGAATCGGCGAACGCCCGATCAAACCAGGTCGCGAAGACGGCGCCAGCGAGGCCTCCCATGACGGAGCGTCGGGTTAATGCCGCAGGGCTGAAGCGAACGCGCGACGCCTTTCCTTGTGGCCGGGCATCGCATTCGCGTGCGCCGAGCTTTGGAGAACGCTGCAGATCGACGCGTCTATCCATGGCCGAATTCTTTCTTCATGCGCCGGTCAACAATATGCGGAGTTGCTTTGCGATGTCGGACGCGTCGGCCGTAGACAGGAACGAGGTCGCGCAGGCTCCGTCCGGGCGAAGAACATAGATGGTCGCTGTGTGGTCCACGCTGTAGTCATCCCCGGTCCCTCTCTTGGCGTAGTAGACGTGGTAGGCCCAGGCCGCGGCGGCGATTTCGCCGGCGCCGCCGGTGAGCGCAATGACCCGTGGGTCGAAGGCCTTGGCGTAATCCGCGAGAACCGGCAAAGTGTCTCTTTCGGGGTCCAATGTGATGAACAGCGGCCGCACCTGAGCAGCGAGCGGACCGAGTTGGCTCATAGCCTCAGCGATGTTGCTGAGAGTCGTCGGACAAACCTCCGGGCAGCGCGTATATCCAAAGAAGACGAGCAGCCACTTGCCGCGAAAATCTCGGTCTGAAACGTGTCGGCCGGTCGCCGCCTCGACGAGCTCGAACGGCCCGCCGACGCTGGGCGCCCCGCTTGGATGCAGCAAGAAGACGGATGTCAGCGCCGTCGCTAGCGCGACGACGGCCAAAATTGGCCCCAAGAGCAGGCGCCGGCGGGCCTCGGAAGCTTGACGAATTTGTTCGATTGCAGCCATTTCAGTCGCCGCTTGCCTGATTAGCGGGATCGGTCATTGCGCCGATCTTGCCGACGCGCGCGTCGACATCGATAGCGCCGGCTTTCTCGAAGGTCAGGGTCAGCGGCACGGTCTCGCCCTCCTTAACTTGCCGCTTCAGCCCCACCAGCATCATGTGCATGGCTCCCGGCTTGAAGACGACGGTGGCGCCGGGACGTATTTCTACCGTCGTAAGCTGGGCCATCTTCATCACGCCATTATCGTTCATCTCGGAGTGAAATTGAATCCGCTCGGCGAGCGGGCTGGTCACGCTCAGCAGGCGGTCGTCGTCCGCGCCATGATTGACAAGTGTGACGTAAGCAGCCGCCGTCGCGGCGCCCCGCGGGGTCGCCCGCGCCCAAGCGTGCTCCACGGCGACCCCCATCGAGTCCGCGTGAGCGTCTGCGGCGAGCGACGCGCCGAGCGCGAAGGCGAGACCGGCGATAGCGAATTTCATCAGTCAACTCCTATGTGAATGCTCGTTCATGAGCTTGCGCAGCTTGTCGGCGATCTCATCGCCAGGCGTCGCGCCTTCCACGACGTCAACGAATTCGCCGTCTGGTCCCATGAGATAGAAATAAGCGCTGTGGTCGACGAGATAATCGCCGCCCTGCTCCTTGTGGGATTCGTAATAGACGCGATAAGCTTTTGCCGCGGCCTCAATTTGAGCGCGAGCGCCGGTCAGCCCGACGATGCGTCGATCGAACGATTCGAGATAAGCGGACGTGGCTTGGCGCGTATCGCGCTCAGGATCGACCGTTATGAAGAGCGGCTGGATTTTCTCGGCGTCCCCGCCGAGCTTCTCAAGTGCGGCGCCGAAATTGCTCAGCGCGGTCGGACAGGCGTCGGGACATCGCGTGTAGCCGAAGTAGACCACCATCCATTTGCCGCGATAGGTGCGATCGGTCGCCGTCTTTCCGTCGGTCGTCTCCAAGGTGAAGGGACCGCCGATGTCGGCGACGCCGGTCGATCCGAGGCTTCCGGATAGGGCGACCTCAGACGACTGCCGAGAGTACACGATTGCGGCGAGCGCAACGTCGATGCCGAGAAACAGGATCAGGAGCAGGCGGAGGCCCGTGCGGCGAATAGTCATGACCGCGGCCCTTCCGCAGCCGGCAGGTCGTCGTCCGGCGACGTTGCGCCGCGCGAATCCGATTTCGGCGAAGCCGACGAAATTGGCGCAACTCTATATGGCGATTCAGCCGTCGGCGCGAGCCGGCTTCGCGTCAGCGACTCCCACTCGACGTCGGCGCCGGGCGGCAATGTCCCAAGCACGCTGACCGCGGCGAGCACGCCGATCGCGAAAACCTGCTCCAAGGCGACGTTGCGCGCGAGGGCGTGCAGCGAGACTCTTCTCGATGATGCATCTGTTCCTGCAGCTCTGAGCCTCGGGGACCACCAACGACGATTGGCGGCGGCCAAGCCGATCATCGCCAGGAATAGCGCCAACTTCGCGAGCAGCACATTCCCGTAGGCCGTCTGAATGAGCGCTGCGAAACTCCCGACCAACGGCCAACTGGCAATAAGGCCGGTGAGGACAAGGATGAGGACCGCCAGGAGCGCCGCCTGAGAAAAACGGGGCAAGATGGACTGCGCGGCCGCCAACCAAATCGGATCGACGCCGCGTTTGGCCTCGTGCAGGACGAGGCCCAGCGGCAAAAGGCCGCCGATCCAGACGGAGGCGGCGACAAGATGTGCGGCTTGGGCGGCAATATCGATAGTGCGGTTCGCCCCGCCGGCCGCCAAAGCGTGGCCTGTGCCGGCGAGACTCGCGACGAGCAAAGCAGAAAGGAACGCCAGGATAGCGGCTCCGCCCGCTCGGCTTCGGGCGCCCGCTAGCAAGCAAGCCGCGATCAACACCGCCACCGCCAGCGCCAAACGAACCGACCACAAGCGGCCGAACTCGGTTTGGAGAAGAACGGTCGCCAGGACATCGCGGTTGATCGCGTCATCCCAGGCGCCCCCCATCATCGCCGCCTCGATCAGAAGCCAGGCGATCGCGGAGACCAGCGAAAGCGCGGCCGCCAATATGAAGAGACGTCGCAAGCGGTCATCCAGAAGATCGAAGCCCTTTGACGGCGGACGGAGACAGGCGCCGACGAAAACACGAAAAAAGGCTGCGCCTAGCAGTGCGGTGGCCGCGGCGAACTGGGTCAACCGTACCGCCACCAGCGCGCCAGTCATCGGGTCGAAGGTCATGGCGCCACCGTAAAGGTGAAGTCGCCGCTGGATCGATGCGTGTCCACCGACAGGACGCGCCAGAGAACTTTGTAAACGCCAGGTTCGGTCAGCTTAATCTCAATCTTCAGGATCTTTGTGTCTCGCGCATCGGGGGTTGGCTTGCCCTCTTCGAGATGTCCGCCTGTCGAATCTACGACTTCGATGCTGCTGAAGACCGGCTCAACAGCTTCGCTGAAAGAGAGTTCGACACTTTCGGGCATGTTATGAACGACGCTGCTGGCCGCGGGCGTCGCGTGAGCGAGATGGGCGTGAGCATGCGCGAGGGTCGTGGCGAACAGCGCGAGGAGCATTGAGAGCGCCGCTCGCACTCGGGCTCGCGCGAGCGTTGGATTGGGTTTTCGCCACATAGCTATCCTCACGCTGACCCCGATGCGCCGCGTTTCTGGCGTTGGCGCTACGCTGTTACGAGACGCTTGCGCGTTCGGCGTTGAGAGGAGATTGGTCATCCGATCTTCCCGAGCAGAGGAAATGTGTCGAGCAGCCAGTACGAGAATGCCGTGAACTGCCCGCTGATCATAGCCAAGCCCAAGACGACCATTGCTCCGCCGGCGAGTTGCTGGAGCGAGCGGCCGAGACGTCCAAGACGCGCGACTCGTCGGAGGATTCGTTCGGTCAGAAGCGCGGCGCAGAGAAAGGGAACGCCAAGCCCCAGAGAATAGACGGCGAGCAGGATGACGCCTTGCTGCACCGTAGCGGACACCGCGCTTGTGGTCAGAATCGCGCCGAGCACCGGGCCGATACAAGGCGTCCAGCCGAACGCGAAGGCCAAGCCAAGAACATAGGCGGAGAGCGGACGAGCGCCGGGCACATCGAGATGAAGCCGGACGTCGCGCAGCAGCCAGGGCGATCGTACAAGGCCGATCGTAAAGAGACCGAAGATGATGACTACTGCGCCGGCCGCGAGATTGGTCTGATAGCGATAGGCTAAGAAAAGGCTCCCGATCGCCGTCGCGCTCGCGCCGAGAATAATGAAAACGGTCGAGAAACCCAGGACGAAGAGCGTGCTCAGCGGCAGGGCCGCCAATCTGGCGCGAGCGTCGTCGTCGAGCGATCGGCCGCCGACATAGGAGACGTAGCCCGGAACCAACGGCAGCACGCAAGGCGAAACGAAGGATATGACGCCTGCGGCGAAGCTCGTCGCCAAGGCGGCGAAGGAGACGCTCATCATCTTTGCGTCTCCGGGACGGCCTTTTCGGCGAGCAGGCGCAAGCGCTCCCGTAAGACGGAGACGATTTGCGGAGCGTCCCATTCGGCCGGTCCGATCTTGCGGCCGATCTCTTGACCCTGCTCGTTCACCAACAGCGTGATCGGCAATCCCGGTGCGCGCAGGTCCTGCAATGCCGAGCCGTATTGATCGACATAGACGCCGAGCAATTTGAGCCCGAGCTGCTGATAGAAGCGCTCGATCGTCGGGACGCCGCCGCGATCGACCGACAGCGCCAGAACGAGAAATCGGGACGGATCGAACTTCGCCTGCAGGCGATCGAGCGAAGCCATCTCCTTGCGGCACGGAACACACCAAGTCGCCCACAGATTGAGAAGAATGGGACGGCCGGCGAAGTCGCGCAGCGTGAGCGACCGGCCGTCGCGATCGACAAATCGAAGCTCGGGCAGTTCGGCGGGTTTGGCTGAGAATTGCAAAGTTTTGGACGCGTCGGCCTCGCGTTCCGCCGATTCGGATGGGACCTGAACCACCGTCGAGTTTTGAAGCGATCGGAACAGTGCGAACGACAATACGAGCGCGACGCCGATCGCAAGAACAAGCATGGCGGCGAGCCAAAGGCCTTGAATCGAGAAGCGACTGCGAGCCCGCTGCGGGTCCTCGCTGTTTGAGACGTTGATAGTCGGCTCCATTTGACTTGTTGCGCCCTGCTGACCTGAGAAATCCGAATCTTGTCGAGAGGCGATCGGCGTCGATTCCTGCCCGTTAGTTTGATTTGCTGCAGCAGTCCTCTGCCGCGGCGCGACTCGGCTCGTTTGAAACCGCGTCGCTTTCGAGGGGCGCTGTCGCGCCAGACGAAGTTGACGGGGGCCCAGACGGTCCGCTCCCCATCCTCATCACGCAAAGTCCGAGCGCGCACATCACGACGCATGGGAGAACGCTCAGGATCACCGGCGCGACGCCGATGGCGACGAGCCAATTCCATTTGAGCGCTAGGCCGAGAGCAAGAACGATGGCGCCAAGCGCAAGCTGGCGCCGGCGAGTCACGAGCAGGGGCCGCAACGCCGTGGTTACGGCGCGCGTCGCCGCAATCGGAAGATGGTCAATTGTGCTTGTCATCGGGGCATCCTTTCATGTCATGGCTCGTCGCCGTCGCGTCGCAGGCCAAACGATGTCATCTGACGGCGACCAGAAGGAGAAGTTCGGTATAAGACGCCGAGCCGCTGGAACGGCGGGCGGCGCGGCTTGCGGCCGGCTGAAGAGGTCGTAGCGCCTGACGGGCAAAGATCGAGCCGTCTCATGGCCTCGCCTCCTTTTGCTGGAGGCGGTTGACGAGCGGCAGGATCGCGTCGCGAAGCGCGCTTTCGTCAATCGGCCCGATGTGCTTGTACGCGATGCGCCCGTCGCTTCCGACGACGAAAGTTTCCGGCACGCCATAAACGCCCCAATCAATCGCCACGCGGCCGTCGCGGTCCGCGCCCGTCCGCGTATAAGGATCGCCGAATCCGTTCAGCCAGCGCGCCGCGTCTTCGGGCCGATCCTTGTAATTGAGGCCGTGAATGGTCATCGTCTTGTCCGCGGCCAGGCGCATGAGCAAAGGATGCTCGGCGCGGCAGGCGACGCACCAGGAGGCGAAGACATTGACGAGCGAGACCTCGCCGACGAGATCGTCGCTCGAGAGGCCGAGGGCTCGTCCTTGGACCGGCGGCAAGTCGAATTTCGGAACCGGCTTGCCGATCAGAGTCGAGGGAATTCGGCTTGGATCGCCGCCAAGGCGCGAAGCGAAGATCGCCGCCAGGCCGCCGAAGCCCGCCAGTGGCGCGAGGTACAGCAGCCGGCGCCGGGAAACGACCCCCGGCGCTTGCGCCTTCCGCGCCGGCGAAGCCACGCTCGAGATAAGGCTCTCGGCCATGACGACGATCTCCTCGTCTGTCTTCCCTCACTCCGTCGCGTAGACGGTTGGCGGCTTGCCGTCCGTGGCCACGGCGTAGATCGTCAATTTCTCGGTCTTCTCGCCCGGCATGCCGGGCGCGCCGATCGGCATGCCGGGCAGCGTGATTCCGGCAATCGCCGGCCGCTCTGACAAGAGCTTCTTGACCACATCCGCGGGCACGAGGCCGTC
The DNA here is from genome assembly GCA_035308145.1 of Roseiarcus sp. Classification (GTDB taxonomy): domain Bacteria; phylum Pseudomonadota; class Alphaproteobacteria; order Rhizobiales; family Beijerinckiaceae; genus Roseiarcus. The sequence goes on from DATGHD010000072.1 coordinate 10,770, forward strand.
GACCACGTAGCCATCGACGAACATCGTGTGACAGCCCTCCAATTGCTCCGGCACGCCGGCTTTCAGGCTGATCTGAGAAAGATCGTTGGTCGGCTTGATCTCGACATCGAAGCCGTTGTCGCGCAGATAGGCGGCATAGGCCTCGCAGCAACTGCATTGCGGATTTTTGTAAAGCACCGCGTGGATCGGCGCGGCGAGCGTCGGTCCCGAAAACGACAGGAGCGCGAGGAGGCTCGCCAAACGGAATGTACGGTTCATGTCTTTCTCCTTTGCAAGTTGTGAGGCAGTTCAGGCGACGCGCAGTACGGTCATCAGACCGGACATTTGATGGTCCATCACATGGCAATGCAGCATCCAATCGCCCGGATTGTCGGCGACGAAGGCGATCTCGACGACGTCCTTCGGCGCCATCAGCACGGTGTCCCGCCATTGGCGATGCGGCGTCGCGAGGCCGTTGCGGGTCAGCATGCGAAAGCTGTGGCCATGAAAATGCATCGGATGCCACCAGGCGGTCTGATTGCGCAGCGTCAGTACGACGCTGCGCCCGCGCTCGAATGTAAGGCCGGGCTTCATGTCTGCAGCGCCGTCGCCGGTCATGGATTGGCCGTTGATCGCCCATGCGGCGGCGTTGCTTCCGCCTCCCATCATCCCCATTCCGCCCATCATGCCTTTCATCGCGCCCATCATGCCGCCGGAGCTCATCATCCCGCCCATGCCGGCGAGGGGGCCGCCGCCCATCATGCCGCCCTGAAGCACAAGGTCGTGGCGTTCGGCCGTCGCAAGATCAGGCTCAGCCAGCGGATTCGGCGGCAGGACGAGCGGAATCTCCGTCGCGTGAACGCGAAGCGGGGGCCTTTCGTCATAGGCGAACCGCGCCAGGCGATAGGATAGGCCGTCGTAGAATTCGTCGATCACGTCATAGCGCCGCCCTGGGTCGCCCCGCATATCGAGCACGACATCCGCGCGCATGGCGGGGCCGAGCAGCACGCGCCCATCGTCAGGCTCGTGCGGCTCGCAAGGCTGGCCGTCCAGGGCGACGACCACAGGTCGATGGCCTTCGAAGCGCAGCGCCATGATGCGCGCGAGCGCGGCGTTGACGAGGCGCAAGCGGATGCGCTCGCCGGCCTTCACTGGCTCTTCCGCCGAAACGGCGCCGTTCACGGTCACGGTATTGCCGATCCGGCCGGACATGGCCGCGTCCATCATATTACCGAAGCCGGCGGCGATCTCGCCGTCTTCAGTCAGCCGCCAATCCGAGATGAGCCACAGCAGGTCGCGATCGACCGCGACAGGCTCGCGCTCCTCGACAATGACCGCGCCGGAAAGTCCGCGGCCGAGCTGGACGAGGCTGTCGGCGTGCGAGTGATACCAGAACGTGCCTGCGTCGGGCGGCGTGAATTCGTAGGCGAAGCTCTCGCCGGGCTTGATCGGCGGCTGAGTCAGGCCCGGCACGCCGTCCATGGCGTTGGGCACGCGCATACCGTGCCAATGCACGGTCGTATCTTCCGTGATCCGATTCTCAACGACGATGCGGGCCGGCTCGCCCTGGCGCAAGCGAACGACCGGCCCCGGCACGGTATTATTGTACGCCCAAGCCTCGGTTTGAGCGCGGCCCGAGCCAAGTAGAGAGGCCTTCGCAGGCTCGGACGTGATGCGGATTTCGCCGCCGGCCGCGCGGGCGGCGGGCAGGCGCAAAGGCGCAACAAGCGCGGCGCCTGCGGCGGCGATCAAAAACCTACGGCGCGATACGGCGCCGATGAATTGTGTGGCCAATTTCTAGCCTTCCGAGATGTCGTCAGTGGGCGGACTGCGCCTCGGTGCATGCCGAGAGCAGCCGGACGACCGCGGCGCATGTCGCTAGGACGCGCAGTCGCGCGCCCTGCTCGACCTACCACTCGAAGGCGGCAGCCGCGGTTCAGCCGATGTCGGAGGGTCTAGGAGGGTAGGGATCGGGCGGCGATGTTCTGCCGCAGAGCCGCGATTCGGGCGCCGCGAACGAGCCGCGCATTTCCACAAGCTTCAATGGCGCGACAGGCGGCGCCATCGCCATTATTGGCGAGGCGCACATGGTCCCGCAGACCATCGCCTTTGCGCCGTCGTCTCCCTTCATAGGGCATCCGTCGCAATCGCCGTGCGAAGACGCGCCCATTTCGGGGGACATTGACATCATGGCGGCCATTGCCGTCGTAGCCCGTGATCCGCCCGCTGGGGCGACGGACAGGCTCATTCCCGCCGCCAGGAAGACGGCGAGCATCAAACCAAAGAGCTGTCGCACGGACCAGCGTTGCATAGCGCGCCAAACTCGCGCCAAACTTCGTCGAAATCAAGCCGGGGCGTCCGCGACGTTTGGACCCCATGGCAAGCGGCAGAGATGTCCACCGATAAGCTAGACGCCCTCGAGAAAACACAGCCAGGGTGGGGATCGGGTCGCGACCTCAATCGGCGCACGAGGCGGATCCTGGAGATGCCGTCTTTCACATCTCCGTGAACCGGCGCATCAGAAAACACCCCGTTTGAAAAACCGTTTGAGTCGGCGCTTCTCAAACGGTGGAATTTTCTAAGTCACTGAAATCGCTGGCGCGCCCGAAGAGATTCGAACCCCCGACCCCCAAGATTCGCCGGATGTCCTCGCCCTGCACGAACGGCTCTTGGTCTCTCACGGCGGCGCCGAGGGATTGCGCGAGCAAGGATTGCCCGCTTCCGCCCTCGCCCGCGCCAAGCAGATCGCGGTTTGCGATAGCAAGGCTGACTTGATCGATATGGCGAGCGCCTACACCGCCGGCATCGTCCAAAACCATCCCTTTATTGACGGCGACGAGCGGACGGGCTTTGTCATTGGAATCCTGTTCCTTGAACTCAATGGATGCCGTTTCACTGCGGCCGAGGAGGCCGCGGCCAATGCCGTCCTCGCTGTCGCCGCCGGAAGCTGGACCGAGGCCGATTACACGATCTTCCTGCGGGCCAATGTCGTCCGCGAATAGCAGGTCCGCGGCCCATTCGTAGCCCGTTTCGCGTCCTTGAGTTCGAGCGCCGCGCGCGCAAAATGCCGGCAGGGCAAAACCACCTCGGAGTTTTTTCGTGATCGAACCACCGCATCTCTTCCGGCCGCTGACATTGCGCGGCCTGACCCTCCCCAATCGCATCGCCGTCTCGCCGATGTGCCAATACAGCGCCGTCGACGGCGTGCCCCAGGACTGGCACATGCAGCATCTCGGCGGCTTCGCCGTCTCCGGCTCGGGCCTCGTCATGGCCGAAGCGACCGGCGTCGAGCCGATCGGCCGCATCACGCCCGGCTGCACGGGCCTTTATTCGGACGCCTGCGAGCGCGAATTCGGCCGGATCATCCGGTTCGTCAAAGGCGTCGGCCTGGCGCGGGTCGGCATCCAGCTCGCTCACGCCGGCCGCAAGGCCTCGTGCGCGCCACCCTGGTTCGGCGGCAAGCCGCTGCCGCCCGGCGACCTCGACGCGTGGCGGACCGTCTCGGCGTCGAGCGTTCCTTTCGCGCCGGACTGGCCGGCGCCCAAGGCGGCTGACGAGGATGATCTGGCGCGGCTGCGCCAAAGCTTCGTCGAGGCGACGCTGCGCGCGCTCCGCGCCGATTTTGATCTCGTCGAAATCCATTGCGCGCATGGCTACCTGCTTCATCAATTCCTGTCGCCGCTCGCCAATCGCCGGACCGACGCCTATGGCGGCTCGCTCGAAAACCGCATGCGTTTCCCGCTCGAGATCATTCGGGCCGTTCGACATGCCTGGCCTGAGGATAAGCCGCTCGGCATCCGCATCAGCGCGACCGACTGGGCCGACGGCGGGTTCAATCCCGACGAGGCGGTTCGCTTCGTCGCGGCGGCGAAGGCCGCCGGCGTCGATTATGTCTGCGTCTCTTCGGGCGGCATGACGCCGCAAGGCGTTCCGCCGGCGATCACGCCGGGCTACCAGGTTCAGTTTGCGGCGAAGATCCGCCGCGAGACGGGCATCGTCACCCGCGCCGTCGGCATGATCGTCGATCCGCATCAGGCCGAAGCGATCCTCGCCGAAGAGCAAGCGGACTTCGTCGCTTTAGCGCGCGCCCTGCTCGATAATCCGCGTTGGGCCTGGCATGCGGCGGACGCGCTCGGCTTCCCTCAGCTCGCGCCGTGCCCGCCGCAATATCGCCGCGCGCGCCCCGAGAGCTGGCCGGGCGCCGCTTTGCGGCCGCTGAACCGCGAGGCCGCCCCCGTCGCCGTCGCCGCGCAATAGGCGCGCGGCATGGCGAAAAGAATCGTCTTCGTCGATTGCAACGATCAACTGCAACGGGTCTTCGACGACGTCTCGCCGCGCTATGCGGCGCGCGTCGAGGTCAACAGGCGGCCCTTCACGAGCGCCGATCTGCCGCGTCTCCTCGAAGGCTGCTCGATTTGTATCGACGATCACTCGTACATGCCGACCGAGATGGTCGCGCGCTGCCCGAGCTTAAGCCACATCGTCTTTCTCGGCACCGGGCCGCAGAGCTACATGGACCTTGAGGCGCTGGCTAAGCTCGGCGTCACGGTGCACGCGATCAGGAACTATGGCGACACCGCGGTCGCCGAGCACGCGATCGCCCTGATGTTCGCGGCGGCGCGCGACCTTGCCGCGATGGATCGCGAAATCCGCAGCGGCCTCTGGCGGCCGCGCGAGGGCGTTGAGCTCAAAGGCAAGCGGCTCGGCATCGTCGGCCTCGGCGGCATCGGCGCGGAAGCCGCGCGGATGGGCTTAGGACTCGGCATGGAAGTCGTCGGCTGGAGCCGGACGCCGCGGCCGCCATCGCCGATCAAGCAAATCCCGATCGACGATCTTTTGAAGACGGCGGATGTCGTGTCCCTGCATCTCGCGCTGACGCCGGAAACCAAGGGCTTCCTCAGCCGCGAGCGTCTCGCCTTGATGAAGCCCGGGGCGATCCTCATCAACACGGCGCGCGGCGCACTCGTCGACGAGGCGGCGCTGATCGAGGCGCTGAACGAAGGGCGCTTGCGGCGCGCCGGCCTCGACGTCTTCGCGCTCGAGCCGTTGAAGAAGGATCATCCTTTGGCGGCCCACGAAGCCGTGACGCTCAGCGCCCATTCCGGCTTTCGTACTTACGAAGCCTCCGTTACGCTGCTGACCCGCGCGCTCGACATTGTCCAGCGGCTGGCGGAGGAGGCGGCGAGCGCTCGGGCCTGATGGGAGCGCCGTCATTTTAGAGGAGCCCAAAGGGCGACGAGGCAATCTTGGGAATCGCGGCGGCTCTAAGGATTGCTTCGTCGCTCCGCTCCTCGCAATGACGAACGCGTACGCATCTAGGGCAGAGTTGCCTGCGCTGCTCTTAAGCGCCAGAACTCCATTGATTGCTTGGCGAGTATTTTGCGCGGCATGAATTCGAACTCAAGGACGATGCGCTTCGCGCATCGCCGCCGGAGGCGGTCAACCAAAGGACGTCTTAGACGACCCTTTGGTTGATCCTTGACTTCGAATTCATCCCGCGCTTTCGCTCCGCCATGCAAACAATGGGGAAATCCGCTCTCGCGCGAAGTTTCATATGGGCAAGCCCTGACGCGTCCTTAAGTTCGAATTTATCTCGCGCAAAAATGCTCGTTCGCCAAAACTCCTCACGTCACAACTCTCGCCCGGCCAAATCATGACCAGACATCCCTTCACCGCCGCCGATCTTCAGCTTCTTACGCGCTGGGACACGCCGACCATCTGCAACGGCCTCGAACTCGTCGCGCCCGAGCGGCGCGCGATCGGCTTCACCGTCGAGCCGATGGTCGCGGCGGATCGGAAGCTCGCCCCGATCGTCGGCCTTGCGCGGACCGGCCTCATTCGGGCGAAGGAAAAGCCGCGCGGGGCGATCCCGTCGCGCGAAGAATGGTACGATTATGTCGCCGCCGACGGCCTGCCGACCATCGCGGTGATCCAGGACATCGACGACAAGCCCGGCTATGGCGCCTTCTGGGGCGAGGTGCAATCGACGGCGCATCTCGCGCTCGGCGTCAAAGGCTGCGTCACCAATGGATCGTTCCGCGACCTCGACATGCTCGCGCCGGGCTTCCAGATTCTCGGCGGGCGGATCGGCCCAAGCCACGCGCACGTCCATATGGTGCAAATGCGCTGCGACGCGAATGTCTTCGGCATGCTGGCGAGGCATGACGACGTGATCCACGCCGATTTTCACGGCGCGGTCGTGATCCCTGCGGATGCGGTCATAAGGCTGCCCGAGGCGATCGAGACAATCGCCCGGCGCGAGAAAGCGATCCTCGACGCCGCCCGCGCGCCGGGGTTTGACAGCGCCAAGATGCGCGAGGCGCTGAAGCGGGCGAGTGAGATTCATTGAGGCTAACGCGGAAACGCGCACTTTCCATCATTGCGAGGAGCCCGAAGGGCGACGAAGCCGCGATATCGTCGGTCCTCCGAGATTTTCGTCGATCCCGCTCCTATAAACTCGACCGGAGCCAACCGACTTCTTCGTCAGCGTTTAGGCCGTTGCAACGTGTCGAAATTCACCGCCTCGTATTCTAGAGCGTTCTGCATTTAGGTATACGCGTATCCTGCATTTCTGAGATAGTTTGCGCACTCGCTTGGGTCGAGTTGAGCAAGGGCGTCTGCGAGAGCTTCAGCGTCGAAGGATCGTGGCGCGGCCTTTCGTATGAGAGTTTTGAGTTTGGCGAAGAGCTGCTCGATCGGGTTGAGATCGGGCGAGTATTTGGGGAGAAAGAGGAGCCGCGCGCCCGCGGCCTTGATCGCCTTTCGGACGGCC
>DATGHD010000073.1:0-3072 GCA_035308145.1 Roseiarcus sp.
TATTTCGCAAATTCAGGCTATCGAACTTAATCTCATCACGCTCTAGAAGACGGCGACATCCACTGGCCCGTTGGCTCGACGCCGTTCGAGCGGGCTCTACCTCTCGGTCGTGACCGCCGCCGAGATCAGAGCCGGCGTCGCCAAGGCGCTGCGCGCAAGGCTGCGGCTCTTATGAATTGGTGGGACGCTGTCGAGTACCTTTACGGCGAACGGATTCTTTCGTTCGACCTGCAAGCGGCGACGATTGCCGGCAAACTCATCGACGGCGCCAGAAGCGTCGGACGCGCGCCGGGCTTCGCCGATGTCGCGATTGCCGCGACGGCGCAGGCCAACGGGCTCACCATTCTCACGCGAAACACAAAACACTTCCAGCCGCTCGGCGGTTTCGCGCTCAATCCGTTTGACGCCCTGCCGCCCTTGCCTGGCGCGGCGGTGCCGAAATAAGCTCGGGCGAAGCCGCTTTAAGCCGCTGACTACCCCATAAGCGCTCCGCTTAGCGCCGCGTCGATCAGCCTTCGTGTCTCGTCGATTCCATAGAGCGCGATGAACGAGCCGAAACGCGGTCCGCGCTCCTCGCCGAGAAGCACCTGGTACAGCATGTTGAACCACTCGTTCGAGACGCCGGGACGCTCCGCCGTCGCGCCCTTGGCGTTGAGATCCTGGAAGCGCGGGATCGGCCGCGCCACGTCATAGAGCGCGACCTGGATCGTCTCGGCGTCGGCGTCGCCGGGCAGCGCGGCGAGCTTGGCCGATAGCGCCTCGAGCGCCGCATGCTCGGTCGGATCGGCGCGCCGATAGCGCTTCTTCGGCGCGACGAAATCGCGAAAGTAGGCGACGGCGTAGCGCACCAGATGGTCGAGCCGCGGATGCGTCTCCGGCGAGACGGAAGGGGCGTAGCGCTTGAGGAAACCCCAGAGGACCGCCGGATTGTCGCTGTTGGCGACTGCGGCGAGATTAAGCAGCATGCCGAAGGACACGGTCGTCTCGCCGCTTGCGCCATGGGCGAGGCGCTCGGGCGCGGGCGGGGCGCCCGCATGCACATGCCAAACCGGATTGCCGAGGCGCTCCTTCCACTCCTGCCGCGGATAGGCGTCGAGAAAGGCGACATACTCGTCGACCGTGCGCGGGATGACGTCGAAGTACAAACGCTTCGCCGCGCTCGGCTTCTGGTACATGAACAGCGCGAGGCTCTCCGGGCTCGCATAGGTCAGCCATTCCTCGATCGACAGACCGTTGCCCTTTGATTTCGAAATCTTTTGGCCCTGCTCGTCGAGGAAGAGCTCGTAGTTGAAGCCTTCCGGCGGGCGCCCGTCGATGGCGCGGGCGATCTGCGAGGAGAGCCTGACCGAATCGATGAGGTCCTTGCCGGCCATCTCATAGTCGACGCCGAGCGCCACCCAGCGCATCGCCCAGTCAGGCTTCCATTGCAATTTGCAATGGCCCCCGGTGACTTTCGTCTCAAAATCCGTCCTGGAATCCGGGTCGCGCCAGAGAATAGTTCCGGCGCGCCGATCAATCTGCTCGATCGGCACCTGCATCACCACGCCGGTCTCCGGGTGAATCGGCAGGAACGGCGAATAGGTCGCGGCGCGCTCTTCGCGCAGCGAGGGCAACATAATCTTCTGAACCGCGTCGAAGCGCTCGAGCATCAGAAGGAGCGTCTCGTCGAAGCGGCCGGACGTGTAATAGTCGGTGGCGGAGGCGAATTCGTAGTCGAACCCGAAGGCGTCGAGAAATTTGCGCAACCGCGCATTGTTATGCGCGGCGAAACTGTCGTACTCTCCGAACGGGTCGGGAATTTGCGTCAGCGGCTTGCCGAGATGCGGCCGGATCAAATCCTGATTGGGGATGTTGTCCGGAACCTTCCGTAGCCCATCCATATCGTCGGAGAAGGCGATAAGGCGGGTCTTGATCTTGTCTTCGGTCAGGATGCGGAAGGCGTGGCGCACCATGGTTGTGCGCGCGACTTCGCCGAACGTGCCGATATGGGGCAGGCCCGAGGGGCCATAGCCGGTCTCGAACAGAACCTGGCTCTGCCCGGTCTCGCCGATCCTTTGAATGATCTTCCGCGCCTCCTCGAACGGCCAAGCCTTCGAGGCCCGGGCGGCGTCGAGGAGAGCGTCGGGCGGCATTTCGAGTAAGGTCCTAACGCGCCATCAGGCCCAAAGTCACGCGCACAGTAGAAAGGCGCGCTCCGATGTCAAATTGTTGGCCGGCGGCTGGCCCTTAAGGCCGCGTCGATGAAAGCGCGAGGCCGTGCTCGGTCTTGAACCAGTAGAAAGGCCGGCGCAAGAAATCAAAAACCGCCAGCCAGGCGGCGAGCGAGACCAGACAATAGTAGAACGGCAGCAGGGCGAGGGCCCGGCCCAGTCCCCTGATCGCCCTCTTCCTTATCCCGAGGACCGCCGGGATCAAGATCACCGCGAGCCCCGAGAGCAGCACCAGCACGGCCATGGCGCTGCCGATCGCCTGAAAGGGCGTCTGCGGCCGCAACAAATCGCCGGAGGCGAGGCGCCACAGCGTATCAGCCGTCAACAGCGGTCCGAACAGGCCGCCGGCGATCGCGCCGCCGATCAGCGCGAAGGCGCAAAGCGCGCGGACGGCGCCAAGTTCGCGGATCACGCGAATAGGGTCCCGCGAATGAACCAGCGCGGTTTGCAGCCATCCTTTATGCCACCGCCGCCGCTGGTTGAGCCAGCGCCCGATCGTCCGCGGCTGTTCCTCGTAAGTGTCGGAATCCAAGGCGGCGACGCGGACGCCGAAGCGCGCCAGCCTTATGCCGAGATCGGCGTCCTCGGTGACGTTCCAGGCGTCCCAACCGCCGACCCGCCTGAGAATATCGGTACGGAAATGCGGCATTAGGTAGCAAGCTCATGAGTTTGCTACCTAATGCCGCGGAAATGATTGGAGGTTCCGCCGAGCGGGATCGGCGCCCCGAGCGCGGCGAGGCCGGGATTGATGATCCCGAACAGGGCGGCGTATTCGATGGCGAAAACCTTGGTGATCGCGTCGAGCGCCAAGATCAATCTGTCGAGGACCGCCGCCTCTTTGTTGAGCGGAACGATGAGCGAG
>DATGHD010000074.1:0-4587 GCA_035308145.1 Roseiarcus sp.
CCCTCTCATGAAAGCCCGAGCGCTGTGGCTTGCGTTCCTAATTATCTGCGCCGCGAGGCCGTCGGCCGCGGATGATTTTGCCGCCCCCGTTTCGGGACATGCCGGCGTCACGGACTTCGATCTGTTGAAGCTGCTCGTCGCCGACCTTAAGGCAACAGGAAAAGACGAGGCGGTCGGTCACAAGGTCGTTCCCTTCCAGCATATCGAGGGCAAGGATTCGACGGGCGAGCCGTCGCAAGAGATCAAACTCCGGCCCCTCGATGTCGCAACGATGAAAATACCGGGCGATGATTCCCGCATCGTTTTGTTGGTTGACATCGGACAACAAGAGGGGTTCGTCGCCGAGGCCAATTTGCTGGCGCTGTTTTCGTTGACGCCGACGCCGAAACTTCTCGACGTCGTCGAGGTCGGCCAAGACAGGACCACCGTCTTTGTCGAAAAGTCGAGGCCGTTGATGCTGGCGCCGAAAACGCCTCTCATTCTCGTCGAGAGCGGTCACAACGATTCTGATGAGGATTTCACGTCGACCGAAATGATTTTCGTCCGCGACGATCGATTTCAGCTCATCGACGCTTTCTCAACGCTCGATGTCCAGCTTTGCGCTTATAAGCACACGCAGACGCCGTCCTACGCCGTCGTTCCCGACGCCGGTCCCTATGCGGCGCTGCACGTGTCAGTGCTGCAGCGGGTTTCGCCGAGCCACGAAAATTGTGGTCAAGACAGGGCGCGGCCTCGGCGCGTCGCGACCTATCAAGCGATCTATCGTTGGGACGATCGGCGGCAGGCGTTTGTCACGCTATCGAGGCAGCTTAAGGATCTGGGCAAGGAGAACGCCAAGCCGCTTTAGGCGACGCCGTCTTGCGTCGGCGAGCCCGCGTATCTGTGCGCCGCGCTGAGCGCCGCCAGCGCGTCGCAGCCGGCAAAGATGAAGCTTTCGACGCCCGCGGCGCGCCACGCGGCCTCATGTTGGCCAGGCTCCATCGCCATCCAGACCCGCGCGCCGGCTGTGCGTAGCGCGCCCGCCGCATCCTTACCGCTCGCGGCGTAGATCTCATCGGAAGAACAGAGGCAGGCGAGGCGCGCGCCGCTTTGCTTGAACGCGGCGGCGGCCTCGGCGGCGCCAGCGAAGCCGTCATTGCTCAAAGCCTCGACGCCGCCCGCCTCGAACAGGCTTTTGGCGAAAGTCGCGCGGGCGTTGAAGGCGGCGACGGGCCCAAGGTTGGCGAGAAAAACGCGCGGTCTCGGCCCTCGCGCGGCGAGCATCGCGTCGGAAGCGTCGCGCAAAGCCTCGTAGGGCTCCGAGAGACGATGCGGGGTGAGCGGCGGAGCGCGGTCTGCGCCCTGATAGGCGAATGTCGGCTTGGCGACGGCTAAAGTCTCCGGCTTGATCTCGGCAAGATCGGGAAAATCGCTCAAGCCGGTCAACGTCGCCTTGCGCGTCGCAATGTCGCGGGCGCGCGCCTCCGCTATTCGCGCCACGTCCGCCTGAAATGCGCCGCGCTCGAGCAGGGCGACGATGCCGCCCTGCCTTTCGATCTCTTGAAACAAAGCCCAGGCCTTGTCGCATAGCGCTTGGGTCAGCGCCTCGAAGGCGCCGGCGCCGCCAGCCGGATCGTCGACAAAGCCGAGATGGGACTCTTCGAGCAACAGAAGCTGGGTATTGCGCGCGAGGCGCCGAGAGAAAGCGTCGGGCAAGCCCAACGCCTGAGTGAACGGCAGGATGCTGACGCTGTCTGCGCCGCCAAGCCCGGCGGAGAAGGCGGCCATGGCGGCGCGCAAGACATTCACGTGAGGATCGCGCGCGGTCATCATCCGCCATGCCGAGGCGCCATGGAGGCGCGCGCCGCGCGCTATGAGGCCGCATGCTTCCTCGATCCGCGCCCAAAGAAGCCGGAGCGCGCGGAATTTCGCCAGGCTGATGAATTCGTCAGCGTCAGCGGCGAGGCGAAAGCCGATCGCCTCACGCGCCGCCTCGAGCGACAAGCCGCCCGCCTCGAGCGCGCGCAGGTACGTGAGCGCGGCGGCGAGCGCGAAAGCGAGCTCTTGGCCCGGCGAGCCGCCGGCCGCGTGCACGAGCCGGCCGTCGGCGGCGACAAACGGGCCAACGAAGCCCATCGCGGCGGCGTCTCGAGCGAAGGCGGCGGTCGCCCCGGCTGCTTCGCGCCATTCGCGCCCGCGGCCGCTCAAGGCCAGGGCGCCGATCGGATCGAGGCCGAAGCTCAAGTCGGCGCGATGCGGCTCGCTCTCGCGGCTCACATGATCGGCGACAGCGCGCGCCGCGGGCTCGCCGGCCGGGCCGAGATCAAGTTCGAGGCGCGTCGCGCCGAAAGGCGTGTTCTTAAAGGCCAAATCGAGCGCAGCGGCGTCGCTTTTGGCGAGGCCATAGCCATGCGCGCCGATGGCGCCGGCGAAGACGATTTCTAATCCGTCGGCGCCGCCGGCGAGATCCTCCAACCCTTGCGCGTTGGCGCTCTCGGCATCGGGATGATCCATTCGCGCAAGGATGCGCCAAGGGCCGCCGGCGCGCCCCGCTCGCGGCCCGGTCTTGCGCCGATAGAGCGGCGCGATGGGAAAGCCGTCCTCGCTCTGCGCGACCAGCCTTTCAAAAGCGCCGCCCTTGAGCGCCGAAGCGACAAGCTTCCGCCATTGCTCTTCGCTGGTTGGCGCGAAGCTCTCGGCGAAGCCGGTCATCCCGCCCTCAATGGCGCTGCTTCGCTAGATGAATTGCGACAGGCCCGGGATCGCTCCCGAAATCTCGCCGACGACGTCATCGCCGGCGACCTCGCGCGCATAGGCGAAAATTTCTTTGCCGACAGTTTGAATCTGGCCCATGTCGAGGCCCAGGCCCATGAGTTGGCCGCCAAGCGCCATCAAGCCGCCGCCGCCCATCGCGCCCGCCGCCACGCCCATCAGGCCCTTGACGCCAGGGCTCATGCCTTCGCCGCCAGCGTGCGGCAAGGAAGCGACGATCGAATTCAGCGCCGGCGCCTTGGCCATCAGCTTGTCGATCGCCTCCTTTGGCGCCTCGCGCTGAATGAAATCGGCGATCAAGGCGGTAGCCTGGCGGGCGACTTCGGGGGTGACGCCGGCGGCGTCGGCGACGCGCGCGATCAGATTATCCATGTCGATCTCCCCTGACGCCTAGAGCGGCCCTGATCCCTCGCTTGTGTCGCCGCTTGGCGATCCAAAATCAAGTTCCCGAGCGGCACGGCTGTCGCGCACGAAACAGCAATCAGCGAATGTGGAACAAAATCTATCACGTGTGTCGTTTGATATATGGGAGACTGAAGACTATCTTATGTGCCGAGACCGGCCGGCCTTCTCGTTGCCCGACCGGCAGTCCGAATGGAGTTGAGCCATGTTGCAAATCGGACAAGTCGCCCCTGACTTCACCGCTGAAACGACCGAGGGGCCGATCCATTTTCATGATTGGATCGGCAATTCGTGGGCGGTGCTGTTCTCGCATCCGAAGGATTTCACGCCCGTCTGCACGACTGAGCTCGGCGCGGTCGCCAAGCTCAAAGGCGAATTCGAAAAGCGCGGCGCGAAAGTGATCGGCCTTTCGGTCGATCCGGTAAGTTCACACGCCAAATGGTCGAAGGACATCGAAGAGACTCAAGGGCTGGCGCCGAATTTTCCGATGATCGGGGACACCGATCTCTCGATCTCGAAGACCTATGGGATGCTGCCGGCGAGCGCGCCGAATTCTTTCGAGGGCCGCACCCCCGCCGACAACGCGACCGTGCGCACGGTGTTTGTCATCGCGCCCGACAAGACCATCAAGCTGCAGCTCGCCTATCCGATGTCGACCGGGCGCAACTTCAATGAGATCCTTCGCGTGTTGGATTCGCTGCAACTGACGGCGAAGTTTCAAGTATCGACGCCGGCCGACTGGAAGCAGGGCGACGACGTCATCATCTCGGGCTCGGTCAGCAACGAGGACGCGGCCAAGCGCTTTCCCAAGGGCTGGAAATCTCCGAAGCCCTATATGCGCATCGTCGCGCAGCCGCATTAGTCAACGCGGCTCATAGGTTTGACTTAAGCGTCGCCTGGGCGGAAAATTATTGACCAACGGGCCGGCGGCGGGGCGCTGGCCCGCCAAGGGCGACGCCGATGATTGCGACATTCCTCAAACATGGAAGCAACGGCTTCCTCGTGGCGGTGGTAGGGGTCCTCGTTGCGATGTGGGTCTTCGGTCCGGCGACCCTGTCGGCTGCTTGGATCTTGGTCGGCGCGCTTTTGTTCTATCTCAGCGAATATTCCTGGCACCGCTTCGCCTTTCACGCGCCGCCTTCCTCTTGGCCCTGGCTGCGCAGGATGCAGCATCGGCTCCATTATGATCATCACGCCGAGCCAAATCGCCTTGATTTGCTGTTCCTGCCGGCGTGGTTCCTCATCCCTAATCTCATCGTCACCGGCGCGCTCGTTTACCTCGTGCTCGGCGGCGAGCGCCTTCCCGCCGTGCTGCTTGGAATCATGCTGGCGATCTTGCACTACGAATGGGCGCACTATCTCGCCCATATTCCTTATCAGCCGCGGACGCCTTTCGGGCGCTGGATGAAGCAATACCATCTGCGCCATCATTTC
>DATGHD010000075.1:0-6014 GCA_035308145.1 Roseiarcus sp.
CCAATTTGACAATCATCGTGCGCGAGACGGCGGAAGAAGCCGCCGCCGAAGCGGCGGCCTAACGGAGAGCGCCATGGGTCAGAAAGTCAATCCAATCGGCCTGCGCCTCGGCATCAACCGGACGTGGGATTCGCGCTGGTATTCGGGCAAGAACGAATACGGCAAGCTGCTGCACGAGGACATGAAGATTCGCGCCGTGCTGATGAAGAACCTCAAGCAGGCTGCGGTGTCGAAGATCGTCATCGAGCGGCCGCACAAGAAGTGCCGGGTGACGATCCATTCGGCGCGTCCTGGCGTGGTGATTGGCAAGAAGGGCGCCGATATCGACAAGATCCGCAAGCTCGTCTCCAAGCTCACTGACTCGGAAGTTGTCATCAATATTGTCGAAGTGCGCAAGCCTGAGGTCGACGCGACGCTGGTCGCGGACTCGATCGCTCAGCAACTCGAGCGCCGCGTCGCCTTCCGCCGCGCAATGAAGCGCGCCGTGCAATCGGCGATGCGCCTTGGCGCCGAGGGCATTCGCATCAATTGCTCGGGCCGTCTCGGCGGCGCCGAGATCGCCCGCCTCGAATGGTACCGCGAAGGCCGCGTGCCCCTGCATACGTTGCGCGCCGACGTCGACTACGGCGTTGCGACCGCCCACACCGCCTATGGCACCTGCGGCATCAAGGTCTGGATCTTCAAGGGCGAAATCCTCGAACACGATCCGATGGCGCAGGACAAGAAACTCGCCGAGGCGGATCATTCGGGCGGCCGCCCGCGCCGCGAGCGCGAATCGCGCGACGCAGCCTGATTGAATCGAAAGTCTGAAAGACCATGCTGCAACCCAAGCGAACCAAGTTCCGCAAGGCCTTCAAGGGCCGCATCCGCGGCGTCGCCAAGGCTGGCTTCGAACTGAACTTCGGCCAATTCGGCTTGAAGGCGATGGAGCCTGATCGCGTCAGCGCGCGTCAGATCGAGGCCGCGCGCCGCGCTTTGACGCGCCACATGAAGCGCGCCGGACGCGTGTGGATCCGGGTGTTTCCCGACGTGCCGGTGTCGAAGAAGCCGGTCGAAGTGCGCATGGGCAAGGGCAAGGGCGCGCCCGAGCTTTGGGTGGCGCGCGTCGCGCCGGGCCGGATCATGTTCGAGATCGACGGCGTGCCGGTCGATGTCGCGCGCGAGGCGATGAGCCTCGCGGCGGCCAAATTGCCGATCAAGACGCGCTTCATTCAGCGCATCGCCGAATAGGAAGCGAGCCATGAAATCGAAGAACCGTCTCTCTGATCTCAGGGTGATGACCGAGGACCAGCTCGCCGACGAGGCGCTGGCGCTCAAGAAGGAACAGTTCAACCTGCGCTTTCAGCGGGCGAGCGGCCAATTGCAGAACACCGCGCGGGTGCGCGTCGTGCGCCGCGACATCGCGAGGGCCAAGACCGTCGTGGCCGAGAAGCGCGCGACGAAAACCAAAGGCTGAGGACGATAAAGATATGCCGAAGCGAATTCTCCAGGGCGTCGTCGTCAGCGACAAGCAGGACAAGACGTTGGTCGTCAAGGTCGAGCGCCGATTCACGCATCCGCTTTTGAAGAAGACGGTGCGGCGCTCGAAGAATTATCACGCCCATGTCGAGAACAAGACGCAGAAGGTTGGCGACACGGTCTCGATCGAAGAGACCAAGCCGATCTCTAAATTGAAGCGTTGGATCGTCATCGAGAATTCGGCGAAGGGCTGAACGGTTCAAAAAAGGGAATTGAGGAGGCGTCGCCTCCCAAAAGGTGAAAAGCCATGATTCAGATGCAGACCAATCTCGAGGTCGCCGATAATTCCGGCGCCCGTCGCGTGATGTGCATCAAGGTGCTGGGCGGCTCGAAGCGCAAATACGCTTCGGTCGGCGACATTATCGTCGTCTCGATCAAGGAGGCGATCCCGCGCGGCCGCGTGAAGAAGGGCGACGTGATGAAAGCGGTCGTCGTGCGCACTGCCAAGGACATCCGGCGCTCGGACGGCTCGGTGATCCGCTTCGATTCGAACGCCGCGGTGCTGATCAACAATCAGTCCGAGCCGGTCGGCACGCGCATCTTCGGGCCAGTGCCCCGAGAGCTTCGCGCCAAGAACCACGTCAAGATCATCTCGCTCGCGCCGGAGGTGCTTTAAAATGGCCGCCAAGATCAGGAAGGGCGACAAAGTCGTCGTTCTGACCGGCCGCGACAAAGGCCGTTCGGGCGAGGTTTTATCCGTCGATCCGCGCGAGGCGCGCGCCGTCGTGCAGGGCGTCCATCTCGTCAAGCGCCATCAGCGCCAGACCGCGCAGCAGGAAGGCGGCATCATTTCCAAGGAATCGACGATCCATCTTTCGAATTTGGCGATCCTCGATCCCAAGAGCGGCAAGCCGACCCGCGTCGGCTTCAAGAGTCTCGACGACGGCCGCAAGGTCCGTTTCGCCAAGCGTTCCGGAGATTTGATCGATGGCTGAGGCAAAGACCGACAAGGCGGAAAAGCCCGCCAAGCCGCCGAAAGCTGCAAAGCCCACTGAGGCCGGCGCCAAGCCGGCGGAGGGCCAGAAGCAGGCCGACGGACAAAAGCAGGCCAAGAGCAAGGCCAAGCCCGCCGCCGCGACCGCGGCCGAAGGCAAGGTCTCGGCCCCGCCGAAGGATTATGTGGCGCGCCTGAAGAAGGTCTATCGCGACGAGATCGTCCCGAAGCTCGTCAAGGAATTTGGTTACAAGAACGCGCTCGAAGTGCCGCGCATCGACAAGGTCGTGCTGAACATGGGCGTCGGCGAGGCGGTCAACGACACCAAGAAGGCCTCGGCCGCGGCGGCGGATCTCGCGCTCATTGCCGGGCAAAAGCCGGTGATCACGCGTGCGCGCAAGGCGATCTCGACTTTCAAGGTGCGCGAGAACATGCCGATCGGCGTGAAGGTCACGCTGCGCAAGACGCGCATGTACGAATTCCTCGATCGTCTCGTCACCGTGGCGCTGCCCAGGGTGCGCGACTTTCGCGGGCTCGATCCGAAGTCCTTCGATGGACGCGGAAACTATGCTCTCGGCGTCAAGGAGCACATCATCTTCCCCGAGATCAACTATGACAAGGCGGAAGCGATGCTGGGCATGGACATCGTCGTATGCACGACGGCCAGGACCGACGCGGAGGCGCGCGCTTTGCTGCACGCCTTCAATTTCCCATTCCGGCAGTGAGCTTTTGAGGGCTCAGACGCGGAAATGCGAGGTTAAAACCATATGGCGAAGAAGAGTTCGATCGAAAAGAACAATCGGCGCGCGAAGCTCGTCAAGAAATACGCGGGCCGGCGCAAGCGCCTGTTGGCCGTGGCGAATAACGAGTCGTTGCCGATGGAGGAGCGCTTCGAGGCGCGCCTCAGGCTCAATCAATTGCCGCGCAACGCTTCGCCCGGCCGCGTGCGAAATCGCTGCGAAGTCACGGGGCGTCCGCGTTCGGTGTACCGCAAAATGAAGATGTCGCGCATTGCGCTGCGCGAGCTTGGCAACAAGGGCCTGATCCCGGGCCTCGTCAAGTCGAGCTGGTGAGAGGCGCTCCATCATGGCTATGAACGATCCTTTGGGCGATATGCTCACCCGTATCCGCAACGCGCAGATGCGTCGTCGCGGCAAAGTCTCGACGCCGGGCTCCAAGCTCCGCGCGCATGTCCTCGACGTGCTGCAGGCGGAGGGCTATATCCGCGGCTATTCGACGACGGAATTCGGCAACGGCCGCACCGAGTTCGAGATCGAATTGAAATATTCGGACAACGAGCCGGTGATCCGGGAAATCGAGCGCGTCTCGAAGCCCGGTCGGCGCGTTTACGTCGCCGTTGATGGCATGCCCCGCGTCGCCAACGGCCTCGGCGTGACGATCATGTCGACCCCGAAGGGCGTCATGGCCGATCACGCGGCTCGCGAACTCAATGTCGGCGGCGAAGTCCTTTGCAAAGTCTTCTGACCGGCTCATCCTTGGGAAGATAAGAAATGTCTCGTGTCGGTAAAAAGCCGGTCGCCGTGCCAACGGGCGTCACCGCCAAGCTCGACGGTCACACGGTCGCGATCAAAGGCGCGAAGGGCGAATTGAAGTTCACCGCGCCGGACGACGTCGACCTCAAGATCGAGGGCAACCTGATCAGCGTTTCGCCGCGCTCGGATTCAAAGCGAGCGCGCGCGATGTGGGGCATGTCGCGCTCGATGATCCAGGGTCTCGTCGCGGGCGTAAGCAAGGGATTCGAAAAGAAGCTCGAGATCAGCGGCGTCGGCTACAAGGCGGCGGTGGCGGGCAAGACCCTGCAATTGTCGCTCGGCTACAGCCACGACGTGATGTTCCCGATTCCCGTGGGCGTCACGATCACCACGCCGAAGCCGACCGAAATCGCCATTGCAGGCGCCGACAAGCGTCTGGTTGGCCAGGTCGCGGCCGAAATTCGCGCGGTGCGCGGCCCCGAGCCCTACAAGGGCAAGGGTGTGAAATACGTCAACGAATTTATCTTCCGCAAGGAAGGCAAGAAGAAGTAAGGAGGCCTCGAGAGATGGCGACGAAAACCCGAGAGCGCCGCAGAGCCCGCGTTCGTCGCGCCGTGCGCGCGCATGCACAGGATCGCAAGCGGTTGAGCGTGTTCCGCTCATCGAAGCAGATCTACGCTCAGGTGATCGACGACGAGAAGGGCGTGACGGTCGCCGCCGCGTCTTCGCTCGAGAAGGACAATCGCACGAGCTTGAAGACCGGCGCGAATGTCGATGCGGCGCGTCACGTCGGCAAGCAGCTTGCGGAGCGCGCGATCAAGGCCGGGGTGAAGCATGTGGTGTTCGACCGCGGCGGCTATATGTATCACGGCCGCGTCAAGGCGCTCGCTGAGGGCGCCCGCGAGGGCGGCCTGGAGTTTTAGGACAGACAGAAGCACTAAGGTCGCGTCAGACGCGCCCTTAAAGGACGGAAAGAGATAAAATGGCGCGTGAAGGTGAAGGCGGCCGCGGCCGCGAGCGCGATCGTGAAGAGCGGGACAGCGAGTTCGTCGACCGTCTCGTTCACATCAATCGTGTCGCCAAGGTGGTCAAGGGCGGCCGGCGCTTCGGCTTCGCCGCTTTGGTGGTCGTCGGCGACCAAAAGGGACGCGTCGGCTTTGGCCACGGCAAGGCGCGCGAAGTGCCGGAGGCGATCCGCAAGGCGACGGATGCGGCCAAGCGCGGCCTCGTCAGGGTGCCGCTGCGCGAAGGGCGCACGCTTCACCATGACGTGCAGGGCCGGCATGGCGCTGGCCGCGTCGTTCTGCGCGCCGCCCCGGCCGGCACCGGCATCATCGCCGGCGGTCCGATGCGCGCCGTTTTCGAGTCGCTCGGCATGCATGACGTAGTCGCCAAGAGCCAGGGCTCGTCCAATCCTTACAATATGATCCGCGCGACATTTGATGCGCTGAAGCAGGAAGATAGCCCGCGCTCAGTGGCGCAGCGCCGCAACATCAAGGTGTCGACCCTGCAATCCCGTCGCCAGGGCGTCGAACCCGACGCTGCCGATTCGTGAGCCTGAAAGAACGCGTCATGACCAAACCCAAGACCATCACGCTCGAGCAAGTCAGCAGCCCGATCGGGCGTAGCGGCGACCAGCGCCGCACCCTGGTCGGCCTCGGCCTCAATCGCATTGGCCGCCGCTCGAATATCGCCGATACGCCGGCCGCGCGCGGCATGATCGCCAAGGTCGCTCATCTGATCCGCGTCGTCGAATCGTAGGACGCGCCCGGCCGTCAGTGTCATTCCCGCGAAAGCGGGAATCTAGACTGAGCTAGTCTTGAGGCGCGGCGGTTTCTGGATTCCCGCTTTCGCGGGAATGACAAAGAGGTTTTCACAAGGGCGGTCGCCGTCCGCGATCGGCATGGATGTAACATGAAACTCAACGGCATTTCCGACAATCCCGGCTCGTCGAAGGCGCGTATTCGCGTCGGGCGGGGCATTGGCTCCGGCAAGGGCAAGCAAGCGGGCCGCGGCGGCAAGGGCCAGACCGCGCGCTCGGGCGTGCGCATCAAGGGTTTCGAGGGCGG
>DATGHD010000076.1:0-22822 GCA_035308145.1 Roseiarcus sp.
CATTCCGCTCGGCGCCTCCTCTTCGCGCTTGTCTTGGCGATCGCCGCCGCTGCGGGGTCAATCGGCCTCGCGGCCGCGCAAGATATTCCGATGGAAAAGTTGATGGCGCCCGGCGCGCTTCCGGACATCGTCCAAGGCAAGGCCGACGCGCCGGTCGCGATCGTCGAATATGGGTCGCTGACATGCCCTCATTGCGCGGCGTTCCACGCGGAGACGTGGCCGGCCTTGAAGAGCAAGTATGTCGACGCCGGCAAAGTCAGGTTCATCTTTCGCGAATTCCCGCGCGACCCGCTCGACGCGGCGGCTTTCATGCTGGCGCGTTGCGTCGGGCCGGAGCGCCGCGACGCGATTGTCGACCTTCTTTTCACCAGTCAGAAGGATTGGGCCTTCGTCGATAAGCCGCTGCGCGCTTTGGCGGGGGTCGTCAAGCAGGCGGGAATATCGCAGAACGATTTCGAAACCTGCCTCCAGAATCAGGACCTCTACAGCAAGGTCTTGCGCGCTCGCGACGACGCCGTGAAGGACCTTCATATCGATTCGACGCCGACCTTCTTCATCAACGGAAAGCGGCTGAGCGGCGAAGCGCCGATCGGCGATTTCGACAAGGCGCTCGAGCCGCTGTTGAAATGACCGCGCGTCTGTGCTCGTTTCGCACAGGTTTGTCGCCACGCGCCCTTGATTCGCGGCGCGCTTCCATGGCCGCGTAGCGTTCTTTAAGAACGCAGTCGGGCGTTGAGTCGGCGAGAGGCGGGCGTGAAGCAGAACAGAGGCGCGTTAGCGCGCCGACGCCGCAAGGCGAATAGGATCGTGACGTCGTATTTCGATTCGCTCGGCCGCGCGCCGGCAAGCGAGCGTACAAATACGCGCGCGCGAGGGCGCCGATGAGATTCGACAAACTCCGTCTCGCCGGATTCAAGTCTTTTTGCGAGCCGACCGATTTTACGATCGAACCGGGCCTCACCGGCGTCGTCGGGCCGAACGGCTGCGGCAAGTCGAATCTCGTCGAGGCCCTGCGCTGGGTCATGGGCGAGAATTCGTACAAGAACATGCGCGCCTCCGGCATGGAGGACGTAATCTTTTCCGGCACCGGCAATCGTCCGGCCCGCAATATCGCCGAAGTCGGCGTCGTGCTCGACAATTCCGACCGCAAGGCGCCGGCCGCCTTCAACGACGCGGAAGTGATCGAGGTGACGCGCCGGATCGAGCGCGAGGCTGGCTCGACCTATCGCGTCAACGGCCGAGAGGTTCGCGCGCGAGACGTGCAATTGCTGTTCGCGGACGCTTCCACCGGCGCGCGCTCGCCGGCGCTCGTTCGTCAGGGTCAGATCGGCGAGCTCATCGGCGCAAAGCCGCAAGCGCGGCGGCTCATTCTCGAGGAGGCGGCCGGCGTCTCGGGCCTCCATTCGCGTCGCCATGAAGCGGAATTGCGCTTGAAGGGCGCCGAAGAAAATCTCGCACGGCTTGAGGACGTGCTCGCCCAGATCGAGCAGCAGATCGAAAGCTTGAAGCGCCAGGCCCGACAGGCGCAGCGCTACAAAGGCCTTGCGGCGGAAATCCGCCGACACGAGGCGCTCGCCCTGCATATTTCCTGGCGTGACGAAGAGGCGCGCTTCGCCGAGGCGGAGCGGCGGCTCGAGGCCGATACGCGCGAAGTCGCGGCGCGCACCGGCGATCAGGCCGAGGCCGCCCGTATGCAGGCTGTCGCCGCTGCGGCTTTGCCGCCGCTGCGCGAGGAGGAGGCCCGGGTCGGCGCGGCTTTGCACCGGCTCGTGCTCGCCCGCGATGCGCTCGATAGCGAAGAACGGCGGGCCAAGGAGCGCGCCGCCGAACTCGAGGCGCGCATCGCGCAACTCGCGCAGGACTTGACCCGCGAAGCCGCGTTGATCGAGGACGCTGCGGCTTCTGTTGGCCGTCTTGCCGGGGAAGACGCGGCGCTCGGCCAAGAAGCGGAAGCGAGCGTCCTGGCGCGCGATGTCGCAGAAGCGCAGCTTGCCGCCGCCGACGAGGCCCTCAGCGGCGCCGAAGCGCGCTTAACCGAAGCGCAGACCGCACTCGCCGATCTTAATGCGCGACGCAATGCGCTCGCCGCGGCATTGGCCGAGGAAACGCGCCGGCTCGCGCGCTTCGAGGGCGAATGCGCTTCGATCGCGGCGGAGCGCAATCGTCTCGTCGCCGAGATTGCGGACGGCGAATCGCGGGTCGATGACGCCGCTGCGCTGGAGGCGTTGAACGGGCGGCTTGCCGAGGCGGAGGCCGCCGCGCTCGCCGCGGAGGCTGTTCACGCAGAGGCGGGCGAGGCCGAGAGCCGCGGCCGAGGCCCGCTCGCCGAGGCGGAGCGGAACGCCCAGCGCCTCGAAACCGAAGCGCGCACGCTGATGAAGCTGCTCGGCGCCGAGACGGGCGGCCTTTGGCCGCCGATCGTCGAAGCCTTGTCGGTCGAGAAAGGTTATGAGGCGGCGCTTGGCGCGGCGCTGGGCGACGATCTCGAAGCCTCGACCAATACATCGGCGCCCGTTCACTGGACGGAGCTTGAAGGCGTCTTCGAGGCTCAGGCTCTGCCGCCGGGTGTCGAATCGCTCGCCGCGCGAGTTAGGGCGCCGGCTTCGCTGGCGCGGCGCCTTTCGCAGATCGGCGTCATTTTGCGCGGTGAAGGCGGCGCCCTGCTGCCTCTGTTGAAGCCCGGCCAGCGCCTGGTTTCCAAGCAAGGCGACCTCTGGCGCTGGGACGGATTCATTTCGGCCGCCGAAGCGCCGACGGCGGCGGCGCGCCGGCTTGCGGAAAAAAACCGGCTTGGCGAGGTCTTGCGCGACGGCGAGGCGGCGCGTCAGGCGGCTGAGGGCTTAAAGAGCGAGGCGGCGATTGCGCAACGCGCGCTCAGCGAAGCCGCGGCGGCCGAACAAGCGGCGCGTCGAACTGTGCGTGAGGCGCGGGCGCTCGCCGAGGCGGCGCGCGAGAGGCAGGCGGCGACCGAGCGACGGCGCGCCCAAACCGCGGCGCGGCTTTCGGCCCTGGAGGAAGCGGCCAGTCGGGCGAGCGCATCGCGCGCCGAAGCCGCAGAGCGCAGAAACGAAGCTGAGGCCGATCTCGCCGGCCTGGTCGCGACGGGCGAGCTTACGCTTTCACTCGAACGCGCCCGCAACGAAGCGACGGACGCGCGGAGCCAAAGCGCCGAGGCGCGGGCCGCCGTGCAATCCCTCGTCCGCGAGGCGGCCGGACGATCGTCGCGACGTCAGGCGATCGCCGAGGAGCGAAAGTCATGGGATCAGCGCCGCCTCAGGGCCGAGGAGCAGATTGCCGAATTCGAGACGCGCCGGTCTCAAGCCAGCGCGGAGCTGGAGACGCTGGCTGATGCGCCGGCTGCGTTCTTGCAGCGCCGCCGTGCGTTGATCGGCGAGATTGACGCCGCCGAGGCCGCTAGACAGCAGGCCGGCGATGCGCGCGTCGCGGCCGAGACGGCGCTCGCCGATGCCGATCGCATGGCCAAGGCCGCGCTTGAAGCGATGCATGCGGCGCGCGAAGCGCGCGCGGCTTCCGAAGAGCGTCTCGAAGGCGCGCGCCAGCGCCGGGCCGGGCTGCTCCACACGATCGCCGTCGAGCTGGAGACCGAGCCCTATGCGCTGGCTTCCCTTGCCGGCGTCAAGCCCGGCGACGACCTGCCGGAGCTCGCCCATGTCGAGCGCCGCCGCGATCATCTCAAGCAAGAGCGCGAGCGGCTCGGCGCGGTCAATCTTCGCGCCGATGACGAACTCATCGAGGTTGAAACAAGCCGCAATCGCCTCATCGCCGAGCGCGACGATCTCGTCGAAGCGATCAAGCGCCTCAGGGTCGCGATCGGCAATCTCAATCGCGAGGGCCGAGAGCGCGTGCTCGCCGCCTTCGAGGTGGTCAACAAGCACTTCGGCGAATTGTTCGCGACGCTTTTTGAGGGCGGCGCCGCGTATCTTCAGCTCGTCGAATCCGACGATCCCTTGGAGGCCGGTCTTGAGCTGATCGCGCGGCCGCCCGGCAAAAAGCCTCAGATCCTGACGCTTCTTTCAGGCGGCGAACAGGCTCTGACCGCTTTGGCGCTGATCTTCGCCGTGTTTCTGACCAATCCTTCGCCGATTTGCGTGCTCGACGAAGTCGACGCGCCGCTTGACGATTCCAATGTCGAGCGCTTTTGCGATCTGCTCGATGAAATGCGCCGACGCGCCGATACCCGCTTCGTGACGATCACCCATAATCCAATCACCATGGCGCGGATGGATCGGCTGTTTGGCGTGACAATGGCCGAGCGCGGCGTCAGCCAGATCGTGTCGGTCGACCTCGCTGAGGCGGAAAGGTTCTTGGAGGCTGGTTAGCGCGATATGAGCGCGCGCCGCGGCCCTTGCAAGGCGCTAGAGCGCGCGGCGCTTAAGCGGAATCCGTCGCCGTCATTGCGAGGAGCGCAGCGACGAAGCAATCCATACATAGAGCTCAGCCCTATGAGTGGATTGCTTCGCTTCGCTCGCAATGACTTAAGTGGTTCTATTTCAAAGCAGCATGCGCTAAGAGCCGTCGCCCCTGCGAAACGAATCGCGCTTGACCATAAGCGGCTGGATCTTCGGCAATTTCGATGCGCCCGTGTTGCTTGTCGCCTCGCGCCTTCGCGGCGCTTGCGCAACGGAAGCATCGCTCGCCGCGGCGCTGCGGCGGGGCAGGGGCGGCATATCCTCAATCGGAAAGACGTTCGTTTCTTCAGCGCGGACAAGAATGTCGTGCAAGCTCGTCGCTTCGCGCTGACGCGTCACTTTGCTGCGCGCCGCCTCCAGGGAGCTTGCGGCGAGAAGGCGAGCCGCCTTCTCCTTCTCGAAATTCTCGGTCAGGGAGTGAACTTTGCCCTCCAACTGATCGATGGTCGATGAGAATCGCGCCGCTTCGGAGAGGAGTCGATCTTCGAACAATTGGGCGCGCTCCTCGGCCAGTTCTAGCTTGACCTTCTGGTCGCTCATGGCGCGGACCAGCGCCTGCGCGCGATCGGCGAGCGCGACGCGCGACTTTTCGGCTTCGGCGACCTTCTCGGTGAGGGAGGCGATCTCCTTTAGCGAACTTTCAAGGCGTTCTTCGATTGGCGTGATCTTCCCCGTAAGCTCCTCGACCTCGTGCTCCTTCGCCCGCAAGCTCGAGGTCGCGGTCTCGAGTTCGAGGCGGGTCGCCGCGAGCTGCGCCTCGCTTGCCTCCGCGCGGGACTGATCGGCGGTCGCTTGCGCGGTTACGCGGGCGATCTCATCGCTGGAGGCTTGGTCCTTCTGCTGCCAGACCGTCTGCGCCATCTCGTGTCCGAGTCTCGCGGCGGACAAAGCCGATTCCAACTTGTCCGCCCTCGTGCGCAACGCCTCGATCTGCAGTCCGGATTCTTCGAGCCTCTGCGCGAGGCCCTCTGCCTGTTGCTGGCTCTCGGCAAGAGAATCGGTCAGTCCCTTGGCGACCTCTTGGCTTTGGGCGAGGCTTCCTTCAAGCGCCGCGACGTGGAATTCGGCGGCGGAGCTGCGGTCGCTCAATACTGCGACCTGCGCCCGTAAGTCGGCCATCAGCGCCTCGTCCGTGTTGAGATTGGCGAGGGCGGCGTGAAGCTTCTGCGTCGTCAGACTATCCATATAGCGTTCTTGTTCGAGCTCGCTCTGCAGGCCGGCGACCTTGTCCGTCTCGGCGGCCAGTTCCTGCTCGAGCGCTTGAATTCGCGCTTCGCGCGCCTGAACAAGCTCGCCAAACCGCTTTATCTCGCTGCGAAGCAGACTGATCTCGTTGACGTGGCCTTCGCTCTCTTCTCGCAACGTGCGGTACAGGGTCTTCAGCGCGCCGTGTTGCTCTTCTTCAAGCGACAACATCGACGTTTTCTCGAGCAGGGCGGAGTTGGTCCGTTCCGATTCCTTGAGGACCTTGCCGACCTCCGTGAAGACTTCGATGAATTCCTGGCGCAGCGCGAAGAGTTCGTCCGCGCGGTTGACGATGTTGACGCAACGGTCGCGGATGTCTTCGTTGATCTTGGCGAAGCTGTCGAAGTCGGCGATAGGGGGCTCTCCCGTCTCCGGCGCAACCAGCAATGACGGCGAATTTTCGCTCCGCTTGAGGACGGAGCGCCAAGTGCGCCAAGCGCTCTTGGGCTCTTCGGCATAGGGCGGAAAGGGCTTGTTCGACGAGTCGCTCATTTTGCAGCCATCGCAACTCTGGTCCGCTCCCGCCGCCAACCGGTGGGCGGTGGGACGCGACCGTTCGCATGGTAATTAGAGCTAAAATTCTATTAATGCTTACGATTCAATCATTTAACGTTAATTCCCTGGGAAAGGCGGGGCGTGAGCCGACCCACAAATTATCTTATTTTTCAGCAGCTTACAGAGACCAGATTTGCGGCCCGCCGCAAAGGCCGGCATCAGTCCGCGGCAGCCAGCGCGCGCTCGATCCGCGCAATTTCGCGGGACGCGCCGTCGCGAACCTTGCGCTCGGCCGCGCGGTAAAGCGCGACGACGTTTTCGCCGGCCGGCGTCAGCGCGGCGCCGCCGCCTCTCGCGCCGCCCGGCTTGGCGGAGACCAGGGGCTTGGCGAACATTTGATTCATCTCTTCGACGAGGAGCCAGGCGCGGCGATAGGACATTTTATGGGCGCGGCCGCCGGCCGAAATTGAGCCGGTGTCGCGGATCGCCTCGAGCAGCGCGATCTTGCCCGGACCGAGCCTTCGGCCGGCGTCAAAATCGAGGCGCAAGGTGACGCGTGTCGACATGGAGCCATTTTGCAACAAAGCGGCGCGGCGAGGCAACGGAGTGTGCTGGCTCACTGGCTCAGCACATATGAGACGGCGACGGAGGCGGATTCCTCCATTGTTTGCATGGCGGAGCGAAAGCGCGAGAGAATTTGAAGTCAAGGACGATCGCGTAGCGGTCGCCGCCTTAAGGCGGCGCCATAGGGCGTCGAAGACGCCCGTCGTATACGACGCGCAATGGCGTCCTTGAGTTCAAATTTCTCTCGCGCAAAATGCTCGCCAAGCAATCAAATGGAGTTCTGACGCTGAACGCAGCGCCCCGTCTCAGGCGTGTTTGAGCCGGGCAACGGAGGCGGAGGAGATGAAGGAAAAAAGCGCGATGGGCGTCGAGGAAGGTACGCTTGGCGATCTCGACGACTGGGTCGCAATGCGGCAGGCGTTGTGGCCCGATGAAAGCTAGCGCGAACTCCGACGCAACGCCGAGGAGCTGATCGGGCGCTCGGGCGGCGCGGTCGTCTTTTTGGCGCGCGCGCCGGATGGCGCGGCGATCGGTTTCGCCGAGGCGACGCTCCGCCGTGACTATGTGAACGGTTGCGCGACGTCGCCGGTCGGCTTTCTCGAAGGTCTTTATGTGCGCGAGGATTGGCGCCGGCGCGGCGCAGCTTACCTCCTTTGCCAAGCCGTCGAGCGTTGGGTGGCCGCTTTGGGCTGCTCCGAGCTTGGCTCGGACGCCTACATCGAAAACATCGGGTCGCAGCGCATGCATGCCGCGCTTGGCTTTGAGGAAATGGAGCGGGTCGTCTGTTATCGGAAGGCGATCGCGCCCGGGTGAGATGGGGAATCCGCGAAGGCCGGCTTCCCATTTCCAGCGCCGATGCGCAATAATGGTCGCGGGTTCGGGGGAACAATCATGCGGAATATTCCGTCGGCGCTGGCCGCCGCCGTTATGCTGCTATGCGGCCTCGCTTGCGATCGCGCGGCCGCGGCGGACGCAGAAGTGCGCTATGTGATTACCAATGGCGGCGTCGACGTGCAGGGCCATGGCCAAGTTCACTATTTCCCGAACGGCAAGCGCGACGGGTCATTCGCCTGGGCCAGCTCGGGCGACAATGTGCGCATTCCCGAAGGCGTTTACAGCGTTGACGTGACGTTCAGCGACGGCGCCGCGCGAAAGGAAATCTGGCTCGACGACCAGAAGTTCTCGGGCAAGGTCGAACGTACGGTCGAGATCGGCCTGCCGATGACCGAGGCGCGTTACATCATCACCAATGGCGGCGTCGACGTGCAGGGCCATGGCCAAGTTCACTATTTCCCGAACGGCAAGCGCGACGGGTCATTCACCTGGGCCAGCTCGGGCGACGTTGTGCGCATGCCCGAAGGCGTTTACAGCGTTGACGTGACGTTCAGCGACGGCGCGGCGCGAAAGGAAATCTGGCTCGACGACCAGAAGTTTTCTGGCAAGGTCGAGCGTACGGTCGAGATCGATCTTGCGATGACCGAGGCGCGTTACATCATCACCAATGGCGGCGTCAACGTGCTGGGCCATGGCCAAGTTCACTATTTTCCGAACGGCAAGCGCGACGGGTCATTCACCTGGGCCAGCTCGGGCGACAGTGTGCGCATGCCCGAAGGCGTTTATAGCGTCGAGGTGACCTTCGATGATGGCGTCGCGCATAAAGAGATATGGCTCGACGACCAGAAATTTTCGGGCAAGGTCGAACGAACGGTGGAAATCACCCAGCAGGTCGCGGAGGTGCGGTACGTCATCACCAATGGCGGCGTCGACGTCAAGGGCGAAGGCCAGGTCCACTATTTCCCGAATGGCAAGCGGGACGGGTCGTTCGCCTGGGCTAGCTCGGACGACGCGGTTCGGATGCCGGACGGCGTCTATACTGCTGAGGTGACGTTCGACGAAGGCGCCGCCCACAAAGCGATCTGGTTTGACGACCAGAATTTCTCAGGCAAGGTCGAAAAGAAAGTCGAGCTTGGGATAACCCTGGCTGAGCCTATGGTGACCGTGACGAAGGACGAGGTCGATGCCGGCCCCGAGGCGCGCGTCGAGTATTTCCATCCAAAGGATAGTCAGGGGATCG
Organism: Roseiarcus sp.; assembly: GCA_035308145.1. Lineage (GTDB taxonomy): Bacteria > Pseudomonadota > Alphaproteobacteria > Rhizobiales > Beijerinckiaceae > Roseiarcus. Next base: position 8,809 of record DATGHD010000076.1, read on the forward strand.
GCGTCGCCGCGAATGGGCAGGCGTTGGTGATCGAGGCCGGAACGTACGACATTCGGGCGAGCCTCGCCGACGCCGAGGGCTGGCTGCGCGCCGCGGCCATCGCCGGCAAGCCGCATCTGACGATAGAGCTGAAGCTCCCCAAAGTCGCGGCTGTCGCGCCCGCGCCAGCGCCAGCTAACCTCGCGCTCGCCGCGCCGGCCGCGACCCCGGAACGGATCGCGCCCGAGCAGGGCGATTTTCCCTACCTGCCGCCGTTGCCGGGATCCGAGTTCGTCAGCGGCAAAGCGGATGCGGCGCCCGTCTATGTGAAATTGCCCGACGCAAAACAGCCCGAGCTCGTCGCCAACGCATCGATCGTCAAAGCCTATCGTCCGCCGGCCGGCCTCACGATCGCCGCCTTGCTGGCGGGCTATCGCGACGCGCTTGTCGAGGTCGGCTGGAGCATCGTCGGCAAGAGCGAGGGCGCGGACGCTGGTTTGGCCGCTCACTACGGGCGGAGCGGACGGAATATCTGGGCCTTCATTCGCCAAGGCGAAGGCGTGTATCTGATCATTGTCGCCGACGCCACGATCGTTGAAAGCGAGCTCGCCGCCGATCTTGGCGCCAAGTGCCACTTTGCGTTGACCGGCGTCTTGTTCGATTTCAACAAATCGAAGCTCAAGCCCGAATCCGACGCCGTGCTCGAAGAGGTGGGCGCGATCATGGCCAAGGATGAGATGCTTACGCTCGAAGTGCAGGGGCACACCGACAATGTGGGCTCAACGCCGTATAATCAGCGCCTGTCGGAGGCGCGGGCGAAGTCGGTGGTCACCTGGTTGACCAAGCATGACGTGGCGGCGCACCGGCTATCGGCCCGCGGTTACGGCAAGACCCGGCCGATCGCCTCCAACGACACGGACGAAGGACGCGCCAAGAATCGCCGCGTGGAGATCGCCAACCCGGCCTGCAAGGGGAAGGACGAGTAAAAGGCCGCTCGCGAAGGCGACGACGCCACGCGCCCTCAAATTTCACGCGACTCTTGGCGGCCTGGGCAAAGTGCGAGCCCTGGATGCCGGCGCAAGACCAGGCGCGCCGGCCGGAGGTCGCGGCGCCGTCACGCCGTCCTTTTCCGCGACTTGGCGAAAGTGTCAAACGCTACCGCTAGCACGATGATCACGCCGATGATGATCTGCTGGATGTAGGAGGAGACGTCCAAGAGCACGAGGCCGTTAAGCAACACGCCGATCAGCACCGTGCCGACGACGGTGCCGAAAATCGTGCCGACGCCGCCGAAGAGGCTTGTGCCGCCGATCACTACCGAGGCGATGACGGTCAGCTCGTAGCCGATGCCGGCCACCGCCTCAGAGGAGTTCAATCGCGCCGAGAGCACAAAAGCGCCGAGCCCGGCGAAGAAGCCCATGATGACATAGACGCTGGAGATCACTCTTCGCACGTTGAGGCCCGAGAGCCGGGCTGCTTCGGGATTGCCGCCGACCGCATAGACCTGCCTTCCGTAGCGCGTGTAGCGCAGGACGATATGAGCGAGGATCGCGAAGGAGACGAAGATGATCACCGGGATCGGCACAGGCCCGATCTTGCCTTGGCCCCACCAGACATAGTCGGGATCGAAGCCGCTGATCGGGCCGCCGCCGGCGAAGAGCAAAGCCGCCCCGCGAAAGACCGACATGCCGCCAAGCGTGACGACGAAGGGCGGCACTTTGAACCTTGTGATGGCTTGTCCCTGCATCCAGCCGCCCGCCATGCCGACCGCGATGGCGGCAAGCGCGGCGAGCGGCCAGCCATAGCCGAGGGCGTCTTGCCCGGCGCCGACATTGAAGCGGTTGGAGATGCCGCCCTTGTCGACAGCCGCGGCGACAAGACCGGCGAAGGCGAGCAGCGAGCCAATCGAAAGGTCGATGCCGGCGGTCAGGATGACGAAGGTCATGCCGACCGCCAGCAGCCCGTAGACCGAAACCTGCCGCATGACGTTGAAGAGGTTGAGCGGGCTCAAGAAGCGCGGCTGGCCAATGGCGAAGCCGACCATCAGCACGATCAGAAAGACGAGCGGCGCGAAGCGCGCGATCACGCCGATGGCGTCGGTCTTGGCCGGCCCGGCGGCTTCCATGGTCTTCGCTTCGCTCATCGCCCCTCGCTTAATCGAATATCACAAAATTGCCTGGATCGCAGACGCCGCGCCCTCACCCCAGCTCTCTTCCCGCAAGCGGGAGAGGGAGGCGCCGAGCGCTTCATCCGCCCCGGCGAAGAGCCGTGCAGCGCTGCCGAAACCCTTCTCCGGCTTGCGGGAGAGAGCGCGCGAAGCGCCGGATGAGGGTAAGCGGCGCCGCCGATCGTTCGTACTCTCAACAAATACATGCTGCTCAAGCCGCCTTCGCGCCAAGCGTCATCATCGCCATCAATTTCTCTTCGGTCGCCTCTTCGCGACTGATCTCGCCCGTCACCCGGCCCTCGCGCATGGTGACGATGCGGTCGCTGATCGCTAGCACCTCCGGAAGTTCGGAGGAAATAGCGATAATCGCAATGCCGGCGCGCGCCAATTCGAAGAGGAGGTTATGCACCTCGACCTTCGCGCCGACGTCGATGCCGCGCGTCGGCTCGTCGACGATGAGAACTTTCGGTCGCAAAGCCAGCCAGCGGGCGAGCACCACCTTCTGCTGATTGCCGCCGGAGAGATTGGCGATAAGCTGCTCCGGACTCGCCATGCGGATGTTCAAACTCTTGCGGAAATTCTCGACCATCCGCTTTTCCGCCGCCTCGTCGATGAAGATTTTGGCGCGCAAGATGCGCCCATGCGCCGCCATCGAGAGATTGACCCGGACGCCAAGCGACAGGAACAAGGCTTGCTGCTTGCGATCTTCAGGCACGAGGCCGATACCGCGGCGGATCGCGTCCTCAGGCGAGCGGATCGTCGCCTTTTCGCCGTCGACGATGACGGTTCCGGCGTCGAAGCGGTCGGCGCCGAATATGGCTCTGGCCATCTCGGTGCGTCCCGCGCCGACAAGGCCGGCGATCCCCAAGATTTCGCCGCGGCGCACTTCGAACGAGACTTTGTCGAGAACTGTCGCAGTCTGGTCTTGCGCATTGCCGCGGCGCGAAAGGCCTTCGACTTTCAAAGCGACGTCTCCGACCTTGGCCGCCTCGCGATGGGCGAACAAGGCTTCAACTTGCCGGCCGACCATCAGGCGAATGATGTCGTCAATCGTGGCGTCGGCGACGTTTCCGCCGCCCATGTGGCGGCCGTCGCGGAGCACCGTGTAGCGGTCGCATATCCGCATCACCTCTTCGAGGCGATGGGTGACGAAGATGATGCTGAGGCCATGGCTTTTGAGATCACGCACGATGCGGAAGAGTTTCTCGACCTCGGCCGACGATAGCGCCGAGGTCGGCTCATCCATGACGATGATCCGCGATTGCATCGACAGCGCGCGGGCGATCTCCACCATCTGCTGCTCGGCGACAGAAAGATCGCGCACCAGCGCGAAGGGCTTTAGGCCAAGTCCGAGCCGATCGGTGATGGCGCGAGTGTCGGCCGCCATCTTGCGCCAATTGACGAAGGGACCGGCGCCCGGCTCGCGGCCGATAAAGACATTCTCGGCGACGGTCATGTTCGGCGCCAGCGTGAATTCCTGGTAGATGGTGACGATGCCAAGCCGCTGCGCGTCGTGAGGCGAAGCAAACGTCACGGGCGCGCCGGCCAGACGAATTTCGCCCGCGTCCGGCTGCTGCGCGCCAGAAAGAATTTTCAGCAAAGTCGACTTGCCGGCGCCGTTCTCGCCAAGCAGCGCATGGATCTCGCCCGGCGCGACTTCGAAATTCACATTGTCGAGCGCCTGCACGCCGGGAAAGCGCTTCGAGATTCCCGACATGCGGAGGAAGGGCTCGGTCATCGCGGCAATCGGCAGTCGGCAGATCGGCAGTCGGCAATCGAGCTCATAAGTCGGAGCGATAGTTTGGGAGCGCTACCGACCTACTGCCGATTGCCGACTGCCATCTCGTTACTTCACTTCGCCAAGGCGCTCGGACTTGTCGAGATTGTCCTTGGTAATCGCGATCGGCGTCAGCAGCGTCACTTTCTGGGCGGGCTGCTTGCCGTCGCGCAGGAAAGCGACGAGCGTATCAACCGCGCCGCGGCTTTGGCCGCCCGGCATCTGCTCGATCGTCGCGGTAAGGTTGCCGGCCTTGATCTGGCCAAGCGCCTCAGGCAGCGCGTCGAAACCGATCAGGGCGACCTTGCCGACGAGATTGCGGGTCTTCAGCGCTTCCAAGGCGCCAAGCGCCATATCGTCGTTCGCGCAGACAATCACGTCTGGCGGGCTCTTCATGCCGTCGAGCGCGGATTCCGTCATCGTGAGGCCCTTGTCACGGGCAAATCCGGCCGTGTCCTCGAAGACGAACTTGTACTTATCGGCCGCCTTGTCGAGCACGTTGTGCAAACCCTTGTTGCGGTCGATCGCCGGGCTCGCGCCGGATTGGCCTTGCAGGTTCATCACCTTCGCGCCGTTAGGGAAGAGCTTCTCGACGAGCTCGCCCTGCGCTTCGCCGCCCTTGACATTGTCGGCGCCGACATGGGCGAGAATGCCCGGCACTTTGTCGACGCGGCGGTCGATCGTCACGACCGGAATCTTGGCGTCCACCGCCTCCTGCAACGCCGGCGCCAGCGCGTCGACTTCATTCGGGCTGATGACGATGCCGTCGACGCCCTTGGTGATCGCCGCCTCGACGTCGGCGGTCTGCTTGGGTGAAGAGCGCTGGCCGTCGCTCTCGACGATCGTGATGTTGCCGAGCTTGTCCCCTTCCGCATGGATCTGCTTCATCATGTGGACGAAGAAGGGAAAGGCCATATCCGGCACGGAAGCCAAGATTGTCAGGTGTTTGTCGGCGGCCTGCGCGGGCGCCGTCATGCCAAGGGCCAAACCGGCGACGCCGGCAAGCAGCGCCCTCCTGGCGAATTTTCGCAAGGTCATTTCGTTCCTCCCCGCTGCGCCCGTCGCCGGAGCTCCCAGCGCGCGCGTAAACCCGCCGTCAATGGACGGGCCGGGCTTTATCCGACCCTCGCGCAGCTCAAGTCAAGTGACTGGCTAGAATGTTACGGTCGCCACACGGCGTCGAGGGCAGGTGACAGTCACGATTGACGTTCAAGGGCAATTGCGGCCCGGTAAGGTTAAGCAACAGTTATCGTTGCGCGGGTGATTTGATCGATCGCATGCTGGGCCTACGATTTACGAGCGCTCAAGCAATGCACGCCGCCACCCCCCTGATAACGCCGTTTCGCGGCGACGACGCCGAGCGCCGCCAGCGCATCGACAAGCGCCTTTCCGCGTCCGCCTTTCTTGCCGATCCGTTTCGTCGGTTGCGATACGACAGTTCCGAGCGCTGGGCGTGGGACAATTATCGCGCCACTGTCCTCAGCCTCGCGCAAGCGCGCCGGCGGATCGGACGCGGCGGCGATGTGGTCCGAATGCTGGAGGTCGGCGGCGGCCGCGGCCCGCTGCTCCAACCCGCCGAAGCCGCCGCCGCGGGGATCGCGGTGACGATCAACGATATCGACGCGCGCGAGCTTTCTTTTGCGCCGAAGGAATTCGACAAAGCCGAGTTCGATATATCCGGCGACATCGACCCGACGTTAAGCGGCGCCTTCGACCTTATCGTTTCGCGCATGGTCATGGAGCATGTCGGCGACGCGCGGCGCGCCTGGTCCAACATCGCCGCGCTGCTCAAGCCCTCGGGCGTCGCCATGGCGTTTCATCCAACGCTCTACGCGCCGCCGTTCCTGATCAATCTCATGCTGCCGGACACGATGACCGGGCCGGTCCTACGCTGGTTCTTTCCCAATCGCCATGACGGCGACTATCCCAAATTTCCGGCGCGCTATCAGATGTGCGTCTCCGATCCCGCGAGGGTGGGGCCCATCCTGAGGTCGTGCGGTTTCCGCGAGGCGCTGATCGTACCCTTCTGGGGCCATGGATATTTCCGCGCCGTGCCGGGCTTGAGAGAGTTGGACGCAGCGCTGCAGCGTCTCGCCGAGGCGCGCGACTGGCGGGCGCTGACCACCTACGCCTATACGCTGGCGCGGCGGTGAAGGCACAATGCGCGTAGCGCATCGCGGCCTTAAAGGCGGCGCTTGGCGTCCTGACGTGGTCCGGACACTTCTGAGACTGGCGCTGATCTCAGCGCCACCTTCTCATTGATTGCTTGGCGAGCATTTTGCGCGAGATGAATTCGAACTCAAGGACGCGAAGCGCCGCCGGTGGCGGCGACGCGCGTCGCGCGTCGTCCTTGACTTCGAATTCATCTCGCGCCCTCGCTCCGCCATGCAAACAATGGAGAAATCCGCCTCACGCAGTCTCTTATGCTGTGAGCCAGGGGAGAGGTCGCCTTTCTCACTGACGCTATCCGCGAAGCTCATGGAAGCTAGCGCGCTACGGTATGGACACAAACGTGTCCTTCGAGATCGATCCATAGCGACTTGTATGTTTTAGAACCGCGCCTCGCCGCTCGGCTTCCGCTTCTCGCGCTTGATACAGCCGCGTCGCGGCGAGCAGCCCGTAGAAAGCGCCGAACAACAGGAACAGGTGGCGCCAGTGATCGGTGTCGATCTGGAAGCCCTGCAGGATTTGGAAGAAGAGGCAGGACCAGACGGCGATCGCCTCCGTCTGAAAAGGCGAGCGCTTGAAGACCAACCGCCAGCCGAGTAAGACGGTGGCGACGGTTAGCGCGGCGAAAGCGAGCCCGCCGATCCAGCCATAAGACGCGAAAGCGTTGACATAAACGTTGTGCGGATCTTCGCCGTGGAAGTGATTGCGAAATTGCAAGGGCCCGAAACCGAACGGCCTTTCGAGCAGCATCGGAATCGAGCGGAGCTGATCGCCGAAGCGGCCCGTCGTTCCGACATCGTACTCTTGGGCGAGCGAGGCGCGAATTTCGAAGACGTCGCGCACCGCCGGGATTGTCAAAGCGATCGCCAGCAGGACGACGATCAGCGCTAGGCCGATCACGGTCAGAAGCACAATGCGTTGTCGCAGCGCCGCCGAACGTGTCGTCAAAAAGGTGAGACCGATCATCATCACGGTCGAGCCCGCCCAGACGCCCCAACCACCGCGCGAAAAGCTCAGGAACAAGGCAGCGAGCAGGATCAGAAAAGGGACGTACGTTCGCCAGAAGCCTTTGGCTTGCCGCAACATGATGGATTGAGCGAGCCAGACCAGGGGCGGCGTCAGGAAGGGGGCGAGCACGTTCGGGTCCTTGAACGTGCCGGCCGCCCGGCCATAGAGCGTCAAGTGCTCGCCTAAGCCCGCGACATTGAAATAGCCGATGATGCCGGCAAGACCGGCGATCACCGCGCCCGCGATATAGCCGGAGCGGATCACTCGCATGCGCTCGATCGGCGCCTTGGCGATCAGCGCCGCGAAAAAGACGGCGGTAATCGAAATGTAGAGCGAGATCGCCGAAAACATGAAGGCGTCGCGTTCGCCGACGAACGGAACGAGGGTCAGCGCGCCGCCGACGTTATAAAGCGCGAGCCCGACGATGAGCGGGGCCATGACGCGATCGAAGAGAAGCGATTTGAGACCAAAGGCGATGAGGGCGGGGATGAACATCGCCTCGTAGGGCGAAGGCTCGATGCTCGCAAAAGCGCCGCAGGCGACGAACAGCCACAGCAGGGCGCGTTGCAGTCTGTCGACCGAGAGGCTGGCCGAAACCGGCGTCGAGAGGGCGACGGCGTTCATGGGTCAGTAGGCGTTGCGCGTCTTGATCAGCGAATAAGGCGTGACCGACAATATGTAGAGATCGAGAAGGATCGACCAATTCTCGATATAGTAGAGATCATGCTCGACGCGCTGCTGGATCTTGTCGGGCGTGTCGGTTTCCCCGCGCCAACCGTTGATCTGCGCCCAGCCGGTAATGCCGGGCCGCACGCGATGGCGCGCGAAATAGCCGTCGACCACCTCGTCATATTGGCGGTCGGCGGCCTTGGCGTGCACCGCATGCGGCCGCGGCCCGACGAGAGAGAGGTCGCCCTTGAACACGACATTGAGGAGTTGCGGTAATTCGTCGAGCGACGTCTTTCGAATGAAACGACCGACGCGCGTCACGCGCGGATCGTCGCGCGTCACAAGCTTCGCGGCTGCCGCATCGGACTGATCGACGTACATCGAACGGAATTTGAAGACCTCGATCAATTCGTTGTTGAACCCGTAGCGCTTCTGGCGAAAGAGAACGGGGCCCGGCGAATCGAGCTTCACCGCCAACGCCGTGACGGCAAGAACCGGCGACAAGGCGATCAGCGCCAGCGAGCCGACGATTTTGTCGAAGGCCAGCTTGATGACGACGTCCCAGTCGGCGATCGGCTTGTCCAGGATGTCGAGGACGGGCACTTCGCCGACATAGGAATAGGAGCGGGGCCGGAAGCGCAGGCGATTGGCGTGCGCGGCCAAGCGAATGTCGATGGGCAGGACCCACAATTTGCGCAGCATCTCCAATATGCGCTGCTCCGCGGTGATCGGCATCGCGAAGATGACGAGATCGATGCGGGTTTGGCGGGCGAAGTCGACCAGGTCGTCGACCGTGCCGAGCTTCGGAAACCCCTCGACCTCGTCCGGCGAACGATCATCGCCGCGATCGTCGAAGACGCCGAGCACTCGGATTTCAGTGTTGCGGGCCGCGTCAAGCGCCCGCAAAAGCTGTCGGCCGAATTCGCCGCCGCCGACCACGACCGTGCGCCGATCGAGGCGCCCGGAGCGCACCATGGCCAGAGCGATGCGCGAAAGGACCGCACGCTCGACGGCGAGCGTGAAGAGCCCGAACAGGAACCAGCCCACGACCCATACCCGCGAGATCACGCCATCGAGCTTGAGGAAGAAGATCGCGGCGAAAACCGCGAGGAACACGAAGGACCAACCGCCGACGATGCGGAAGACCTGCCGGATCGGCTGCCGGAAGGCCGTCGGATGGTACGTCTGCAACATCTGGAAGACGATGATGGACAGCATCGCCACGGAAGGAACGATGATGAAATAACTCGTCTCGTAGCCGACGGAGGGCGCGACATAGAGGCGGTGCACGACGGCGCCGCTCAAGACGATGAGCACGAATTCGACGGCCCGCACCAGGCCGGCGAGAACGACGGCCGAGTAGGCGGGCTTGGCGGGCTCGGTCTCGAGAATTTCAAGGAGCTTGGCGCGTTGCTGCGGGTTGTCCGACGGGCGTGAGGGCCCTGGCGCCGTCTGGCGGATCTCCTTGGTCGAAAGCGCCTTCATGGCGGAACTCACATCGTCGAGGCGATCTTGGCGGGCGCCGAGGACTGGGTTCCACCGGCCCTTATCGCCAGCGCTTCCCGGTAGCCGTCCATCACCGCGTCGACCATCGTTTTGATCGAGAAATTCGCCGATACATAGGCGGCGAGTTCGCCGCATTGCGCCTGTCTCTCGGTCTCGTCGAGGCGCCTCATGGCGAGGATGCGATCGCAGAGCCCCGTCGGATCGTCGCAAGGCCCTAAGCGATTTTTGTACGGACCGAAAATCTCGGGGATGCCGCCGACGTTCGTCGCCACCATCGGCACGCGCGCGCCCGCAGCTTCAAGCACCACATAGGGAAAGGATTCCGCGCGCGAAGGAACGACCATGACGCGGCCGCGCCGGAAGGCGTCGCGCGCCGCGAGCGGCCCGAGGAACGCGATCTGCGCCGCGACCCCGAGCCGCTGCGCGTAGTCCAAGAGCACGTCCTTGTCCGGTCCGGTGCCGACCAGGTTCACGGTGAGCGATTGTCCGAATTCCTTCCCCGCCCGCGCGATGGCGTCGAACAACGTGTCGATGCCCTTAGCGGCGCGCAACTCGCCGATATAGAGGAGATCAGCGGCGTCGGGCGCGGGCGAAACAGGTTGGAATTCGGCCGCGCCGATGCCGTTAGTGACAATGCGGCGGAGGCCGCGATCGCCGCCGACGTAGCGGTCATAGCGGCCGGCGATATAGGCGCTTTCAAAAAGAAACACGTCGGTCGTCAGGCTGAGCAGTTTTTCGGCGGCCATATAGAGGCGATGCACGGGCGAGCCGGGCCGGTAGTTGAAGCTGCCGCCATGCGGCGTATAGGCCCTGATCGGGCCGCCGCCGGCGAAAAAGCCGGGCAATCGCGCGTAGGCCCCGCCTTTCGAGCCGTGCCCGTGCACGATGTCGGGCTGGGTCTCGCGTAAGGTCGCCATGAATCGCGCAAGGGCCGACGCATCGCGAAGCGAGGGATTGCGCTTGATCGGGCAGCCGCGCGCGCCAAGCGCAAGGCCGTCGCCGATACGGGCGAGGGCGCGCTCGGCTTGTTCGGTGCGCATCTCGCTATCGAAGAAAAGGCCGACTTCATGGCCGCGCGCGATCTGTTCGCCAGCGAGATCGATCACATGACGAAACAGGCCGCCGAGCGGCGCGCGAAAGACATGCATGATGCGCAACGAGCGGCCTTCTGCGTATCGCGCGGCGTTCATCGCTTTTAAGGACTCCTGGAATCTCCAAGGTCCCCATCAATAGGGCGATAACCTAAAAGAAGCGTTCCCGAACAGTGACCGTATCGCCGGGTCTGACCGGAAAAGAGAGCGGAACCCAGCCCGTTATCGGGCGACCGTTAACGATGCGGGTGATATCGGCGCCGCCTTGATAGCCGCGCGGCGAAAACCCCCCCGCGACGGCGATCGCGTTTTGAACGGTCATCCCGTTGATGAATGGATATTGGCCGGCGGTCTGCACCTCTCCGAGCACGAAAAACGGCCGGAAGGCTTCGACTTCGACGGAAACCTTAGGATCGCGCAAATAGCCGTTGCGAAGGTCCGCTTCGAGCTCATGTCCGAGCTCTTCCACGGTGAACCCATACGCCCTTACCGGCCCGATCAGGGGCATCGAAATGTTGCCGGCGCTATCCACCGAATAAGAGTTGGAGAGGTTGTCCTGCCCGAAGACGATCACGCGAATCCTGTCGCCGCTCGCCAAACGATAGGGCGCGTTGAGCTGCGCGCGGAAAAGGTCGTCGTAGCCATAGGGCTGACCCGCGCAGCCGGCCAACGCGCAGGCCGCGAGCAGAATGAAAACTATGGACAATTTCCGCATTGATCGAGCCGCTCACAAGCGATTTCTCGTCCCTCATGTCTAGCCGCGCATGGTTAACGAAACGCCAACAGCCAAAACGTCGGTTTTGCCGCTGCTACGGAAGGCTGCTGCTCGCTCAGGGGCTTAACCAGCCGGCAACCTTAATCGTCGATAAACGACGAAGGCCGCGTAGAGGCCCGGAGTGATGGATGAGTAGCCAGTGGACTCAAGACCGCGCGGCCGACGAGGCGATCGATCTTAAGCGATTGCTCGCCGGCGTCGCGCGCCGGAAATATTGGATCATCATCCCGACCGTCGCCGCGCTTCTTGCTTCGCTCGCCTTCATAATCCTCGTTCATCCGCGCTACACGGGCGTCGCCAAGGTCCTCCTCGAAAATCAGGAGAGCTATTACACCAGGCCCGAGAAGGCGACGCCTGAGCAGGCGCCGACGATCGACTCCGAGGCCGTTCAAAGCCAAGCCGAGGCGATCGCCTCGACCACGCTGGCCCGCAAGGCGATCGTCAAGCTCGATCTCGCCCATCGCGACGAGTTCAACGCCGCCGGAGGGCCAATCGAAGCAGCGCTTTCTCTTTTGAGCTTTGGGCGCGGACAATCGGCGCGGACAGCCGAGGACCGGATGGTCGAGACGTTCCTCGCCCATCTCACCGTCTTTCCCGTCGCCAAGACTCGCGTCCTGCAGATCGAGTTCGTCTCACAGGACCCTGAATTCGCTGCGCGCGGCGCCAATGTGGTCGCCGAACTCTTCCTCGACGCGCAGGAGGAGGCGAAGAAGGACGCGGCCAAGGCCGCGAGCGCCTGGCTCGCCGGCAAGATCAGCGAATTGCGCGGCAAAGTGGCCGACGCCGACGCCAAAGTGGAAGCCTTCCGGAGCGAGGCGGGCCTGCTCTCGACCGGCGCCAACATCACCGCGCCGAGCCAGCAACTCGCTGACATCAACGCCCAGCTGGCCAACGCCCGTTCGGCGCAAGCCGCCGCCGAAGCCAAAGCGCAAATGTTGCGAAACCTGACGCGGCAGGGGCGACTCGGCGACGATCCCGATCTTTCTCGCGACGATTCTCTTCGTCGCCTCTCCGAGCAAAGGATCGCGCTAAAGGCGCAAATCGCCTTGGAGTCTCGTACTTTGCTGCCTGGCCATCCCCGCATGAAGGAGCTGGAGGCGCAGCTTGCCGAACTCGACGCGCAAATCCGCGCCGCGGCCGAAAGAACGGCGCGGGCGCTCGAGAACGAGGCGCGCGAGGCGGGCGATCACGTCGCAAGCTTGACCGCGACCCTCGCGGCGCAAGCAAAGACCGTTGCCTCCGGAAACGTCGATGACGTGCAACTGCGCGCGCTGCAGCTCGACGCCGACTCCGCGCGCGGCCAACTCGAATCCTACGAGCAGAAATATCGCGAGGCGATCGCGAGAGACGCCGACAACGCCGCCCCGCCGGATGCGCGGATTATCGCGCCGGCCGACACGCCGCGCAGTCCAACCTTCCCGAAGAAGCTCGAGACGCTCGTGCTCGGGACTTTGGCTGGCTTCCTCCTTTCGACTGCGGTTGCGGCCTCCGCGGCGCTTCTCGCCGAGGGCGAGCAAGCGCCGGTGGTTCGTAAGCCACGCGCCGCGCGCGCCGAAGCTCGCGATGAGCCGCGCGAAACGCCGCAACCCGTGAGCGGCGAAAGGTTCGCTGAGACGCCGCCGCCCCTCCACGCCGAATTTGCAAGCCTCGCCGATTTAGCCGGACGCCTCGAGCGACGCGTCGCGCGGGGCGAGACGCAATTCGCCTTGATCGCAGGCGTCGGCGACGGCCACGCCCAGCCGGTCGCGGTGGACCTCGCCCGCCTTCTTGCGAGCAAAGCGAAGACGGTGCTGATCGACCTCAGCGAGATGCGGCCCGGCGTTGCGGAAATCTTGCACAGCGAGTCTCTGACGCCGCCGGTGGGCTTGAGCGATGTGCTCTCCGGCGAGGCGACTTTCGAGGCGGCGCTGCATCGCGATCCGAATTCTCATCTCGACGTCATTCCCTTCGGCAGCGACGCCAAACTCGACGACGGCCTCGACGAAGTCCTGATCGCGCTCGCCGAGACTTACGAATTCGTCGTCGCCCACGCCTCGGATTGGCGCGAGGAGGCGGCATTGATCGTCGCTGAATTGACCAACGAGCTGATCATCGTCGCGCCGGCGAACCGTATCGCCGCCGAAGCGGAGGAGGCGCGCAGCGAGGTCGCGTCGTCGGTCGAGGTGCTGCGCTATCCTGCCGGCGAACGCGTGAAGGTCGAAGAGGCGGCGTAGGGACGATTTTTTCCCAAGGCGATACCGAACAGATCGGTTAGGCCGGAGGGAGGCGCTGGTCCTATAGCCCGGTCTGTTTCTCGTCTAGGCGCTTAATCAATTCCTGCTGCTTGCGGTAAGCGTCGGGAAGGCTGTCGTACTTGAGCGACGCCGTGCAGTCGTCCAGAGCCTTTTTGAGCTCGCCCAATTGCATATAAGCGTAGCAACGATTGTTGTAGGCAACAGCCACGTCGCTCTTGCCGGTGGCCTCGACATCATAGAGGTAAGCATATTTGTTCAATGCGTCCAACGCGCTTTGATCGTTATGACGATTGAAATAGATCATCGATACCTCTATCGCGGCATAGGACCGATAATAGTCCTCGGAATCAGCGACCGCAATAAAGTCGGGTAGCGCCGCGTCGGGATTGCCCATTTCGCGCAACGTGCGGCCGCGCCAGTAGCGCGCCCGTAAACTGCCGGTCTCTTCGACAGCGCGAGCGCATGCACGTACCGCCTCGTCATATTTCTTCAGCTTTTCGTAGCCGTCGCACAGCAGCACTTCATCCGCAACCTTGCCGCCCAGCGCCATCGCGGCCTCCTCATAGGCGACGACATCGGCGTATTGATGCATCTGGCTATAGGTCTCGCCTATATTCCTATAGATGCCGGCTAGAGCGA
>DATGHD010000077.1:0-3225 GCA_035308145.1 Roseiarcus sp.
GGCGACCGTGCGACGCGTTTCGCCGACGCCGCCTTCGCGGCCTATCGTACTTACGCGAACAACCACGGCCAAGCGGTCGAAATCGCGACGAACGACGCCGCAGCGCTCGAGCGATGGCTAAAGACGCAACTCGCCGCTCCGATCGCTGTCCCAAAGCTTGACGAAGCCGGTTTTACCTTGGTGGGCGGTCGCGTCACGCCCGGCGCCGAAAGCCCGGCCGCGTTTGTGCTTTATCAGAACGGCGACGACGAGCGCATCGGCTTGATCATCGAACCGGGCGAATCGGCGCCCCCTCATGAGGCTTTCGCGTCCCCGCGCGACGGCGCCGCGGCTCTTGCTTTGCCCGCTTTGGGGCCCGCCACTTTGACGATCGTCGGATGCGTCGATGCGCCCCGTTTGGAGACGCTTGCGCGCATCGCCACCGCTGCTCCCGATCCTCACTAAGATATTGATTTTACAACGATATTTGCCTTAACCATCCGATCAGCCGGCGCGGCGCGCGGATGCCCGCGCCTGAGCATCACGGTCGCCATGGTTTATGAAAACCTCTCCCCGTTCACCATTGGTTCATCTTGGCGCCGGCAATTACCGACTCATCCTCAATCTTGGGGACATGGGGAAAAGCAACAATGATCAAGATCGTTTTGTCGGCGGCCGTTGTGGCGATCGGCCTTGCCGCGGCGCCTGCCTTGGCTGAGGATACCAAGCCCGCCGAGGCCACGCCGGTGATGCATCATCACCACCACCATCATCACCATTATCACCATCGCCACCATCAGCATCATGAGATGAAGAAGATGGAAGAGAAGAAGATGTGAGGCGGTCGACGTCAGCTTTCCGTTTCTTCTAAGCAAAAATCCCGGCCGACGGTACGTCGGCCGGGATTTCTTTTTTGACGGAGAAAAGAGACGGCGCTCAGCCCATGCCGGCGCGCGGATTATAGGGCTTCTTGTCGCGCCATCCGCGCATCAAGGCCTCGAGATCGGCGTCGGGCTCCGAGGGCAGCACGATGCGAAGCGTCGCCAGAAGATCGCCTTGCGCGCTCTCTGCCGCCGCGGGCAGGCCCTTGCCTCGCAGCCGCAAAACGCGGCCGCTGCTTGCGCCCTGAGGAATAGTAATCTCGACTTCGCCGTTGAGGGTCGGCGCGCGCACTTTTGCCCCGAGCACGGCGTCATAGAGCGTGATCGGCAGATCGAGCCGCAAGTCTCGCCCTTCGACCTTGAAGAGCGGGTGCGGCGCGTAGTGAATCGTGATCAGCGCGTCGCCCGCGGGTCCGCCGCGGGGACTGGGCTGGCCCTGGCCTCTCAGACGGATCTGCTTGCCGTCTTCCACCCCGACGGGAATGGCGACGTCCAAGGTCTTGCCGGTCGGAAGCGTCACCCGCGCCGAGCCGCCCGCCGCCGCCAAAGCCAGGGGCACCGTGGCGACAACCGACACGTCCTCGCCTCGCTGCTGGCGGGTTGTTCTGCCTGGCGAGCGAACGCCGAAGAGTTCGGAAAGAATGTCGGGATCGATGCCCGTCGCCGCCCCGCCGGCCCCTTCGCTGTCGCCGAAGTCGAAGCTGAAATGCGAAAAATCCGGTCCGGCGCTTTGACGAGCGCGTCCGCGCCTGGCCCCAAAGCCTTCGAAACCTTCAAAGCCCGGGTGACGCGGTTTGCCTTCGGCGTCGATCTCGCCGCGATCGAATTGGCCGCGTTTCTTCTCGTCGCCTACGATTTCGTAGGCGGAGTTGATCTCGGCGAATTTGTCCTTCGCCCGAGGCTCCTTGCTCTGGTCGGGATGAAACTTCTTGGCAAGCCGCCGATAGGCCGACTTGATTTCCGCCGCGCTTGCGGTTTTCGCAAGCCCGAGCACTTCATAGGGGTCGCGCATGGATGAGCCCAGCCTCGGGCGCCTGCCCGTTTAGGCTCAGACGCCGCTTGTCTCGTCAATTATTTGGGCCTCGGCCCGGCAAGACGCAAGGGGCTGAGAGGCGGCGCTCAGATCGCCTTCCAAGGCTGAACCTGATCGACTAGGACCTCATCACTTGCCACAAGGCACCCGATCGCCTGGACCGTGGTGGAATGGTCGACGCCGTCGACCCGAGCGACAAAGGCCCGGCAGGCGTGACCGTCTCGATTGAACTGGCTGGCGACCGGTTGGAAAGCGCCGCTGCGTCCGGAATCAGGATTGGACCAATGCGTCGCGCCGGTATTGTCCGCATTCAAGGCCTGAACCAGCTTGGGCTCGGCGATCCGCCAATCTGCGGCGTCAAGGTCGGCTGAGATCGGCGACGATTTTGGTCGAATCGATCCGGTCGTATCCTGGGCGAGCAGCGATTGCATTGGGAACGACATCGAGCAGCCAGCAAGAGACACGGCGATTATGCCCGCCGCCAGGGCGTAAACTCGTTTCAGAAGAACCGCCTTGGCTTGGCTCGATCCCTCGCCTGGATTGTCGGAATGGATCATATTATCCCGGCGCGCGTCGGCCGGCCCATCTTTAAGATTCCGGAGATTTCGCCTTGAATGAGTTAACGTCCGGTGACTTTACTCAAGCGCTGAATCCAATCGCCCTTTTCGAGCAATGGTTTGAAGAGGCGCGGGCGAGCGAGCCGAACGATCCTGAAGCCATGACATTGGCGACGGTCGATCCTGATGGGCTGCCCAACGCCCGCATGGTGCTGCTCAAGCATTTCGATGAGAACGGCCTCGTCTTTTACACCAACGAAGAGAGCGCCAAGGGCCGGGAACTCGCCGCTTCGCCGAAGGCCGCCGCCTTGTTTCACTGGAAGTCGCTACGCCGGCAGATTCGCCTGCGCGGCGCCATCGCGCATGTGAGCGACGATATGGCCGACGCCTATTTCAAGAGCAGGCCGCGCGACAGCAGAATCGGCGCTTGGGCGAGCCAGCAATCGCGACCGCTGGAAAGCCGGTTCGCGTTTGAAAAAGCGATCGCTTTCTACGCGGCGAAATTCGCGATCGGCGATGTGCCGCGTCCGCCCTATTGGCGAGGCTATCGGCTCACGCCGGTGGAATTCGAGTTCTGGCGCGATCGTCCCTTCCGCCTGCATGATCGGGTTCGGTTCACTCGCAGCGCGCCGAACGCCCCTTGGCGGAGCCAGCGGCTCTATCCGTGAGCCAAAAACAAAGGGGAGGCGCGGCCGCGCCTCCCCGTCAGTCCGCTGCTCGTCCCGGTCTCAATAAGGACCGGTATTGTTATAATACATCGACGCCGATGGCGGAT
>DATGHD010000078.1:0-9202 GCA_035308145.1 Roseiarcus sp.
CGAGAACCTCGATTGAGGCGGCGGTATAGCCGCTTTCGCCCGGCGTGCGCGCGCCGCTCGTCTTTGGGGCAGGCGCGCGCGCCTTGTCAGCGCCGCGGCGGGGTCGATTGTTGTCGCCGAAAAGGTCGTTGTCCATCGTGGGCTTAGCGTTCTTTTCTTCTTCTTGAGCCTTGCAGCTTCGAATCGCGGTCATAAAGCCTAACATGGCGACGGTTTAGATTTGCGGCGCTTTGACCTCGCGGATTGAATAAGCCATCTTCGCAAGCGAAGCGGCGAGGGTGCGCGTCATGAATATGCGAGTGTTCGGCGAAGCCGAAGGCGTGCCCATCGTCGAAATCGCCATCGCCTCGAAAGCCGGGGCCAGCGCCAAAATCCTGAATTGGGGCGCGGTCATCCGCGATCTCATCATTCCGACGCGGGTCGGCTACCAACGCGTCACGCTCGGCCTCAACTCCATACCCGATTATCAAGCCCATTCGCCGAGCTTCGGCGCCGTGCCCGGCCGGTTCGCCAACCGCATCGCCAACGGCGTCTTCACGCTGGACGGAACTGAATATGTCCTCGACCGCAAGTCGGGCGAGAAGCACACGCTGCATGGCGGCCCTCACGGTTTCGGCAAGCGGCCCTGGAAGGTCGTCGCGCAGGACGCATCGTCCGTGACGCTCTCTTTGCGCTCCGCCGACGGCGACGGCGGCTTTCCGGGCAATCTCGACGCCGTCTGCATCTATCGGTTCGAGGAGCCGGCCACGTTGCGCGTCGAGATCAGCGCCACCTGCGACCGGCCGACGATCGTTAATTTGACCCAGCACGCTTATTTCAACCTCGATGGTTCGCCCGACATTCTCGATCACGAGCTCTTGCTGAATGCGGATTTCTATACGCCGACCGATCCTGATTTGATCCCGACCGGCGAAATCCGCACGGTCGCGGGCACGCCCTACGACTTTCGCGCGCCGCGCGCGATCCGCACCTCATCCGGACAGGCCTACGACACCAACTTCGTACTGTCTTCGCGGCCGGGCGTCGACGGTCTCGCGCCTGCGGCGAGACTGCGCTCGCCGAAGAACGATCTCGCGATGGAGCTCTGGACGAGCGAGCCCGGCGTCCAATTCTATGACGCCGCCAAGTTGAACTGCCCGGTTCCCGGTCTCGACGGCGCGCACTACGGCCCCCACGCAGGACTTTGCCTGGAGCCGCAGGTGTTTCCCGACGCCCCGAACCGCCGGCACTTCCCATCCTGCGTGCTGCGGCCAGACGAAGAGTACAAGCACATCAGCGAGTTTCGCTTCGTCTGACGGCCGGCGCGCTTTCGCCGGCAAGCGCGCCGGCGAAAAACGATTGATCAGCCCTGCGGCGGCGGGGCTTCCGCAAGCGCGGCGCCGACTTCGAGGCCGAGCTCGTCCATCGACGCTTCCTCGCGCACCGTCAGGTCTTCGCCCTTGGCTTGACGCTCGGCCTGCTCTTGCGAGCGCGCCACATTGATCGTCACATTGGCCGCAACTTCCGGATGCAACTGAACCGGCGTCTTGTGCAAGCCCAGCGTCTTGATCGGTTGTACAAGGGCGATCTGACTGCGGCTGACCGAAAAGCCCGCGGCGGTAATCGCCTCGGCGACGTCGCGGCTCGAGACGGAGCCATAGAGCTGCCCGGTCTCGCCGGCCTGGCGGATGATCACGAAGCTCTGACCGTCGAGCTTGGCGGCGACGGCGCTCGCGTCCTTCTTCAATTCGAGATTGCGCGCCTCGAGCTGTTGGCGCTGGCTTTCGAATTTTTTTTTGTTGGCTTCGGTCGCGCGCAGAGCCTTGCCGCGCGGCAACAGGAAGTTGCGCGCAAATCCGTCCTTGACGCGCACGGTCTCGCCCATTTGTCCTAGCCTCGCCACGCGCTCCAACAAAATAACTTCCATCGTCTTCTCCTTCTCTTGGCTTTAAATTGGATTTCAAGGCTTGACGTTCGCCGCCGCGACGCGCTTGGCGCGCAGCGCGAGAAAACTCTCCAAAAGGCCCGCCATCGCAATGACCGGCAACGCCCAGCCGCGCGTCAATACGCAGGTCAAATAAAGGGCGAACAAAAGCGGATTTCGATAGCTCAGGCGGCGCGTGAGCGCATGCGCGAGCGCTAGGCCCTGCAGAGCGTAGGCGGCGGTCAACACGCCGACAACGATCCACGCCGCCTGACGCGCCGGGTCGCCAAGCGCGAATGCGAGGACGAGGGCCACAACGAGCGCGACGCTCATCGCCTGCGGCAGGACCAGAGATTCAGGGAGGTTCAGCCAGGGCCGTTTCAGCGCCTGAGACACCTGAGCGGCGCGAGCGCCGAGGTAGAGATTGGCGCAGAGTACGAAAAAAAACACCACCGCAAGCATCAGCGGCGTCAGGCGCACCACGAGCGAAGCGTAGTCCTTGACCGTGATTCCCGACGGCAGCGAGGCGGTTTGATCGAGAGCCTGCTCGATGTCCGGAGCAAAGCGCGCGACAAGCTCATCCACGCTCTTCTGATAGCCCCCATAGACATTGATGAGCCACAGCAGCGCGCCAAATCCGATCAGCATGCCGATGAGCGCCGCCGCGCCGACGACGAAGCCGACCGGCGTCCAAGCCGCGTTCCGCTTGCCGCCGTCGGTTGCGCCGAAAATAGCGAAGCGCGTCGTCGAAAACGCGCTTAAGATCCAGGCCGGCAGGGCGATCGAGGCGCCGAAAAACGCCGCCGACGGAATATCGACGATGGCGGCCGCCGTGGCGCTTGCGACAATCGCCGCGACCGCGCCCATGTCGACGCCCCAGCCGAGACCGGCGATGACGATCGGCAACGGCGCAAGACCGGCGAGCGTCGTTGCGACGAGCGTGCCCTTCGCCACCATCGCGGCAAAGAGCAGCGCGGCGACCACGCCTGCGCCAATCGCTATGACAATGCGTTGTATCATCGTCGAGCTGTCCCGCGCCGAGCGGCGGTTAGAGCGAGGTCGTTGAGTTCGCCTCGCTCAGCCATTGCGCGCCGGCCTATCCGGCGCGTGACGTTTTAGAACCTCTAGCGCAAGACGCCCAGAAGCGCCAAGCGCATTTCTATCGGATCACGTAGGGCAGGAGGCCCAGAAACCTTGCCCGTTTGATGGCCGCCGCAAGTTCGCGTTGCTTCTTGGAGCTGACCGCGGTGATGCGCGACGGCACGATCTTGCCGCGCTCCGAGATG
This sequence comes from Roseiarcus sp., assembly GCA_035308145.1. Classification (GTDB taxonomy): domain Bacteria; phylum Pseudomonadota; class Alphaproteobacteria; order Rhizobiales; family Beijerinckiaceae; genus Roseiarcus. The sequence goes on from DATGHD010000078.1 coordinate 3,190, forward strand.
TAGCGCGAGAGCAGACGCGTATCTTTATAGTCGATCTTCGGCGCGTTGGGTCCGGAGAACGGGCAGGTCTTGCGTCGGCGGAAAAAGGGACGACGGGGCGCGATGGACATTTAGAGAGCTCCGGGCTGGGCGGCGTCATCGCGCGGACGGCGAGGCCGGTCGCCGCGATCAAACCGGTCGCCGCGATCGGGGCGGGGACCACGCCGGTCGCCGCGATCATCGCGGTCGGCGTCGTCACGCTTGCGCAACATCGCCGACGGTCCCTCTTCATGTTCGTCAACGCGCAAAGTGAGGAAACGGATGACGTCTTCGTTCAACCGAAGCTGGCGCTCCATCTCGGCAACCGCCGCCGCGGGCGCGTCGATGTTGAGCAGTGAAAAATGCGCTTTGCGATTCTTCTTGATGCGGAAGGCGAGGGACTTCACGCCCCAATACTCGGCTTTGCCGACCTTGCCGCCCTGCGCGGCGATGACCCCTTTGAGCTGCTCGGTCAACGCCTCGACTTGCTGGGCGGTGACGTCCTGCCGCGCCAGAAAAACATGCTCGTACAGAGCCATGGATGAGCCTTTCTCTTTCGAACGAAAGTCCCGCGCAGAGCCCTCCGAGCCCCGAAGGCTCGAGCGGATCATTTCGAAGGCGGGAACACGGGAAGCCGGCTTCGCGATCTTTGGACCCAAGCCCCCTCGCGGTAAGGCGAGGCTTCCGTTCAGCCCCCAGCGGGACCATCGAGAAACGCGCCTTATAGGCTAACCCGCGTCAGGCGCAAGCAGAAATCCTGCGCCGTCACGCCGGAGCGCGAAAGGATAGAACTTCCCCGCGCGGAAAATCATAGAGCTTGCCGGTCTCGGACCATGCGAGCGAGCAGAGTTCGACGATCTTCGGCGCGAGCTCCTCGGGCGTTCGCAATATCATCGGATCTTCGCCGGGCATGGCCTCAGCGCGCATCGCGGTGCGCAGCGCGCCTGGATTGACCGCCATGACCTTGATGTTGGAGGTGTTCACGGTCTCAGCCGCGTAAGTGCGCACAAGCGCGTCGAGCGCGGCCTTGGACACCGCATAGGGGCCCCAATAAGCGCGAAAATCGGCGCGATGGCCGATGCCGGACGAGACCATCGCGACCCGCCCTCCCTGCGAAGCGCGCAGCAGCGGGTCGAGCGCGCGGATCAGCCGCCAGTTGGCCGTCACATTGACCGCCAGCGCGTCTTCCCATTGCCTGGGGTCAACGTGATGCAGGGGCATGATCGGCCCGAGAATTCCTGCGTTCCCGACAAGCGCGTCAAGCCGGCCCCATCGTTCGAAGATCACCCGCCCGAGCCGGTCAATGGCGGCAAAATCCCGCAAATCGGCCGGCGCCAAAGTGGCGGGGCTCGGTTCGTCCGGCCGAAGCTTCCTGATCTCGTCGTCGAGCTCTTCGAGCGCCCCTTGCGTGCGCGCCAACGCGATCACGTGAGCGCCCGCCGCGGCGAGCGCCAGGGCGACGGCGCGCCCAATGCCGCGCGACGCGCCTGTCACCACCGCCACTCTCGACGTCTCGCTCATCGCGCTTTTCCCCGCCAACAATCCGGTCGCCTCTACAGCAAGCAAGATCAAACACAAGGCCGCATGCATGGGACGCCTTAAGTCGCGGAGGCTTTTTCGGCCGTGGCGGGCAAGAAGGCGGCGATTTGGCCTAATTGAGCGGCGATTGCGTCCCGGTGGATCCATGCAGCCTGTGCCTATCTAAATATAGGCCATTGAATTCCTTCAATTTTCATGCTTCTCTGACAATCTGAGGTGTTCAATTCCGGCGAAAATGCTCTAAACTCTGAGAGGTCGGGGTTTCGAGAATGAAATCGTCGCCGCAGCGGGGCGGCAAAGGCGGATGGCTCGGCGCAACGGCCGGCCAAGATGTTGGGGATTGGCATGTCCGAGCAGAAAATCGAACGCCATTCGGGGCGCACGATCACGCGCGCCGATTTGTCAGAGGCTGTGTATCAACGTGTGGGACTTTCGCGAACTGAGTCGTCCGACTTGGTGCAAATGGTTCTCGATGAGGTCTGCGAGGCCGCAGTGCGCGGCGAGTCGGTCAAACTATCGTCCTTCGGCTCGTTCATCGTGCGATCGAAGGGACAAAGGATCGGCCGTAATCCCAAGACGGGGGTGGAAGTCCCGATCCTCCCCAGACGCGTCATGGTGTTTAAGCCTTCGAATGTGCTGAAGGCGCGGATTAACGGCGGAACGGCGAGCGATAAGGCGGGCGACTGAGGCCGAACCCCGCGATAGGCGCCGGAGATAAGGATCGATGGATAAGAGCCCGGACGCTTTCCGAACGATCAGCGAAGTCGCAGAGGGCCTGGATTTGCCGCAGCACGTCCTGCGCTTCTGGGAATCGCGCTTTCCGCAGATCAAGCCCTTAAAGCGCGGCGGCGGGCGGCGTTACTATCGGCCCGACGACGTCGAATTGTTGCGCGCGATCAAGCAGCTCCTCTACGGGGAAGGCTACACGATCAAGGGCGTCCAGCGCCTCTTCAAGGAGCAAGGGCCGCGCGCCTATGTCGCCAAGCCGCCGGCGGACGAGCTTGCCGGGCAGGGGCTCCGCGTCGACGCGGGACGCCCCGAAGGCCAGGACGACGCGCCCTTGCAGGCGGGCGAGGCGGGCGTGTCGGCCGCCGAGAGCGAGGCGCTCCATGCCGCGCTCATCGATCTTGCCGAAGCCTCACGCATCCTGACGCAAGGTCGGGCAGGGTGACGAAAGCCGAAAAGAACCTCTGAGCGGTAGCCAAGCGCACCCCGTTTTGAGGGCGTCGTATCGTCGCGTCGCCCAGGGTTAAGTGGTCGGAGTGGCGGGATTCGAACCCACGACCCCTAGTCCCCCAGACTAGTGCGCTAACCGGGCTGCGCTACACTCCGACCGGGGCGTTATAGTGAAGCCCGACTATGCTGACAACCTTGCGACCGGCCCCGAACATTTGTCGGAATCGAGCGATCGCGTGCGTCCTTGGAATGCGCTCATCGCGCTGAACTGAGATTCCCAAGAGGTTGTGATGCCGACCGTAGAGCGCGCCGCGCCGCAAGCAAATATACTGATCGGCGACGTCGTGCTCGGCGAGTCGCCGCGCTGGCGCGACAATCGGCTTTGGTTCTCGGACTGGGGCGCAAGACAACTCATCGCAGTCGACCTCGAAGGTAGGCGGGAGGTTATCCTCCGTCTGCCGGCGTTTCCCTTTTGCTTCGACTGGCTGCCAAGCGGCGAGCTCCTGATCGCCAATGAGCGTCATATCTTGCGCCTTAAGCCCGACGGCGCGTTGTCGACTTACGCGGAGCTCGGCGGCCTCTCCGACAAGGCGTGGAATGAAATCGTCGTCGACGGACGCGGGGCGGCTTATGTCAATAATATCGGCTTCGATTTTCCTGGCGGCGCGTTCAAGCCGGGCATCGTTGCGGTCGTCACTCCCGACGGCAAGACGCGGCAGGTCGCCGACGGCGTCGCCTTTCCCAACGGCATGGCGGTCACGCCCGACAATGCGACGCTGATCGTCGCCGAATCTTATGGCAAGAAGCTCACCGCCTTCGACATCAGCGCTGACGGCGGCCTCTCGAACAGGCGCGTCTGGGCCGATCTCGGCGACGGCGTTCCGGATGGCATCGCGCTCGACGCCGAAGGCGCAGTTTGGTACGCCGACGTGCCCAATAAACGCTGCGTTCGGGTTCGCGAAGGCGGCGAGGTTCTCGAGACGATCATTCTCGATCGCGGCTGCTTTTCCTGCGCGCTGGGCGGGCCGGACGGGCCGGACGCTATTCATGGTCGCGGCCGAATGGCGCGGGATAACGGGCGATCTTAAGAGGACCGGGCAGGTGCTGATGGCGCAAGCGCCGGCGGCAGGGGCTGGAGCCGCGTAGGGCCCCGTCAATGGATGTCGGGTACGATGGATGGCCGAGGGTCGCCGCCGCATCGAAGTTCATGGCGCTGACCTTCGCTTGCCCCGGCGAGGCGCGGCGCGCGCTCCGCAAAAGAATTCGATTTCGGTAAGGCCGTCTGGCGGATTTCTCGCGAACGCGGCAACATGCGTCGGCCGCGGGCGTGCCGAACGCGAACGATAACCGGCGTTTGCCTGGGACTTCCGCGCCGCAACCGGCTGGAGGGGCGCCATGGAACTGGACGTCAACGGCGACGTCGTCGCCGAGCCGAAGGCCGATGATATTGCGCATGCCGTCGACGGGCAGTCCGGCCGGAAGGACTGGTACCTCCAGCTGACGCGCCCCGACGGCTTCTATCTGGAGCTCGTCCCCGACGACGACGGCCTCTACAAACTGGCCAACGGCAACGACGCGCAGAAGATTCGCCATCTCTCCGAGGTCGCTATCGAGCCGGACCAGGCCAAGGACATCCTGACCGATTTCCTCTCAGACGGCGACGCCTGGCGCGCGCTGTGGTCGCGCAGCCGGGGCGACAAGCGCGCCACCAAAGAGTCGAAGACCGGCAAGACGACCTATTCGCCCGGCGCCATGGAATGGATCGGCGGCGTCGCAGCGCTCACGGTTCCACTGACCGTCTATCTCCAATCCTGGACCGTCTTCTTGGTCTGCGTGGCGCTTCTGATCGCGCTCCTGATCGGCTTCAAGGCCCGGCAGGAAATCCAAGTCCGGTTCTGGCCGAAGGTCGCGGGCGCGGTGACGAAATCCGCGATCCAGCCCCGCCGGCAGCGTTTCGGCAGGGAGCCGACCCGGCTCGACAACATTCCCGACGTCGAATACCGCTTCCGCGTCGGCGCCGCCTCCTATGTCGGCGTCCGGATCGGGCTGAACACCGAATATGCCGGGGTGAGCATCGAGGCGATGGTCCGGAAATACCCGGTCGGCGCCCTTGTCCAGGTCGCCTACAACCCGAAGGATCCGACCGAATGCCTGCTGGAGCCGCGGGCGAATTCCGCCTTCCTGCGCCAGCTCCTGTTCATCGCCGCCGTACCCCTCGCCATGGCCCTTGCGATCGTCTATGGCGCGCCGCTCATCGCGCCCTGGGTGCTCGCGCGCTTTCCCCAAGCCAACGTCCTCCATGCCGTCATCGCCTTCACTCTCGCGCTCTACATGATCGGCGCTTTCGCCCTGAGCCTGGCCCGCCGCCCCGACCCGCCCTCGGGCGCGGCGGAGACCGCCGGTAAGATCGTCGTCGCGGAAATCGAGGAGGTGGACTGGGGGAACCGCTCGACGGGGGAGATGTACAGGGAGCCCTATTACCAGCCGACCATCGAGATCGCCTATTCCGTCCGCGGCCTCGACTACCGGCAGCGAATGGAGGCGCCGGGCGCCAGCCATTGGCGGTCTCAGTCCAAGATTCCGGGCTTCGAGACTGTCAAGGGCGCAGCGCGCAAGAAAGCCGAGGCGCTGCTCGCCGACTATCCGGTCGGGCGTCAGCTTCAGGTCCGCTACGATCCGCAAAATCCAGCGGTGGCGACGCTCGCCAGCATCGCGCCGATGCCGCAGACGTCCGGTTGGTTTGGGCGGACGGTCTTGCCGCCCATCGCCATTGCCGCCGTCCTTGCCTGGGGCGCCGGGGCGCTCGGGGCTTTCTGACCGCCCGGGACAGGCAGGATATGAGTCGCTCGAAGCAGAAGGGGTCCCAGCCGCAAACCAGAGGATACGTCGCGGGGCAGGCGACGCTAGGTCGCGTATTGGGATGCGCTGTGATTCGCATAAGGTATATTATGGAACTTAAATAGCCATTCTGTCACCAGGAGAGCTGGCGATAGTCGGCCCATGTCTAGCGCTTGCTGCTTTGAAATAGAACCGCTTAAGTCATTTAAGAGCGAAGCGACGCAATCCACTCATAGGGCTGAGCTCTATGAATGGATTGCTTCGCTGCGCTCCTCGCAAAGACAGCGACGGATTCCGTTTAAACGCCGCACGCTCTAAGCGCGATTTGGACCTTTGTTCGTGAGACTAAGGCCGAGGTTTTAATTTTGTGCCAGGGCATTGCCGCCAAAAGCTCGCGCGAAGGCTTAAAATCCTTCGATGCGCATCCCATCATAGGCGGGCG
>DATGHD010000079.1:0-2720 GCA_035308145.1 Roseiarcus sp.
GCTTTGCGGCGGGCGGCGAGGCGCGCGTCACCATGGCGGCGGCTTCGCCAACGCCCGCGCCGCAGTAGTCTGGTCTAAGCGACACCCGATCGGAGGCGCGCCATCTCCGATCGCGCGGGAAGCGCAGTGCCGCGCCGCCGCTCAACGAGCCCTTGAATCGCGAGAGCGGACGATCAAATCGGGGCCAAGCTGCGAGATTTTGCTGACGCCGAGCAGCCCCATCGTCCGGTCGATCTCACGGCGAAGAATTTCGAGCACGCGCGCGACGCCCGCTTCGCCGGCGACCGCCAAGCCGAAGAGATGCGGCCTCGCGATGAGGCAAGCCGAGGCGCCCAACGCCAGCGCCTTCACTACATCGCCGCCCCGTCTCACGCCGCCGTCGAGCAGCACCGGTATCTTTCCCGCGGTGGCTTCAACGACCCCAGGCAAGGCGTCGAATGACGCGGACGCGCCGTCGAGCTGCCGGCCGCCGTGATTTGAGACGATCACGCCATCAACGCCGCGCGCGACCGCCTCTGCGGCCTCTTTGGGATGCAGCACGCCCTTGAGCAGGAAAGGGCCTTTCCAAAGGCCGCGCAGCCAATCAATGTCGCGCCACGACAGGCTTGGGTCGAGCATGCCGGCGAGCCTTGCGGCCATTGTGCCGATGTCGGCCTTTTCGCCCGGCCGCGTGTAGTTCGCGAAAGTCACGGTCGGCAAAGTCTTCGCCATCCGGATCAGCCAGGGCAGCTTGGCCGCCATGGCGAGAATGTCGAGCGGCGAAAACTTCGGCGGAATGGTGAAGCCGTTGCGGATGTCGCGCTCGCGACTGCCGACCAATTGATTGTCGGTGGTCAAGACCAAGGCGTCGTAGCCGCTCGCCGCCGCGCGTTCGACAAATTCGCGCGTGAGGCCGCGGTCGCGATAGATGAACACTTGCATCCACCGGGGCGCAACGCCCGCGGCCGCAAGATCCTCGATCGTGCAGGTCGAGCCGTGGCTCAAGCAGAAGGCGGCGCCCGCGGCGGCGGCGGCGCGGGCCGCCGCAAGCTCGCCTGCCGGCCAGAACAGCCCTGAGAGCCCGGTCGGGCCGATCATCACCGGCAAGGCCAGGCGCTTGCCAAAAAGCGTGACGGCAAGATCGCGATCGCTGACGCCGTTCAGCGGCCGCGGCAGGAACGCGACATCGGCGAAGGCGGCTTCGTTGCGGCGAAGCGTCTGCTCGTTCTCGGCGCCCCCATCGGCGAAATCGAAAACCGGACGCGGCAGGGCGCGCCGGGCGAGTTCGCGCATCGCGGCAAGATTATAGGCGCGACGCCAAGCGGGAGCCGCCTCGCTCATACGCGCGCCCAATGCGGCGCGGCAGGCTCCGCCTCAGCGAGACGCAACTGCTTGATCGTCCGTTCAAGGATCATCGCAGCCGAAACCTTCTCGAATTGGAGGTAGTGATCGGATTGAAGATGAGCTTTGAACGCTGCATCGTCATCATAGATCTCGTAGAGGATGAAGACGCCGGTCGGCGCGCCCTCGGGGACCAGCACGTCGAACTGTTTGCATCCCGGCTCGCGCCTGCGCGAGGCCGCCGCGTTTTCCGCGAGCAGTCGCTGGAATTCGTCATGATCCTTAGGCTCGACGCGAAACTCAACCAAGACGACGAGCGGCGTCATCGCTCGCTCTCCTTCACCTTCCAGTAGCGGTCGGCGATTTCCTCGAGGTGGCGACGCATCGCCTGCCCGGCCGCGACGTCGTCGCGAGCCTCGATCGCCTTGAAGATTTCGCGATGCGCTTCGAAAGCGCTTTGGTCGGTGCCGGCCCGGCGCAGCGACACGCTGCGCTGGTCGACGAGCCATTCGACGATCGCCTCATGCAGCGCGACATAGATGGGATTACGCGGAATGGTTGCGATCGCGAAGTGGAAAGCGACGTCGGTGCGCATGAAGCGCGCGTTGTCGCCGATCGCCTGCTTGTTGGCGGCGAGCGCCTTTTCGAGCGCGAGCACGTCCTTGCGGATGGCGACCCGCGCGGCCTCTTCCGCCAGCGCGCATTCGAACAGAACGCGCGCCTGCTGGAAGTTGCGCATCCCCTCAGGCTTGGCCAACATCAGACGCGCGGCGCCTGAGAGTTCGCCAAGCAAAGTCTTCGGCGTCGGGCTCGAGACGCGCGGCCGTTCGCCATTGGCGACCACCACGAGGCCCATGCGATGGAGCGCGAACAAAGCCTCGCGAATGGCCGGCCGGCCGACGCCGAAATGCAGCATCAGCTCGCGCTCCGAAGGCAGCGGATCGCCGGGCTTGAGCTGTTCTTCGTGGATAAGCGCTTCGAGGCGCGAAACCACCTCTTCATAGAGCTTGCGGCGGCGAATGGGCGCGGTTTCTCTCATCGGCGGATTGATTTCGATGGCGGCTTTATCGCGCGGCATTCACTACGACCCCTTCTCGGCCGCCTTTTAAGTCGCAGGCGACCCGGCCAGACTGTCAGCATCCGTTCGGCCCGCCAAATACACGTTATGGCATAATACGTCGATAGGCTCGTTGCTCCAAGCCAACGCGAGACGCCGGCGAGAGTTTCCCACCGCTTCCCGCGGCCGTTCGGCGGCAGGCGCCGCCGCGCCAACGTACGACAGAAATCGGGGCCGAACGCGCGATGACCTGAGCAAAGGCTGCTGCGCTCCTGAGATTGCATTCGCCATGTTGGCATGATAGGTATCCCTAACACAAGAAAGGGAGGGGATCATGCAAGGC
>DATGHD010000080.1:0-5149 GCA_035308145.1 Roseiarcus sp.
TTAATCGAAATCCCCATTCCCGGATTCGTTCCGAACGTGATCATCGGTTCGAGCGCATTTGCGTCAATCGTGATTTCGCGATCGTACGCCGCTCCGTCATCGGTGGGAAGCATTTGCCACCGCGCCACTGCGGCATCCCACTCCGCGCCTTTCGGAGTGAACGGGCGCCCTTTGACGTACTCATAGGTCTTGTCGTCGGGAGCGACTAATCCGGCGCGCGCGCCGCCCTCGATCGACATATTGCAGACGGTCATCCGGCCTTCCATCGAAAGGGCGCGGATCGCTTCGCCGGCATATTCGATGACGTGGCCGGTGCCGCCGGCCGTGCCGATCTCGCCGATGATCGCGAGGATGATGTCCTTCGCGGTCACCCCGTCTTTCAGCGCGCCATCGACGGTGACGCGCATATTCTTTGCCTTGGACTGGATCAGCGTCTGCGTCGCCAGCACGTGCTCGACTTCCGACGTGCCGATGCCATGGGCGAGCGCGCCAAAGGCGCCGTGGGTTGACGTATGGCTGTCGCCGCAGACGATCGTCGTCCCCGGCAGCGTAAAACCCTGCTCCGGCCCGATAATGTGGACGATGCCCTGGCGGCGATCGTGCTCATTATAATATTCGATGCCGAATTCACGGGCGTTCTCGGCCATCTGCTCGACCTGCAGCCGGCTTTCCGTATCCTCGATGCCCTTGGAGCGGTCGGTGGTCTGGATATTGTGGTCGACCACGGCGAGCGTCTTCTCCGGCGCGCGGACCTTGCGGCCGGCCATCCTGAGCCCCTCGAAAGCCTGAGGGCTGGTCACTTCGTGAACGAGGTGCCGGTCGATATAGATGAGGCTCGGGCCGTCGGGGCCGGTCTCGATGACGTGGTCGTCCCAGATTTTATCGTAAAGCGTGCGGGCCTTGGCCATTCAATGCTCCCGCGCCCGGCCGGGGCGCGACAAAGGCGAAAAGGTGAGTTCGGAGGGCTATTTAGTCGCAACGATCGCTGGAGGAAAGGGCCAAGCTTGCGCCCTGCCTTAGCCGCTCCGCGCCTGGCTCTGCTTATCAAGCTGCGGCTCCGGCAGAGCGGTGCCGAACACATAATCCCAAAACAGCGAGGTCACGCCGAAATTGCCCTCGACCTCGGAATAATGGTGCAGAGCATGGCGATGCTTGCAGCGGTAAAGGTAGCTGTCGTGCTGGAATGACCAGAAATGCATGGCGTGATGGGTCACGCTGTAGGCGACGTAGCCCAGGGTCATGCCGAAGGTGAAGCCGAGGCCGATGCAAGGCCCAAACGCAAGGTAAGACGGGGTCAGCACCACGACGACGAGAATGGTCATGCTGGCCCAGATCGGCGTATCGATCAGCGCCTTGGGATTTTCGTGATGGGCGTCGTGCATGCGCTTAAAATAAGGAACATTGTGCAGCACGAGCCGATGCATCAGGTATTCGGTCAGGGTCCATAGCGCCACGCCTATGGCGGTCGCGATGAGCCAGGACGTCAAGCTGCCGTCATGAACGTAGAGCGCCGCATAGAGCGGCAAGACGATGAGCACCGCCGGATAGACAATAAAGTCGATATAATAACCGACCGCGTTTTCCTGCATGCGCGCTTCCCAGCCATCCCGCCGGCCGCCGCGGCCCGCCGAAAGCGAGACGCGAACCCCTTGCCAAAGCAAAGCCTACGCCAGCCGCGTGAGGATAATGTGTCGGCTTTGCTGGAACCGCAAGAGCTTTTGGTCTGCTCCTCGGCGGGAGGAAAATCGAACAAACGCGCCTCACGCCGGCGTGAACGGAAGGCCGACGTAGTTTTCGGCAAGCGCCTGAGCAGCCGCGCGAGAGCCGAACAGGTAGCTGAGCTCAGCCTGCTGCAGGCGCGTCTCGAAGCTCTCCCCCTCGCTGAATTTGTGCATGAGCTGGGTCATCCACCAGGAGAACCGCACCGCTTTCCAGACGCGCGCGAGACAGTCGCTAGAATACCGATCGATGAGCGCGCCGTCGTTTCGCTTGCAAAAAGCGACCAGAGCGCGCGCGAGAATGCGCACATCGGAAATGGCGAGATTCAATCCCTTCGCTCCGGTCGGCGGGACGATGTGAGCGGCGTCCCCGGCGAGAAATAGCCTGCCCCACCGCATCGGCTCCGCGACGAAGCTTCGCAATGGCGCGACGCTTTTTTCGATCGACGGGCCGCTCGTCATATGCGCCGCCGCCTCGGGACCAAGGCGGATTTTCAGTTCGTCCCAGATTCGCTCGTCCGGCCAGTCGTCCAGCTTTTCATCGATCGCGCATTGCACGTAGTAGCGGCTGCGGGTCGGCGAACGCATGCTCGCGAGGGCGAAACCGCGCTCATGCCGCGCATAGATCAATTCGTGCGAGCACGGCGGCACATCGGCCAGAATCCCGAGCCAGCCGAAAGGATAGACGCGCTCGAATGTCTTGACTTCGCTTATCGGGACGGAGCGCCGGCCGACGCCATGGCCGCCGTCGCACGCGGCGACGAAATCGCAGCGGACTTCGTGCGTCTCTCCTTGCGTGAGGTAACGGATGGACGGCGCGTCGCCGTCGACCCCTTGGATCGAGACATCCGCCGCCTCATAGACAATCGGCGCGCCCGACTGGGCGCGGACGTCGCCGAGATCCTTGGTCAGTTCGGTTTGGCCATAGACCATGACCTGTTTGCCGCCGGTCAGTCCAAAAAGATCGATGCGGTGGCGGGCGCCGTCAAAGGCGAGGTCGAAGCCTCGATGGGGCAGGCCTTCGCGTCTCATCCGCGCGCCGAGGCCGACCTCGTCAAGGAGATCGACCGTGCCTTGCTCGAGAACCCCGGCTCTGATGCGAGCTTCGACGTAAGCGCGGCTCTGCCGCTCGAGGACGAAGGTCTCGACGCCGGCGCGATCCAAGAGATGGGCGAGCAAAAGGCCCGACGGACCCGCCCCGATAATGGCGACCTGGGTGCGGTCCTTGGCCACTTGTCCTCGCCCGGCGAATGGGCCGCGACGGCGGCCTTAAGGCATCGCTTCCGCCTCGCCCGCGCGGCCGATGCTCAAGATAATAGTTATACAAGAGAACGGTTAACCGCAAAGCCAGTGAAATCCGGCCTAAAACCCCATCTCAGCCCCTTTCGAAGCCGCTGCCCTCCGCCTAAATAAAGGCAGGCCGCCTGACGCGGCCAATCCATATCGTCTGGTCCGCTTTGCGTCGCTTCGGGGCGCAGGGGAGGGAGCCGAAGAAAGGGGCGATCTAATGAATTTGGAGAAATATACAGAGCGCGCGCGTGGGTTTATCCAAAGCGCTCAATCATTGGCGATCAGAGAGGGCCATCAGCAGTTCACGCCCGAGCACCTCCTCAAGGTGCTTCTCGACGACAGCGAGGGCCTGTCGTCCGGCTTGATCGATAAGGCGGGCGGGCGTTCGCGGGACGCGCTGCAACAGACCGAACTGGCGCTCGCCAAGCTGCCGAAGGTGCAAGGACCCGGCGCCGGGCAAATCTATCTTGCCCCAACAATGGCGCGCGTCTTCGACAACGCCGAGAAGATCGCTCAGAAGGCCGGCGATTCTTATGTGACCGTCGAGCGCCTGTTGCTCGCCCTGGCGATGGAGAAGGGCGCGGAATCTTCGAAAATTCTCGCAGCGTCCGGCGTCACCGCGCAAACGCTCAATGCGGCGATCAATGATCTGCGCAAGGGTCGCGCGGCCGATTCGGCCAGCGCCGAAAACGCCTACGACGCCTTGAAGAAATACGCCCGCGACCTCACCGCGGCGGCCCGGGCGAGCAAGCTCGACCCGGTCATCGGCCGGGACGAAGAAATCCGCCGGACGGTGCAGGTTCTGTCGCGTCGGACCAAGAACAATCCGGTGCTGATCGGCGAGCCGGGCGTCGGCAAGACGGCGATCGTCGAAGGCCTTGCCCTACGCATCGTCAACGGCGACGTGCCGGAATCGCTGAAGGATAAGAAGCTGCTCGCCCTCGATATGGGCGCTCTGATCGCCGGCGCGAAATATCGCGGCGAATTCGAGGAGCGGCTGAAAGCCGTGCTCAACGAAGTGACCGCCGCCGAGGGCGGGATCATCCTGTTCATCGACGAGATGCACACGCTGGTCGGCGCCGGCAAGGCGGATGGGGCGATGGACGCCTCCAACCTCTTGAAGCCGGCGCTGGCGCGCGGCGAACTCCATTGTATCGGCGCGACCACGCTCGACGAATACCGCAAGCACGTCGAGAAGGACGCGGCGCTGGCGAGGCGCTTCCAGCCGGTCTTCGTCTCCGAGCCGACGGTTGAGGACACGATCTCGATCCTGCGCGGGCTGAAGGACAAATACGAGCTGCATCACGGCGTCCACATCACCGACGCCGCGATTGTCGCGGCCGCGACTTTGTCCAACCGCTATATCGCCGATCGTTTTTTGCCCGACAAGGCGATCGACCTTGTCGACGAGGCGGCCTCGCGCCTGCGCATGCAGGTCGATTCCAAGCCGGAAGAGCTCGACGAGCTCGATCGCCGCATTGTCCAGCTCAAGATCGAGCAAGAGGCGCTGAAGAAGGAGACCGACGCCGCCTCCAAGGATCGGCTCGCCAAGCTGACCAAGGAGCTCGTCAACCTCGAGGAGCAATCCGAGGCGCTGACGGCGCGCTGGAAGGCGGAGAAGGACAAGCTCGGCGCAGCCCAGAAGCTGAAGGAACAGCTCGAGGCCGCTCGCGGCGAGCTCGCCCAGGCCCAGCGCAAGGGCGAATACCAGCGCGCCGGCGAATTGACCTATGGCGTGATCCCCGATCTCGAAAAGAAGCTCGCGGCCACCGAGGCGCAGGCCGCCGATGCGCTGGTCGATGAATCGGTGACGCCGAACCATGTCGCGCAGGTTGTCTCTCGCTGGACCGGCGTGCCGGTCGACAAGATGCTGGAAGGCGAGCGCGACAAGCTCCTGAAGATGGAGGACGAGCTCGCAAAGCGCGTCGTCGGTCAGAAAGAGGCCGTCGCCGCGGTGTCGACGGCGGTGCGCCGGGCGCGGGCCGGCCTGCAAGACCCGAACAGACCGATCGGCTCCTTTATGTTCTTGGGTCCGACCGGCGTCGGCAAGACCGAGCTGACCAAGGCGCTCGCGGCGTTCCTGTTCGATGATGAGGCCGCGATGGTGCGGATCGACATGTCGGAATATATGGAGAAGCACT
>DATGHD010000081.1:0-12716 GCA_035308145.1 Roseiarcus sp.
CGACGAGATCGCCGCGCAAGGAGCAGCAGAGACAGCCGGAGGCGAGCAAGATCACGTCGCCCTCGGCCCTCTCGATCAGCGCATGATCAAGGCCGGCCTCGCCGAACTCGTTGACGATCACCATCGTTCCGGAGAACGAAGGGTCGCGCAGCAAGCGATTGATGAACGTTGTCTTGCCCGCGCCGAGAAAGCCGGTGATGACGCCAACCGGGATCGGCGCGGCGAGCCCGCCGCTCGCCGTCATCTTAAGGCCCGGTCGGAATAAGCTTGCCGACGAACACCGGCGCTCCTGAGGGCTGGCCGGTCGGCGACCCGCCCGGCGGCTCGATGGTCACCGCATAGGTCGCGCTTTGGACAATCGCCGGATCGTAGCTTTGAAGCTTCGGATTGGCCGTCACGTTGCTTTGATCGATGACGCCGAGCGAGCGCGGCGCGCCAAGCTTGGCGTCGATGATCCACAATTCATAAGATTTGTCGGCCTGCGGCGGAGCGGCGACCGGGCGCACGGTCAAGCTCCGGTCGTCCAGATTGACGGTGACGACAAAGGCCGGCTGGTCGGCGCTCTTTTGCAAGATTGCGACGAATTGATGCGGCGCGCTGAGCCGCGTCGTTTCTTGCAGGGCGATGCCGATCGCCAGCGCGGCGGCGATCGCGCCGGCCGCGACGGCGGAAGCGCGCCAAAACCGGAGGCGCTTCGTAAGATCGACGATCGCGTCCCGCGTCAGGGAGGTCCCGCCGAGGCGCGCCTCGATATCCCCGAGAAAGTCGCGCGGCGACGCCGCAGGCGGAATAGCCTCGGCGAGCGGCGCAAGGCGCAGCTCCCAGCCGACGATCGCCTGATCGAGATCCGCCTCGCGCTGGCGGCGCGCCGCGACCTCAGCCCGTTCGGCGGCGTCCAAAGTGCCAAGGGCGTATTCGGCCGCATTGAGGTCGTCTTCCGGAGAGAGGCTCATGACGACAAGCAGTCCTTGAGCTCGCTCAAGCTACGACGCAACCAAGTCTTGATCGTGGGAACCGGATGGTCGAACTTTTTGGCCAAGGCCTCGCGGCTCGCGCCGCGATAATAGGCAAGCAGCACGATTTTGCGCTTTTCGGGATCGAGCGCGTCGAGGCAGCGCAGCAACGCGGCGAGCCGCTCGCTGCGGTCGCGAGAAGCCAGCGGATCAGTCTCTTCGGCGGGCGGATCGAATCCTTCTGAGAGGTCCCCGATGGCCAAAGGCTTCGGCCGGCGCATCTCATCAAGCGCGCGGTTGCGGGCTATTGCGGTCATCCAGGCCAAGGGCGAACCCTTCGTCAAATCGAAGTCGGCGGCCTTCTCCCAGATTCGCACGTAGGCCTCCTGCAACACCTCCCCTGCGACGTCTCTCCGCGACACGATACGGACCACCACCCCGAAAAGTTTCGCCTGCGTCGCCCGATAGAGGGCCGCAAAGGCGGCGCGATCGCGCGAGGCGACGCGGGTCATCAGGGCGGCGAGATCTTCACCCGCCGACGAACTGCCGGAAGAGGGGTCCATGCGCGCCTAAGCCTAAGCCAAGTCGCGCAAATGTGAAATCAGCGGCCTTAAAAAGCGCAAGGCGGGCGCGGAAAGCGCCCGCCCCGTCTCATCCCGGGCGGTTTGGGGCGGATCAGCCCGGGATAAGAACCGTGTTGATGACGTGGATCACGCCGTTCGACTGCATGACATTGGGGATCGTGATCCAAGCGGTGTCGCCCTTCGCGTCGGTGATGGTCAGACGCGAGCGGCCCTGGCGCTTGACCGTGAGGTCTTCGCCCTGCACCGTCTTGAGCATGGCCTGTCCGCCGCCCTCATCAACCTTGGCGGCGAGGTCCTGAGCGGTAAGATGGCCGGCCACCACATGGTAAGTGAGCACGGCGACGAGCTTGTCTTTGTTCTCGGGCTTGAGGAGCGTTTCGACCGTGCCCTTCGGCAGCTTGGCGAAGGCTTCGTTGGTCGGCGCGAAGACGGTGAATGGACCGGCGCCCTCGAGCGTGTCGACCAGCCCAGCGGCCTTCACCGCCGCGACAAGCGTGGTGTGGTCCTTCGAATTGACGGCGTTTTCAACGATATTCTTGGAAGGATACATCGGCGCGCCGCCGACCATCACCGTCATCTCGGCGAAGCTCGGAGCGGCGGCGATCGTCATGCCGAGCGACAGGCTCGCCGCCATCAGCGCAGCGCGGAAAGAATTCTTGAGGTACATGTCACACTCCGTAAGTTGCTTCGTTCCTCCCGTCTTCGCGGGATGTGATCGAGAACGGAGCGATTCGCGCCGGGTTTCAGGACGCGAAAAATTAATTAATTCACCGCCCGGGATGCGACAGCGGATGAAACTTTTAGTCGGAGCGCCCGTAACAATGTCCACGGTCGACGCGAAGAGACGCGGAGGATGCCAATGAGCGCGTCAGCTGAAGAAATATCGACGGCGCCGGCTTTGCGCGGGCGGAGAATTATCTACCGTCACTCGCTCGTCGTGCGCGCGACGCACTGGATCAACGCCCTCAGCTTTCTCTTCCTGCTGATGAGCGGCCTGCAGATATTCAACGCCCATCCGGCGCTCTATTGGGGAAACGCGTCGACTTTTGACAGGCCTTTCCTCGCGCTGACCGCAGAGGAGAAGGCAGACGGCGACGTCAAGGGCGTGACTTATATTCTCGGCAAGTCCTTTACGACGACCGGCGTGCTCGGCGCCTCGCGCGACGACGACGGCGAGATGACCGCGCGCGGCTTTCCGACTTGGATCACGATCCCCTCGTACCAGGATCTTGCGACCGGCCGCCGTTGGCATTTCTTTTTCGCTTGGCTGCTGGTGCTGAACGGCCTCGTCTATGTCGGCAATCTTTTGGTCAGGCGCCGATTGACGCGCGACTTCGTGCCGAGCGGCCGCGAGATCCGATCGATCCCGCATTTGATTTGGGAGCATCTGCGTCTGCGCTTTCCCAAGGGCGACGAGGCGCTGCACTACAACGTCTTGCAGAAGCTCGCCTATCTCTCGGTGATCATCGCGCTGCCGATTCTCGTTCTCGCCGGCCTCACTATGTCGCCGGGGATGGATTCGGGATTTCCTTGGCTGTTGAGCCTGTTCGGCGGACGACAAACGGCCAGGGCCATTCACTTCATCATGGCCTCCTATCTCGTACTCTTCCTGCTGGTTCATCTTGTGATGGTTCTCGTATCGGGAGTCTTCAATAATATGCGTTCGATGATCACTGGCCGCTACGCCATCGAAGGGGAAAGGCGATGACGCGGGATCAGGCGCCGAACCGGCGCCAGATCTTGTCGCGCGCCGTCGCGGCCGGCGCCGCGATCGGTCTTGCCGCCTGCGATCGGATCTCGCAGGATTCGGGCAGCCGCTCGATTCTGGAGGCGGCCGAAACCCTGACCCGCTCGGCGCAACGCGCCTTGATCGGTTCGCGCAAGAGCCTGGCCCCTGAATATTCAGAGGCCGATATTTCCAAGGTCTTCAAGCCCAACGGATCGACCGCGCCGGACGATCCGGACTATGTGAAAGCGCGCGAAGAAAACTTCGCCAATTGGAAGCTCGTCGTCGACGGCCTGGTCGACAAGCCGCTGCGGCTATCGCTGAGCGACCTGCGCGCTCTGCCGCCCAGAACCCAGATCACCCGCCATGATTGCGTCGAGGGCTGGAGTTGCATCGGCAAATGGACCGGCGCACCGCTCAAGGAGGTTCTTCGCCTTTCCGGGCTCAAGCCCGGCGCGCGATATCTTGTCTTTTATTGTGCGGACACGTTGGAGCAGACGCTCGACGGAACCGGCCAATATTACGAAAGCATCGATTTGGTCGACGCCTTTCACCCCCAGACCATCCTCGCCTATGACATGAACGGCGCGTCTCTTCCCGTCGAGCATGGCGCGCCGCTGCGCCTAAGAGTCGAGCGCCAGCTTGGCTACAAGATGGCCAAATATGTGATGCGCATCGAGGCCCGCGAGGAATTTGCCTCGCTTGGCCGAGGCCGCGGCGGCTTTTGGGAAGACCGCGGCTACGAATGGTACGCGGGGATATGATTTTTTAAGCCGCCGCCGTGTCGCATCAGCCAGGCTGACGCGATTGGCTTTAGCGCGCTTTGCTTGACGCCTCCGTGGGCGACTGTTAAGCATGCGCGCGATGCGTTGAGCGAATATATGTTTATTATCAATAGATTAACTGATAGCTGCGGGCCGGGCCGAATGGCCCCGGGGGCGCTTCAACGATGACCGTTCGTCTGCATTACGGCGACTTGCCGGACGGTTTTGAGTTCGGTCCGGTCACGGCGATCGACACCGAGACCCTCGGTTTGGACGTACGCCGCGATCGGCTTTGCGTCGTGCAATTGTCGGTTGGCGACGGCGCGGCCGAGGTCATCCGGATCGCGCCAGGCCAGAAACACGCGCCGAATCTCGAACGCCTATTCGCCGATCCGGCAACGTTGAAATTGTTTCATTTTGCGCGTTTCGACCTCGCCGTGCTCGCGAACGCCTTTGGCGCGATGCCGGCGCCGGTCTATTGCACCAAGATCGCCTCGAAACTCGCGCGCACCTATACCGACCGCCACGGATTGAAGGATCTGACGCGCGAATTATTGGGCGTCGACCTCTCCAAGCAGCAACAATCCTCCGATTGGGGCGCCGCCGAGTTGACCGAGGCGCAGCTTGCCTACGCCGCCTCGGATGTCCTCTATTTGCATGATCTGCGCAAAAAGCTGGACGAGATGCTGGAGCGGGAAGGTCGCGCCGATCTCGCCCGCGCCGCCTTTGGTTATTTGCCCGATCGAGCGCGGTTGGACCTCGCCGGCTTTGCGGAAATGGATATTTTCGCTCACGCCTCGCCTTGACCTTAGCTCTAGGCCAACGCCTCGCCGCGATCGCGCCGCAACTTCACCATCCCTTTTCATTACGCGGTGTCATATTATGTGAACGGCGGCGCAAGCCGCCGTCCGCGTCGGAAGCCGCATGGTTGATTTTGCAGTCCGATTTGAGCCGACCGAGCCGCCTTATGACGCGGAGCGGGCGCGAGCATTTGCGGCGGCGGCGCGGCATTCCGCGCTGGTCCGTTTGCTGCGCGTCGCCATCTTTGGCGGCGCCGTCGGAACAGTGGCGGTTCTCGTCGCGATCGCCGTCTTCGACCCCTTTGGCAGGCTCGCCCACGACGTTTCGGTCGCCGGACTCGGCCTCGACGGGAGCAAGGTGCTGATGGACAAGCCAAAGCTCTCGGGATTTCGTAAGGACGGGCGCCCTTATCTGGTGAACGCCCAAAAGGCGATTCAAGACGTCCTTCATCCGACGCTTGTCGAATTGCGCGGCATCGACGGCGAGATGGGGTTGGCGGCCAACGGCGCCGCCCATATGACGGCCGACACCGGGCTTTACGACACCGCCAATGAGCATATGGACGTTACCGGCAATGTCCGAATCAAGAGCGAGCAGTATGACGTGACGGCCCGGTCCGGAAGCATCGATTTCAAGAGCGGCGTTTATATTTCGAAGGAGCCTGTCACGGTCGTCACCTCAAATGGGGCGACTGTCAGCGCGGATTCCGTATCCGCGACTGACAATGGCCATCTATTAACCTTTGTGGGGCGAGTTCGTTCGACGTTGCAGCCACAAGATCAGAACGCGTCGACCAGCGCCCAGCTCAAGGGGACCAATCCGTGACGCAAGGAACGTTCTCGGCCTTGCGTCGCTTGCGACCGCCACGCCTTGCCTTGCGCCGCCGATCCTATGCGCGCGTCGTCTTGACGGCTTGGGCGACAATGGCGTTCATCGGGTCCGCCGCTTCAGCGGCCAACAGCAATCCGCCCCCCGTCAAGCCGACCGCTGCGCAATCTGCTGCGTCCAAGAAGCCGGCGGCAAACAGCCCCCCCGCGACGACTGGTAAGCCCGCCGCGTCCACGGATTCGAACTCATTCTTGCCGGGCGCGAGTTCCAAGGAGCCGATCTCCATCGATGCGGACAAGCTGGTCTATTTCGACAAGGAGCAGAAGGCGATTTACACCGGCAATGTCGTCGCCATCCAGGGCGACAGCAAATTGACCTGCAGCGTGCTGGTCATTTTCCTCGCGAAAAACGAACCGCAAGCTCAGGCCAACGCCGCGCCGGCGGCCAACGCGAATGGCCAAGCGCCCGCCGCGGGCCCGCCGAGCAGCGCGACCAGCCAAGTCAAGCATATGGACGCGACGGGTCCGGTGACCATCGTATCGAAAACCCAAGTCGCGACTGGCGACCG
Source organism: Roseiarcus sp. (assembly GCA_035308145.1). Classification (GTDB taxonomy): domain Bacteria; phylum Pseudomonadota; class Alphaproteobacteria; order Rhizobiales; family Beijerinckiaceae; genus Roseiarcus. The sequence goes on from DATGHD010000081.1 coordinate 6,225, forward strand.
CGCCAGCTACGATAAGGTCGAGAACAAGGCATGGCTGTTCGGCAACGTCACTTTGAGCGACGGCTCCAATATCACCAAGGGCGACAAGCTTACCTATGACATGACGTCCGGCGAGGCGGTGGTCGAGGTCGGCCAGTCGGCGCAGCGGGTGCATGGCCAGTTCATCCCGAGCTCGAACGACAATGACTCAGGCGACAAATCCGCGTCCGCGCCGACGCCAGCGCCCGCGAAGAAGAAAGTCCCCTGACAATGCGGCGCCGAATCATTAGAAAGCGCAGCGGCGATCTGTTGGGGCCGCCGATAGGACGGCTCGCCGAGGATATCGGGCATTGAAGGATGATCCCACGCACGAGGGGGCGCGGCGCGGCGGCGCCGCGGCGCCTCGTTTGACCGGCTGGGGAGTCGATGAGATCGACGCGCAGGACCCCGCCCTTGGCTTTTATGCGCCGGAGCAGCCGGCGGCCGAGCCGCCGGAGGCCAGGAACGCCGGTCGCCGACATCTAGGCGAAACGGGCGCGCTTGCCGTCCACAATCTGGGCAAGAGCTATAGCGGTCGCGCCGTCGTGCAAGACGTCAGCATTTACGTGCGCCGCGGGGAGGCCGTGGGCCTGCTGGGTCCAAACGGCGCCGGCAAGACGACGGTCTTCTATATGATCACTGGCCTCGTCCGTCCCGACAAGGGCATGATCGAGCTTGACGGGCGCGACGTCACGCGTCTGCCGATGTACCAGCGGGCGCGGCTCGGCATCGGTTATTTGCCGCAGGAAGCTTCGATCTTTCGCGGCCTCAACGTCGAGAACAATATCCGCGCCGTCCTTGAAGTCACCGAACGCGACCGCAAAACCCGCGAGGCGACGCTCGATTCCCTGTTGGAGGAGTTCGACATTGCGAGGTTGCGCAAGGCGCCGTCGATTGCTCTTTCCGGCGGCGAGCGTCGGCGATGCGAGATCGCGCGCGCCTTGGCCGGCAAGCCGTCCTTCATGCTGCTCGATGAGCCCTTCGCCGGCATCGATCCGATCGCCGTCGGCGACATTCAGGATCTGGTGCGCCACCTGAAGGGCCGCGGCATTGGCGTGCTCATTACAGACCACAATGTGCGCGAGACGCTCGGCCTCATCGATCGCGCCTATATCATCCATAGCGGCCATGTGCTGACGGAAGGCGGGCCGGACGATATTATTTCCCATCCCGACGTGCGGCGCTTCTATCTCGGCGAAGATTTCCGGATGTGACGGCTTTGGCCGTCACTTCGTCTCGAAGACGAATTCGCTCGCGCCGCGCTGCTTCAATTCGTCCTCCGCGCCGGCGAGCGTGATCGCTTTGACATCGTTCCACAAGGGAACGAGGTCGCCGTAATGGCCCGAGAAAATGTGGCCGGATTCACCGGTCGCGATCATGAAGCGCGATTTGTCGGGGTCGCCGAGATCATAGATGCCGCGGTAGCCTGCGGCATGTACGCGGGCGAAGGGACGGTCCGCCGGCGGGTTGAATCCGCCGCCGCGATCGAGCGCATAAAAGTCCCCGCTGCTCGAAACGCTTAAATCGCTTAGGCGGCCGAACAGCGGCAAATGGCTGTAGAATTGATTTGTCAGGATCGAGACGTGCTCGGCGCCCCAACGCCATTTGCTCATATCGGCGCCGTCGCGTTGGACAAGCCTATCCAGAGCCTGATCGAACGCGCGAGAAATCGCTGCATGACAGTCTGGATCCGGGCCCTTTATCCCGTCGCACCATTGCGGATGATCCTCGATCAGGAAAGCGAGAGCCGAGGCGGCGAAGGGACCCTTCTCGGCCAGCGGCAGACCCGTCCTTTCGTTGATGAGGATGAGCCGCATCTCGTGCATCCAGGCGTCGAAGATCAATGGTTCGGGCCGATCCTTGTCCATCACGCCGTCCCATTTGGCGAGAAGCGCGAGCGCTTGCCTGGCGCGGTCGCTCGACGGCGCCGCGAGGGCGACGACGGGCAGCAGGTCCTTGGCGGCGAGCGATAGGAGATCGCCCTGCATCGCCTCGGACGTATCCAGCGTGTGCTTGTCGATCGTGTCGAAGAATTGTTGCAATCGACGCGCGCGATAGGGCTCTTCCCAGTCCTGTCCGAGATAGGGGTCGTTGTTCGGCGGGACGATTGCGTTGTTGGCGTTGAAGAAGAATCCGGCCGACGGATTGAGGACTTGCGGCATTTTGTCGAAAGGGGCAAAGCCGACCCAATCATTGGCCCCTGAGGCGCCGTCCGCCGGGACGAGGCCGTCGCCGGATTTGCGGATGGGCAAGAGGCCGGGACTGATGAAGGCGATGTTGCCTGCCGTATCGGCGAAGGTAAGGTTCTGTTCAGGCGTCTGCCAGAGTTTCAGAGCGTCGCGGAATTCGTTCCAGTCCTTCGCCCGGTTCAGGCGAAGAAAAGCCTCGACGGTCGTATCGTGATCGCCAAGGCCGCTATAGGCGAGCGCCATGACCTTTCCGGCGCCGGCCAGGGAGGCCATGCGCGAGTCGACGTCGGACATGACCGGGCCATGACGCGTCGCGCGGATTTTGATGACGACGTCGGGCGCGCCCTTCACATGAATCGTCTCGTCATGCGTCTCGAAGGGCCGCGGACCGTCGGGCGTCATGTAGCGGCTCGGGTCGCTTGGATCCACGGTCTCGACAAAGAGGTCCTGCACGTCCGAGCCGGTATTGGTGCTGCCCCAGGCGATATGATCATTCTGTCCCAAGACCACGATCGGCGAGCCGGGCAGGGACGCGCCTTTGACCCATCCCTCAGGCGTGACAATACGGGCGAGGTACCAAACGATAGGCGCTGCGATGCCGAGATGGGGATCATTGGCGAGGATCGGTTTGCCAGTCGCGGTGCGCGCGCCGGCGATCACCCATTGATTGGAAGCGCCATGATCGAAGGGCAGGAGCGCGCCGAGTTGATCAAGCGGGGAGATTGATTCGGCGTGGGTGGCTTTCGCGGCCGGCGCGACGGTGATCGGCGTTCCGGGCGGCGGCATGGGAAACAGCAGGCGCGCCTCATCGGCGGGCATCTTGGCTGCGAGCTCGGCGCGATCCAATTCGAGCTTATAATTGCTGCTGAGCTGCAGGCTCAGGAGCTTGCCGGCGACCAGGGTGTCGGCTGGCCGCCACGGCTCAGGGTCATCGCCGAGCAACAGGAATTCCGGCGGCAGTCTGCCGCGATGCGACGCCAGAAACGCGTTGACGCCGTCGGCATAGGCCTGAAGCGTCGCCTTCGCTTCCGGCGAAAAGACTTCGAAGCTCGTCTCCGCCTCGCGGTAAAAGCCGAGCGTGCGGATGAACTTGTCGACGCCAATGAGGTCGGCGCCCAGGATTTCGGCAAGACGGCCCTGGCCCGCCCGGCGCTGGGTCTCCATCTCAAAGAGCCTTTCGCTCGCATGGATGTAGCCGAGCGCTCGCGCGGCGTCGTCCATCGTCGCGGCGAAGATATGCGGCACGCCATAGCCATCGCGATAGACGCGGACTTCCGCCGAGAGGCCCGGCAGGCTCGCCGTTCCGGAATAATCCGGCATCGCCCGATAAAACACGAAAGCGACCGCGCCGACTGCCAGAACAACCAGAGCGACGACAAGAATGAGCGCCCATTTCAAGATGCGAAGAACCATGAAAAACCTTGGGCTTGGCGATGGCGCGATTCTTTGTCGCCCCTTTCGGCTCAATCAATCCGTTTCGCTCCGACTTGTCCATGCAGGGGGCGCGGCCGTCAGGCGTGACGAAAGAATGAGGCTCGCGGCTCTTGTCTCTTTTTGTCCGCTATAGGATTGTTTGACCAATCGAATTTCGCGCCGTTCCAAGGCGTCCGGGAGGATCGAGCCCATGTTGAAAACTCTCTTGAGAATCAGCGTCGCCGTCGGCGCCATCGTTATCGCCGGCGCGGCCATCGCCGACGACAATGTGATCAATCTCGGCATGATCTTGCCGATGACCGGCCCCTCGGCCTCCACGGGCAAGCAGGAGCAGGCGGGGGCTGAGCTCTATATTCAGCAGCACGGCGATAAGGTCGCCGGCAAGAAAATCGTTCTCACCATCAAGGACGACACCGGCGCGCCTGACGTCACCAAACGCATCGCGCAGGAACTGATCACCAATGACAAGGCCAAGGTGCTGCTGGGCTTTGGCCTGACGCCGCTTGCGCTGGCGGTTGCGCCGATCGCGACGGAAGCGAAAGTGCCGGAGGTCGTCACGGCCGCCGGCACGGCGATGATCACCGAGAAATCGCCCTATATCGTCCGAACGTCCTTCACGCTGCCGCAGGCCGCCGAGCCGATGGCCGAATGGGCGCTTAAGAACAACATCCACAAGGTCGTGACGATCGTGACCGATTACGGCCCTGGCGTCGACGCTGAAAAATGGTTCAGCGAGCCCTTCGCCAAGGGCGGAGGCGCGGTCGTCGAGAAAATCCGCGTGCCGCTCAAGAACCCCGATTTTGCGCCATTCCTGCAGCGGGTGAAGGACGATGCGCCGGACGCCGTCTTCGTCTTCGTGCCGTCGGGTTTCGGCGCCGTCTTCATGAAGGAGTTCACCGAGCGCGGCCTCGACAAAGCCGGCGTCAAGCTGATTGGCACCGGCGACGTGACCGACGATGATCTCCTCGCCGCCATGGGCGATCCAGCGATCGGCGCGGTGACGACGCATCACTACTCCGCCGCCCATGACTCGCCGGAGAACAAGGCCTTTGTCGAAGCCTTCGAAAAGGCGAACGACGGCATGCGGCCGAACTTCATGGCGGTCGGCGCCTATGACGGCGTGGCGCTCGTCTATCTTGCGTTGGAGGCGACCAAAGGCGCGACCGATGGCGATGCGCTGATCGCCGCTATGAAGGGCGCCAAGTGGATGAGCCCGCGCGGACCGGTGTCGATTGACCCCGACACGCGCGACATCATCCAGAACATTTACGTGCGCAAGGTCGAGAAGGTCGGCGATCAGCTCTTCAATGTCGAATTCGACAAGATCGAAGCCGTAAAGGACCCGTTCAAAGCGGCGGGAAATTAAGCCCCTGCCGCTGGCGACGCGCGCGGCTCCGCGTCAGGCGGGGTCGATCTTTCCGTTGAGCGATGCGCTGAATTCGACAACGCGCTTTCGGCGCATTTTTCGCCCATGGCTTTAGCTCGCGGTCAGTCAGCCCGTAATGGCGTTGCAGGCCTCAGCGTCCTGCGCCCCAGGGCGCGCGGGGCCTGGTCGGCCCCGTCGGGCTGGGCGGGGCCGATCTTTCGCTCAGCGTCGCGCGCAGAAAATAACCGCCTGGCCGCCATTGCCCTCGCAAGTCGCGCCTGACGGATCGGCGACATGCAACACGGCGTCGCCCACGCAATAAGCGCTGACCATGATCTCGCTCGGATCGCATGACGCCTTGTGCGGCCCTTGGACCAAGCGCAGCACGAAGTCCTTGCCGGTAAGGCCTTGCGGCCCAGGCTCGCCCTTCGGCCCCGGGTCGCCCTTCGGTCCAGGCGGGCCCTGGGGACCGGCCGGGCCGATCGGCCCCCTTGCAGTTTCAACCGCCTTGCCCGCTGGGCCGGGGTCGCCTTTGGGACCCGGCGGTCCAGGCGGCCCCGCCAGTCCCGCGAGGCCGGGCGGTCCAACCGGGCCCGCCTCGCCAGTCGGGCCCTCTGGCCCCGCCGCGCCCGTCAGACCCTGCGGCCCGATCGCCCCGTCTGCGCCGGCCGGCCCTGCTGGCCCCATGTCGCCCTTCGGCCCTTGAGCTCCTGGCGGTCCGGCGGCGCCGACGGATCCGGTTAACCCCGGAGGGCCCGGAGGCCCACGGTCGCCTTTCTGTCCTGGCGGACCCGCGGCGCCGGCGGCTCCAGGTTCGCCCTTCGGCCCCTGCTCTCCTTGTTCGCCCTTCTCTCCTTTGGAGCAGGCCGCTACCGCAAAGAGGGCGACCAACACGATTGCCGTAGCTAAGCGCATCGTTCCTCCCCCACGTGTACGACGCCTTCTCGGCTATACGCGTTTCGAGTTGGAAACGTTGGACCGTTGATGCGACATTAGCAATATGGCGTCGAGGCCGATTGCGATGCAGGGCGCTCGCCTGCGTGAGCGTTCGCGTCATCGGCGCTCGTGGCGCATCTCGAGGCGCGCCGGGACATTCCGACGGCGGGAGTATGGAAGGGACTCGCGTAAGGTGCTGACCATTCTTTTCGATGGCGTCGCATACGGCATGTTGCTGTTCGTGCTCGCCTGCGGCCTGTCGGTCACGCTCGGTCTCATGAATTTCATCAATCTCGCCCATGGCGCCTTCGCCATGGCCGGAGGATACGCCGCGGCCATCTTGATGAACCGCTACGATGTTCCGTTTCTGGCGACCTTGCCAGCCGCCTTCGGCTTCGCGGCGATCATCGGAATCATTTTGGAGCGCTGGCTGTACCGCCGCCTCTATGGCGCGAGCCATCTCGATCAAGTGCTGTTCACCATCGGCCTTGTCTTCATGGCGATGCCGATCGCCAGCTACTTCCTCTGCGACCAACCGCAACCGGTCCA
>DATGHD010000082.1:0-11719 GCA_035308145.1 Roseiarcus sp.
AACAGGATGGGCAAGGTGCAGAAGAAGGCGCTGCGGGACGAGAGGCGGGGGGTGTACGGGGGGTAGACACCGACGCTCCGAGAAACCGTTATTGGCAGCGAGCATGGCTCAGGCGCGCGGTGAGGAATCCCTGTTCGGTCGAACCCACCGCCGCCGGCGCGCCAATTGGGTCAGCCATCCGAACCCAATTCGGCTTGGGTCAGAAAAAATCTGTAACCCAGCTTGTTTTCGTCCGCGGCCTCAGGCTAAATCCCTCGGCGCACAAAAAAGGGGCCACTCGAAAGCGGCCCAAGTCTAGGGAGGAAACGCCCAAGGAGGGCATACGGCGAAGACTCGCCGCATCACCAAAATATTGCGCGCTGCACGGACTTCAATTGGAAAAGCGCCGACGTCGCAACAATCGGCGTCGGCGTGTCATTTCTGCATCAGGCCGATGAGGCTTTGGCCGTTCCCGCAGGCTTCGCTTTGTGAATCGCGGAAGGCCTGGCTCACTACATATAAGCTCCGACGGAGAGCGGACTTCCTCATTGTTTGCATGGCGGAGCGAAAGCGCGAGATGAAATCGAAGTCAAGGATCGCCGAAAGGCGACCGCCTCTGGCGGCGGCCCCATAGCCCGTCTTTAGACGGGCGTCTTATGACGCTCTATGGGGCCGTCCATGAGTTCGATTTCATCTCGCGCAAAATGCTCGCCAAGCAATCAATGAGAGCGTGGCGCTGAACCAGCGCCAGTCTCAGATGCGTTTGAGCCAGGACAACGCGCAAGCGCAGTCGTGCAATGACGATCCGGCGACGGTTCCACTCGCTGCTTCATTTCAAAGCCAGCGCCGGACCTTGCGCGTATAGGCGTCATACGCCTCGCCGAACTGCCGCCGCATCTTCTCTTCCTCGAAGGGGATATGCGCCCAGTTGGCCGTCGCGAACATGGCGACCGGCGCGAGGAACATCGGCCACGCGCCGACCCAGAAGGCGATCCCGAGGGCTGCGAGCGTCAGGCCGAGATACATTGGATTGCGGGTGATGGCGTAGGGTCCGGACGTGACCAGCTTGCTATTTGTCGGCGAGGTCGGAGTGATTTCCGTGCCCGCGCGTCGAAAGAGCGTGATGGCTGAGATGGCCGAGGCGCCTCCAGCGAGGATCAATAGAACGCCGAGCCAGACCAGCGGCAGGTCGGGAACCAGCGGCCATCCCAAGAAATAGCTCGCAGCGGTTGCAATCAACACATAGACGAGCGCCCAGATCGGCGGCGGCAGTTTCACCATCGGGCTCTCCGATCAAAAGACGGCGGCCCGTGCGGGGCGAGCGTCGCCAGAGTGGAGCGCTGTTGAAGATAGGATTGCCGCGGCCGCCGTTCAATGCATTGGTTCTCCGCTTGCCCCGATCGACGAAACGCCGGTCTATTGACGCCGCCCTAGCAAAGGGAAACCCATGCCTGACCTCAGGCTCTTTGATCTTTCCGGACGGCTTGCGCTCGTCACAGGGTCGTCCGACGGGATCGGGCTCGCGCTGGCGCGCGGCCTCGGTCAGGCCGGCGCCCGCGTGGTCCTCAACGGCCGCGACGCAAAGAAGCTCGCGGCGGCGCGCAAGAATCTTGCGGGGCAGGGCCTGGCGGCCGATGAAGCGCGCTTCGACGTGGCGGATCGACAATCGGTTATCGCCGAGGTCGAACGGATCGAGCGCGAGATCGGCGCAATCGACATTCTCGTCAACAACGCCGGCATCCAGCGGCGAGGCCCCTTCGAGACCTTTCCCGAAGAGACATGGCGCGAGATCATGGCGATCAATCTCGACGGCGTGTTCCATGTCACGCAAGCGGTCGGCAAGCTTATGGTCGCGCGGAAGCGCGGTCGCATCATCAACATCTGTTCGGTGACGAGCGAGCTTGGCCGCCAAACGATCGTTCCATACGCGGCGACCAAAGGCGCGCTGCGCCAGATGACCCGCGGCCTTTCCGCGGAATGGGCCAAGCACAACATCCAGATCAACGCCATCGCGCCCGGCTATATTCGAACGCCGCTCAATCAAGCGCTGATGGACGATGAAAAATTCTCGGCCTGGGTCTCGGCGCGGACGCCGGCCGGACGCTGGGCGGAACCCGAAGAACTGATCGGCGCGGCGATCTTTTTGGCCTCGGACGCGGCGTCGTTCGTCAATGGACATGTGCTGTACGTCGACGGCGGCTTGTCGACCAGCGTCTAGGGTGCGTGGGCGCGCCCGAGCAGGTCTGATTACGAAATCGGCTCGAACTGCAAGTCGGCAAGACCTGTAAATATCCGCATCAACGGGACCTTGGTCGGGGGCCTTGTCGGATTGCTCATCTTCACGGCGTCGAAAATGATCGCGGGGCTATGAGGGAACGCGCTCTGCGCCGCGAGAGTTGATCTCTCGGCAGGTCGGCCGGAGCGCGCCCTGATCATCGCCATGATGCAGGAGCAATCTTCGCCCTCCGACGAAAGTCGGATTCTCATGGCGATTGAGCCGCTTGGCGCGCTTTTCGGTTGACAAGCCGTAGGAACGGGCGCATCTCACACAGAGTTCGCGAGATTTCCTCTCGCGGGCAAATCAACGATTGAAATTTGAATCCGGTTCGCGCTGATCGCTTCGGCCGCCATTTGGCCGTAGCGACGAGCATGAGCCGTATCGGAACGGCATCGTCGGCGACCGCCCGCGCATTTTGAAAAATCTGCGCCGCTCGGTCGGACGATAAGAGAGGAGACCACGTTGGACGACGGCCCTAGATGGCCCGCTGACTGGCACCGTACCGGTCTGGCGGGTTTTCTTCCGATCAACCTTCCAATCGAAGCCGCTCCTCTCGTTGAAGCTAAGGGCCGCGCCGGCTGATCGTCGGTTCGTCCTCGCCGCTGAGGGAAGCGGCGAAGGAGACGAACCATGACGATGAACGTCAAAGCCTCCGAGCTCGCGGCCGCCGCGGTGCTCGACGAGGCTCATGTAGGACATATCCACGGCGCTTTCGGAACCATTCTCCACGGCGATGTCGCCCCGCGCACCACCTGGCGCCATCGGCTAACGACGCTTCTCGCGATCCTCGGCCCGGGCCTGATCGTGATGGTCGGCGACAATGACGCTGGCGCATTCGCGACCTATGGCCAGGCCGGCCAGAACTACGGCACCACGCTCTTGTGGACGCTGGCGCTCCTGATCCCCGTCCTCTACGTGAACCAGGAAATGGTGCTGCGTCTTGGCGCGGTCACCGGCGTTGGCCATGCGCGCCTGATCTTCGAGCGCTTCGGCAGGTTCTGGGGCGGGTTCAGCGTCATCGACCTCTTCTTGCTCAACGCCCTGACGATCGTCACCGAGTTCATCGGGATTTCGCTCGCTCTCGATTATCTCGGCCTCGACAAGACCACGGGCGTTGTCGTCGCCGCCGCGCTGATCATGGTCGCGGCCTCGACCGGCGACTTCCGGCGCTTCGAGCGATTTGCGATGGGCCTCGTCTTCGCGAGCCTTCTGCTCGCGCCGATCTATTTCATGGTCCACCCGCCGCTCGGTCAGGTGGCGCATGATTTCATCGTTCCGCAAATGCCTGCGGGCGGCAAGCTGAGCGACGTCATGCTCATCGTGATCGGCATCGTCGGCACCACGGTCGCGCCCTGGCAGCTCTTCTTTCAGCAGAGCTATGTGATCGACAAGCGCATCACCCCGCGCTTCATCCGCTACGAGCGCCTCGATCTTTGGATCGGCATCGGCCTGGTGATCGTCGGCGCCGTCGCCATCATGGCTTTCACCGCGGCGACTTTCGCGGGCCAGCCCGAGGCCGGCGCCTTTACCGATGCGGGCGGCATTGCCGCCGGTATCGGCAAATATGTCGGCAAGACCGCCGGCGTCATGTTCGCCATCGCCCTGATCGACGCCGCGCTGATCGGGGCTTCGGCGGTGTCGCTCTCGACGGCCTATGCGATCGGCGACGTCTTCTCGTCGCGCCACTCCCTGCATCGCAAGGTCGGGGACGCGAAGCGCTTCTATGGCGTCTATTTCCTTCTGATCGCCGTCGCCGCGGCCATTGTCCTGATCCCCGGCTCGCCCCTGGGGCTCCTGACCCTGGCGGTGCAGGTTCTGGCCGGCGTGCTTCTGCCGAGCGCGACGGTGTTCCTGTTGCTGCTCTGCAACGACAAGCCGGTTCTTGGACCCTGGGTCAATCCGCGCTGGCTGAACTATTTCATCGGCGCGGTCATCGCGGGGCTGGTCGTTCTGTCGATCATCCTGACCGCCTCCGTGCTGTTCCCTGACGCGACGAACGACCAGGCGATTCTCGGCATCCTTGTCGGGGGCGGCCTTGCCGCCGTGATCGTCGCCCTGGTCATCGCCGCGCTCAGCGGCGGCGGCGTTGCCGTCGCAAAGAGGGTCGTAAGCCATGACGCGGCGGCTTTGTCGCGCAACGCCTGGCGCATGCCGCCGCTCCATGAGCTCCCGCCGGCGAAGCTGTCGCTCGCCGCCAAGACCTGGATGGGCGTCCTGCGTCTCTATCTCGTCGTCGCAGTCGCGCTTGTCCTGTTCCGGGTCGTGATGCTGGCGATCGGCGGGACCTAGCGTCGCCTGACACGGCTGACTCACGCGACGCAAGAGCGGGTATGAACGCTCGCGTCGCGCGAGGCCAAAGGCGCGGCGCGAGAAGAAGACTTGCGCCGGCCTGCGGCCTCTTGCAAACGAGAACCCTCCAAGGAGGGCGTATGCGAGTCTTTGAAGCTTTCAACGCCGTCGAACTCTTCAACTCCGCGCTGTCGCTGGCGACGGCCTTCGCGCTCGGCACGGCGATTGGCGCGGAGCGGCAATATCGCCAGCGGTCGGCGGGCTTAAGGACCAATGTTCTGGTCGCCGTCGGCGCTGCGTCCTTCGTCGATCTGGCGCTGCGTCTCACCGGAGCGGACGGCGCGGTTCGAGTCGTCGCCTATGTCGTCTCGGGGATCGGCTTCCTTGGCGCCGGCGCGATCATGAAGGAGGGCCTTAACGTCCGCGGCCTCAATACGGCGGCGACGCTGTGGTGCTCGGCCGCGGTCGGCGCCTGCGCGGGGGCAGGCTTGCTCGCCGAATCCGCGCTTCTGACCGCTTTCGTGATCGCCGGCAACACGCTGCTCAGGCCGATCGTGAACGCGATCGATCGGATCCCGCTCGATGAGCGTCATTCGGAGGCGACCTACGAGGTTCGGGTCACCGCCAACACGACCGCGGCAGCGGACGTCAGGGAGCTGCTCGTCGATCATCTGGAAAGAGCCCACTATCCAGTGGCGACGGTTGAGACGGTCGATGGCGACGACGCCAGCGAGGTCGTCGCTACGCTGGTCAGCACGTCGGTCGTTCCCGAAGAGCTGGACGCCGTGACCTCGCATATCGAGAAGCAACACGGCGTCACCCACGCCGCCTGGGAGATGCACGCCAAGACCTGAAAGCGCGGCCAAGCGGCCGGTTCACTTTTGCCGGGCAAGAAAACGGGCAAACGCTTTCAGCGTCGCGTCCGAGGCATGGTGCTCCATGCCCTCCGCGTCAGCTTCGGCGGTCTCGTCGGGGACGCCGACGGCAAGCAGCAATTCGACGACGAGCCGATGACGCGCCCGCGCGCGCTTGGCGAGTTCGTGGCCTGCCTCGGTCAGGAAGATGCCGCGGTAGGGACGAGCCGTCGCCAGACCTTCCCGCTTGAGGCGAGCAATGCTCTTAAGCGCGGTCGGATGAGTGACGCCCAGACGTTTGGCGACGTCGGTCGCGCGCGCCTCGCCATGGACCGCCAGAAGATCGGCGATAAGCTCGACATAGTCCTCGAGCAAGGCGGCCGAGCGCGCCGTGCGGGCCTTGCCGAACCGGCGCGCCTGGGTTGGCTCCTCGGGCATTTCGATTACGACGACCGGCCGATTGGCGGTCAAGGCTCGCGTCACCCGATTTCTCCTCGCTGATTGATCGTAGCCGGACGACCGCCGATCCGCGGTCCTTAGGTCGGCCATCCCACGCCCTACCGTCGCGTTCCCGTATAACAGAAAAAGAGCGGTTTCGCCATAACGAACCCTTCTCTCTCTGTTTATCCCTTAGCATCGTAAAATTGCCCGTTGACTTAAATATAGCTTTGGCTACATTCGGGTCTTATTCCTCAATCGGCGGAAATGCGAGAGCTTGCGGTGACGCGCTTCTGGAGGGCTTCGTGAGTGAGAACGCGCTTAACCTTGGACCTTCGGCGCTCTCGATGAACGGGGAGGAGAGCCTCACCTTTGAGGACGTTCTTCGCGCGCGCGATCGGCTCAAGGTTCTGAAAACTCGCGCCGCCAAAAGCTCGCTGCGGCTGCTCTGGCTCCTCGCCGGGCCCGGCGTGCTGGTCATGCTCGGGGAGAATGACGGCCCCAGCATGGTCTCCTACGCCACCTCGGGCGCGACCTATGGGATCGGCTTTTTTGTCCCGTTCATTCTCCTCACCTTCCTTATGGCGTTCGTGGTGCAGGAGATGACGGTGCGGCTCGGCGTGGCGACGCATCGCGGCCATGCCGAACTCATCTTCCAACGCTTTGGCCCGTTCTGGGGCTATTTCGCGATGGGCGATCTTGTATTCGGCAACTTGCTGACGCTCGTCACCGAGTTCGTCGCAATCCAGGCTGGCGGCCTCTATTTCGGATTGCCGCCCTGGCTTTCGGTCGCGATCGGCGTGACGATCGTCATCGGCTCGCTGGCCTTTCGGCGATACGCGACCTGGGAACGCGTGCTGATGGGGCTCGCCATGTTCAACCTGCTGTTCGTTCCGGCGGCTTTGCTTGCCCATCCGGACGGCGCTGCTTTAGGTCACGCGCTCGCTGCCTGGGGACCGCTGCCGGGCGGCTTCACGACCGCGTTCCTCACATTGGTCCTCGCCAATGTCGGCGCGACTGTGACCCCGTGGATGATCTTTTTCCAGCAGAGCGCGGTTGTGGACAAGGGCCTGACCCGGGCGGACTTGCCGCAAGGCCGGATGGACACGGCGATCGGCGCAATCTTGGCCGCCATAGCGGCGATCGCAACGTTGGTGGCGACTGCGCCGCTATTCGCCGCCAAGGTCGATGTGTCGCAGTTTGCCAGCGGCGCGGATTTCGCCACGGCCCTTCAGCCGCTGATCGGCACGACCGGCGCCACCCTGTTTGCGCTCGGCATCATTGAGGCGGGCTTGCTCGCCGCCATGACGATCTCCACCAGTTCATCCTACTCGCTGGCCGAGACGGTGTCGGCGGCAGAAAAAGCGTCGGCGCGGCACAGTCTGAATCTCGACTTCGCTCATGGGCGCTTGTTCTACGGGGTGGCCATCCTCTCGACTATTCTCGCCGCCGGCATTGTGCTGATCCCAGGCGCGCCTTTGCTCGCCTTGACCTTGACGGTCAATGTCATCGCCACCTTGCTGATGGCGCCGGCGCTGCTTCTGCTGCTCCTATTGGCCAATGACCGCGAGATCATGGGCGATCTGGCGAATGGCCGGTGGGCCAATCTAGCCGGAGGAACGATCGTCGTCGCAATCGCCGTGGTTGGCGCGCTCTACGGCGTGATTACGGCCTTCCCGAGCCTGTTGGGCAAGTAGGAGGAATTCCATGCAATACGACCCCGCCCTGATCAACGCGCTCGAACCCGATCAGCTCGTCGCCGCAACCATGCGCCCGCTGCCGCGCCGCAAATTGAGCCAGGGGGTTCTGGCCATGCTGATCGTGCTGCGCGTCTTCATTGTGATCGCGGTTCCGATTGTGATCTACGCCTTCGTTCGCGCGTTGCTGACGCCGCACTAGCGCCAGGCGCGGCATTGCGCGCTTACCCCTCGCTGCGCAACGGCTCTCGGGGAGAAAAGCCGATCACGAAGGATGAGAGTCCTTCGCAATAATTCGGGTGGCGCAGCGGCGTCGGACGTTTAATCTTGCGCGAATGGGCAATCAAGCCAAGCGCCTGTGGATCAAGGACCCGCTCGCCGTCTTCGCCTCGGACGCCGAGCGCGGGCTCGTCGTCGAAGGAACGAAGATCGTCGAACTCGTCGGCAAGGGCGGCGCGCCGAAGGCGCCGGTCGACGAAACATTCGACGCTTCGCGTCATGTCACGCTGCCGGGTCTCGTCAACGCCCATCATCATTTCTACCAGACGCTGACCCGCGCGCATCCGAGCGCGATCAACAAGGAACTGTTTCCTTGGCTTGCCTCGCTCTATCCGATCTGGGCGCGGCTGAAGCCGGAGCATCTTAAGGTTGCGACGCGGCTCGCGCTGACCGAATTGATGCTGTCCGGCTGCACCACCGCGGCGGATCATCACTATCTTTTCCCGCGCGGCCTGGAGAACGCCATCGATATCGAGGTCGAGGAAGCGCGCGCGCTCGGCCTCAGGATGACGGTGACGCGCGGCTCGATGAATCGGTCGAAAAAGGACGGCGGCCTGCCGCCGGACGAAGTCGTGCAGAGCGAAGACGAAATCCTCGCCGACAGCGAGCGTGTTTTAAAGCTCTTCCATGACCCCAAGCCCGGCGCCCATATCCGCATCGCGCTCGCGCCGTGCTCGCCGTTCTCGATCACCAAAAAGTTGATGAGCGATACGGCGGCGCTCGCCGAGAAATACGATTGTCAGATGCATACGCATCTCTGCGAGACTAAGGACGAAGAGCGGTTCTGCCTCGACATGTACGGCGTCCGCCCTGTCGATTTGCTGGAAGAAACCGGCTGGATGAGCAGGCGGGCTTGGCTCGCGCATGGGATTCACTTCAATGCCGAGGAGATCGGACGGCTCGGCCGGGCGGGCGTCGGCATATGCCATTGCGCGGCCTCCAATATGGTGCTCGCCTCCGGAATCTGCCCGACCAAAGATCTCGAAGCGGCAGGCTCGGTCGTCGGCCTCGGCGTCGACGGCTCGGCCTCGAACGATTCCTCGAATATGATGGAGGCGGTTCGCCACGCCTTGATGATCGGGCGCTTGCGCTACGGCGCCTCGGCGGTGACGCATTTCGACGTCCTGCGCTGGGCGAGCGAGGGCTCGGCGCGCTGCCTCGGCCGCGACGACATCGGCCGCATCGCCGTCGGGCTTGAAGCCGATCTCGCGATGTTCACTTTGGACGAGCCGCGTTTTTCCGGCGCCCATGATCCGATCGCTGCGCTCGTCCTTTGCGGCGCGCATCGCGCCGATCGGGTGATGGTCGCGGGGCGCTGGCGCGCGATCGACGGCGCGCCGGTCGGCGTCGATCTTGCCGCTCTGATCGCCAAGCACAAAGCCGCCGCCGCCGCTTTTGCGTGAGCGCTCGGCATCGCAATTCCGACCGCCCGCTGACTTAAATGTCAACGCGGCCACGCTTTCCGCTAAGGCTGCGCGGCTGCTAGCATGGCGCGACTTTCGGCCTGTCTCGGGGCAGGCCTTCGCCATATTGCGGAGCCTCATCATGCAAAATCGTCGTCTCGGCCGCACCGACCTTAAGATCGCGCCCCTGGTGTTCGGCGGCAACGTTTTCGGCTGGACGTCCGACAAGGCGCGATCTTTCGAATTGCTCGATCGCTTCGTCGGCGCAGGATTCAACGCGGTCGACACCGCGGACGTCTATTCTGCTTGGGCGCCGGGCAACAAGGGCGGCGAGTCCGAGGCGATCATCGGCGACTGGATGAAGGCGAGAGGCAATCGCGACCGCGTCGTCGTGATGACCAAAGTCGGCTCGCCCATGGGGCCCGGCAAGAAGGGCCTCAAGGCGCGCTACATCGAGGAGGCGGTCGAGGCCTCGTTGAGGCGGCTTAAGGCCGAGACGATCGACCTCTACTTTTCGCATTGGCCCGATCCCGAGACGCCCTACGAAGAGACTCTCGGCGCTTATCGCAAGCTCCTCGACAAGGGCAAGGTCCGCTATGTCGGCGCCTCCAATCTCAACGCCGAGCAGCTCGCCGCCGCCCTCGACGTCGCGCGCCGTCATTCCCTGCCGCGCTACGAAGTGCTGCAGCCCGAGTACAATCTCTATGATCGCGGCGGTTTTGACGGGCCTTTGCGTGAACTCTGCATGGCCGAGGAGATCGGCGTGATCACCTATTTCAGCTTGGCCAAGGGTTTTCTCTCCGGAAAATACCGGAGCGAGGCTGACCTTGACAAAAGCCCACGCGGCGGCGGCGTCAAAGCCTACCTCAACGAACGCGGACGGCGCATCTTGGGCGCCCTCGACGATGTTTCGAAACGACTTGCGGCAAAGCAGGCGGAAGTCGCGCTCGCCTGGATCATGGCGCGCGCCGGCGTCACCGCGCCGATCGCCAGCGCCACGACAATTCCCCAGGTCGACAGCCTCATCGCGGCGGCGTCGCTCAAGCTCGACGCCGCCGACATCAAGGCGCTCGACGAGGCGAGCGCAATGGAGGCGGCTGCGAAATAGGGCGGGCTTCGCAATCGTGGCTATGAATGTTCCCAAGAGCCATTGTGGGTGCTCGTCTTAGTTTTCGGCCGGTTCAAACCGTCCGGAACAACGCGACGCCGCTCGCCGTTTCTTCGTCAATCCGACTTCGTGAAGACCGCCGGCTTGTCCGACGAGGCCTTTCGGCGCCACAATGTCGTCGGCTCCCGCCTAGGAGGCGCTTCATGATTCGACGTGCGAAAGGTCTCATTCCCGGCGCGCTGGCCCTTTTGGCGGCGGGCCTCGTCCTCGCGGTCATCGCGCCGGCCCACGCGGCGCAGCCGATGCGCCATCGTCATCATGTGGCGCGCTATGTGGCGCCGCGGGGCGACATCGTCGTTCACACCGGCCGGTCCTATCTTGATCCGGGGCCGTCCGCGGATTTGTGGACCGAGGATAAATATTACGCCGACACGGTCTGGGCTCCGGACCCCGCGCTTGTCTATCCGTTTGGCCGGTTTGGCCTGTCGGTTCTGCCGAGCCGCTTTGATCCGCCGGGACAGGAGCCTTTGTTCACCTTCTGGTGAGCCGCGGTCGTCCCTAAGCGCCGGGCGCCCATGCTAAATCGGCGGGATGACGGCTGACGCGGCTAATTTTGCGCTGGAGCGGTTGGCGCGCGATCTTCGCGCCGGCGGCCGTACGGCGCTGGCGCGGGCGATTACGCTCGTCGAAAGCCGCAGAGCCGATCACCGGGCCCAAGCGCGCGCGCTGATCAGCGCTCTGGCCGGCGAAACGGGCGCGGCGATGCGGGTCGGGGTCACCGGCGCCCCTGGCGTCGGCAAATCGACCTTCATCGACGCGCTTGGCGGCAATCTGACCGCCGCCGGCAGGAAAGTCGCGGTCTTGGCGGTCGATCCCTCGTCCAGCCGCAGCGGCGGCTCGATTCTGGCCGACAAGACGCGCATGGCGCGGCTCGCCGCCGATCCCGACGCCTTCATCAGGCCATCGCCGGCGGCCGGCGCCCTCGGCGGCGTCGCGGCGCGCACGAGAGAGACGATGATCCTCTGCGAGGCCGCCGGTTTCGACGTGCTCCTCGTCGAGACCGTCGGCGTCGGTCAATCGGAGACGGCGGTCGCCGATATGACCGATTTCTTCCTTGTGTTGATTCTGCCCGGCGCGGGCGACGAATTGCAGGGCGTGAAGAAAGGCGTCGTAGAGCTCGCCGACATGGTGGCGATCACCAAGGTCGATATCGATCCGGCGAAAGCGGCCCTGTCAGCCGCCGAATACAGCGCAGCCTTGCGCATCCTGGCGCCATCGTCGAGCCTTTGGACGCCGCCGGTCGTCCAGATTTCCGGCCTCGCCAATTTGGGACTCGACGATCTATGGAAAAGGATCGAGCGCCATCGCGCGATCTTTAAGGAAACGGGCGAACT
>DATGHD010000083.1:0-2931 GCA_035308145.1 Roseiarcus sp.
CAAAATGCTCGCCATGCAATCAATGAGAACGCGGCGCTGAGATCAGCGCTCATCTCATATGTGTGTTTGAGCCAGGACAATTCTCCGCGCCCGCGCTTCGCCAAGAAATCAACGAGGAAATCTAACTCGACTGTCGTCGCCCCAGAGCGCGCGGCGTTTAAATGGAATCCGTCGCTGTCATTGCGAGAAGCGCAGCGACGAAGCAATCCATTCATAGAGCTCAGTCCTATGAGTGGATTGCGTCGCTCCGCTCTTAAATGACTTAAGTGGTTCTATTTCAAAGCAGCATGCTCTAGCGGCGTGGCTGTACGGGCTCTTTCCCGGCCGCCGCGGCCGTGCTTTCATGGCGCCGGCCGATCGCGGGGGCGGGCGGCTCGCGGCCATTCATTCGTGAGGCGGGGGGAATGTATGGCTGCCTCGGTCCTTGACCAAGCGCTTGGCGGCCTCGCGCGGCTGACGGGCCGGTTTCGCATCTGGCATCGGCTGCCTTTTCCGCTCTCGGTCCTGACCCTCCTCGGCCTTCGCGCGAACATGCGGGAGGACAATCTTTTCAACACCGAACGCGATCCGTCGCTGCTCGTCGCGCCGAAGGCGCCGGCGCCTCGCGACCAAAGAAGCGCCGACGGCAGTTTCAACGACCTTTCATCGCCCTGGATGGGGATGGCCGGCGCGCGCTTCGGCCGCAACATGCCGATCGACGAGACATTCGGCGAGCGGGCGCCCGGTCTTTACACGCCCAATCCGCGGACGATCAGTCGCGAGCTTCTGGCGCGCAGAGAATTCATTCCCGTCCCGCATCTCAATGTCCTGGTTCCGGCCTGGTTGCAATTCATGGTCCATGACTGGTTGAGCCACGGGCCGAACGACAAGGAGACGCCGCCGCACGACATCGCGCTGCCCGAAGGCGATGAATGGCCCGAAAAGAAAATGCAGGTGCTGCGGACCAAGCCGGACCCGCGCCGCGACGCCAGCGACGCCGGCCGGCCCGAGACGTATCGCAACACCGAGACGCATTGGTGGGACGCCTCGCAGATTTATGGCTCCTCGCGCGCGCGTCAGATCGAAGTGCGCTCAGATCCAGCGACCGGGCTTTTGCGCGAGGACGGCAAGATCCATCTCGACGAAAAGGGACATCTGCCGATCGAGAAC
Source organism: Roseiarcus sp. (assembly GCA_035308145.1). Lineage (GTDB taxonomy): Bacteria > Pseudomonadota > Alphaproteobacteria > Rhizobiales > Beijerinckiaceae > Roseiarcus. The sequence continues at coordinate 1,150 of DATGHD010000083.1, forward strand.
CATCGCAAGTTCGGCGATCTCGAACGCGCCGGCATGAACGGCAATTGGTGGATCGGCCTTTCCGTCATGCACACGCTCTTCGCTCGCGAGCACAACGCCATCGTCGATCGCCTGCGCATCGATTATCCAACGGCCGACGGCGAGTGGCTGTTTCAGAAGGCGCGCCTCGTCAACGCCGCGCTGATCGCCAAGATTCATACCGTCGAATGGACGCCGGCGCTGTTGAACTCGCCGGACGGGCGCCTCGCCATGCGCACCAATTGGTGGGGCGTGATGGGCGAAAGTTTCGGCCGCGAGCATGGCCGCTTCGGCGCCGACGAAGTCTTTTCGGGCATTCCCGGCTCGCCGACCAATCATCACGCCGCGCCTTACGCCTTGACCGAGGAATTCACCGCGGTCTATCGCATGCATTCCTTGCTGCCGGACCATTTCTCGTTCCGACGCCACGCCGACGACGCGCCGATCGTCGAGCGCGATTTCAAGAAGGTCGAGGCGGACGGCGCGCATCGGCTCTATGCGCATGCGTCTTTCGACGACGCGCTTTATTCGCTGGCGACCAGCCACGCCGGGGCGTTGGTTCTCCATAATTTTCCCAATGCGCTTCGCCGTCTGAACAAGAAGGAATTAGCGCCGACCGAGGGGATTTTCATCGACCTTGCGACAGTCGACGTGTTACGCGATCGCGAACGCGGCGTGCCGCGTTACTGCGCCTTCCGCCGCCATCTCGGCATGAGCGCGCCGAAAAGCTTCGAGGAGCTGACCGACAATCCGGAATGGCGGCGCGAACTCAAAAGCGTCTACGCCAGCGTCGAGGACGTCGACCTCCTGGTCGGCGTCCATGCCGAGACGCCGCCGCCGGGCTTCGGCTTCTCCGACACGGCTTTCCGCATCTTCATTCTGATGGCGTCGCGCCGATTAAAGAGCGACCGTTTCTTCACCACGGACTTCACCCCGGCGGTCTATACGCCGGTCGGCTTTGATTGGATCCGCGACAACACGATGCGCTCGGTTCTCGCGCGCCACGCGCCGGCCTTGCAGCCGCGGTTTGCGGGCCTGCGCAACGTGTTCTTTCCTTGGGACAGAGGCGGGACTTAAGCGATGTTCCGCCGTCTGCGCATCCCAGGTCTTGTCGATATCTTGCGAGTGAGCGAGCCTTCGACAATCCGCTCGCTTGGCGAGGACGCGCGGCTCGACCGGCGCTTCGGCGGATCAGGCGCGCTGCTTAATCGTCTGTTGACGTCGAACCTTCGCTCGGTTCTCAGCATCGCCGGCAAGCCGCTGCCTTCGGTCTCGCCGCGCGATGACGCGGCGCGGGCTGAAGCCCAGTCGGCTCTGCGGTTGAAGCTCGACGCCACTTTATCGGCCGGCTTCGACGAAGAGGCGATCGGCGATCTCGCCGGCGCGTTGCGCGGTGTTAGCGGCGCGCCGCATTTGGCGCTCGCCGCGCAGCAGATCGTCGGGCGGCTCTTCGCGCCGAACTATCGCGCGACCGAGGAAAGCTGGCGCGCCGCCGAATTGCTGGATCGGGCGGCGAGATCGCCCCTCGTGGCGCTGGCCGCGCGGGCGAGCGGCAGGCTGGGCCAGGCGCAGCGCCTCCTCGCCGATCTCGTGCACGGCGACGCCGCCGGCGTCCATGCGACCGCCGTCGCCATTCATACTTTCCTCCGCGGCTTGGCGGCGATGCGCGACTTGCTTCGCGAACCGGGCGCGGTCGCGCGGCTCTCGACCGAGGCGGCGCTCGCTCGCTGCCTTGCCGCGCCGCGAAGGGTCTTGCGCGAGGCC
>DATGHD010000084.1:0-11453 GCA_035308145.1 Roseiarcus sp.
GGCAAGAAGTTCATGTCTTCCGACATGCAATAGACGCAGCGGAGATCGCAGCGGTCCGTCACCGAGACGCGCAGATAAGTAATCGCCCTGCCGAAGGGATCGATCAGGGGCGCGGGCGGGGCAAAGGGCGAGTGAGCGTTCACGAAAAGAATTTAGGCCCGCCGCCGCCCGAAATAAAGGCGCCGCCTCAAGGGCGGCGCTTTTGGGAGAAGCGGCGAAGGCGAAGTCAGCGCAGAACGATCACCGGCGTTCCGACCCTCGCCCGGCCATAGAGATCAATGACATCGTCATTGGTCATGCGAATGCAGCCCGAGGACACCGCCTGGCCGATAGTGTCAGGCTCGTTCGAGCCGTGGATGCGGAAAAGCGTGCCGGCGATATATAAGGCGCGCGCGCCGAGCGGATTGTCGATGCCGCCTTCCATGTGACGGGGCAAATCAGGCCGGCGCTTGAGCATTTGGGGCGGCGGCGTCCAGTCGGGCCATTCTCGCTTGTTGGCGACGCGGCTCGCGCCGGCCCAGGTGAACCCAGGCCGACCGACGCCGACGCCGTATTTCAGCGCCTCGTGATCCGGCAGGATGTAGTAGAGCCGCCGTTCCGTCGTGTTGACGATGATCGTGCCGGGCGAATAAGGGCCCTCATACGAGACGGTCTCGCGCGGAATCGGCGAAACGAGCGGCCGTCCCTCGCTGCCGGCGGTCCCGGGGGCGTAGCTGAATATGCTGATGTCCGGCATCGCCTGCGCGGCGGAGCTCAAAACGACGCCGGCCGCCACGCCCGCCGCCAGCAGAAAAATTCGTCGCATGGTCTCCCTCTTCGTCAATAGGTCAAACGCTCGAACGTGCAGATTCGATCCACAGAATAGGGCTCTAAAGTTTCAAATTGGTCGCCAGACCGAAATTCCCGGCCGGTCCCCGAGTCGCCAATGTTATTAGAGGCGTAGGAAAGCTCTTGGCAATGGAATGCCCTCTTCAAGCTCCCGTGAGGCCCAACTTGCGGCGAGCGCGTGGCTACGGCGCCACACTTCAGCGCGCCTGAACACGAACGCCGGCTCGAAGGCCTTCAGGGGGAGTCCTTGTCTACGAGACAGCCTAGTTGTGGAGCCTCAAGAGGTTGTTCTCGGTTAGGGCGATTTTGCTGATGGGTGGCATTGATCCAATACTGGCATGAGGACGATGCCAGTTGTAGCGGTGAAGCCATCTTGGGAGTTCGGCGGCGCGTTCTTTTGAGGTGTTATGGGCCTGAGCGTAAGCCCACTCGCGCAGGCTGGTCTGAATGAAGCGTTCGGCCTTGCCGTTTGTCTTGGGCGTGTAGGGCTTGGTACGGATCTGCTTGAGGCGGAGGCGCTTGCAAGCGCTGCGAAAGGCTCGAGATATGTAGCACGCGCCGTTGTCGGTCATAACGCGCTCCACCGTCACGCCCAGGCTTGCATAATAGGCGACGGCCGCTTTGAGGAAGGCGACGGCGCTTGCCTGCTTTTCGTCCTTCATTATACGGCTGAAGGCGACCCGCGAAGCATCGTCGATGCAGACGTGGACATACTCCCAGCCGGGTCCCTGGCCGCCGGCGCGCTGATTGCTCTGGCCGGTTCGATCGCCGGTGATGCGATGCCCAATGCGATTGAACTTGCCGAGTTTTTTGATGTCGAGGTGGATCAATTCGCCGGGGCGCTCGCGCTCGTAGCGGCGCACCGGCTCGGCCGGCTCCAGCGCCGAGAGCCGGTTGAGGCCGAGCCGCCGCAGAATGCGGCTGATGGTGGCCGGCGACACGCCGATCTCGACGGCGATCTGCTTGCCGGTATAGCGCCGCCGCCGCAAGGCCTCGACGGCTGCGCACGCGGCAGGCGCCGTTTGGCTTGGCGATGAATGAGGTCGTGACGAGCGATCGCTCAAACCATCGACGCCCTCGGCGCGGAAACGCTCGACCCATTTGGCGACGGTCTTAGCCGTCGTATTGAACTGCCGCGCCGCGGCGGCTTTGGACAGCCCGCAATCCACCACGGCGCGGACCATCATCTCTCGACCTTTCGGCGTCAAAGGCGCATTCTTATGCGTGTCCATTCGGCCCCTCGCGAATCACTGACGTGTGGCGACATCAGCGTTCACGCCCTGGGCCGAATGGACAACCTCCTGAAAACTCACAGCTAGCGCGCGTGCGGCAGAGCGGCAATCCGGGCGTTGACGCTGTGGGGGGTAAGTATTACTATTTGATCAAAGGTAATACATAGAGGCTTATGGCGACGACAGTCACCGTGAAGGGGCAGGTCACCTTGCCCAAAGCGGCGCGCGAGGCGGCCGGCATCCGGCCGGGCGACCGGGTGGAGGTGCGCGTTCGTCCGGAAGGCGGTTTGATCGTGGAGCGCGAGACGGCGGAGCCGGATCCGCGAGCAGTCGAGGAAAACATGAAGCGGATTGATCGCGCGATCGCGGGATTGCGTCTATCGGCGATTGACGGGCGCATGAGCAGCGACGAATGGATGCTGCTCAGGGGCGAGGATTGACATTCATCGAAGCTGTTGACGCGGTTCGCCCGGTATTACCTATAACATTAGAGTAATACAGGATCGGATATGGCTACGACGGTTACTGTGAAAGGGCAAGTCACCTTGCCAAAAGCCGTGCGGCAAGCCGCCGGCATTCGCCCTGGCGACCGTGTCACAGTCCGCGTCAGGCCGGAGGGCGGCGTTATTGTCGAGGCGGTCTCGAAGAGCGACGGGCCGAGCGTCTATCTCCAGAGCCTCGAGGCGATCAGTCGACGGAAGCCAATCCGCAGCACGACGACCGAAGAGGTCATGGCGATGACCCGAGGCGAAGAGTGACGTTTGTCGACACAAACATCCTGATCGACGTCGCTTCCGCCAATCCGCGTTGGGCCGACTGGTCGCGTCGTGCGCTCGCCGCGGCTTACGAGCGCGGGCCGCTGGTCATCAATGTCGCTGTCTACGCGGAATTTGCGATCAATTTCACCGCGGCGGCCGAGTGCGATGCGGAACTGGAGCCGTTCAAATTGACCATTGCCGACATCCCGAAAGCGGCGGCTTTCAGCGCCGCTCAAGCCTTTAAGGAATACAGACTTGCCGGCGGCGCCCGCACCAACGTGCTGCCTGATTTCTTTATCGGCGCGCACGCCGAAACGATGGGCGCGCCTTTGATAACGCGCGACACTCGGCGCTATCGCACTTATTTTCCGCGATTGATGCTGCTTGCCCCTGACGCAGCATAGCATTCGGCGCTCCGATAACCGAGGGTTCACCCTGCCGCGCCTAAGAATTTAGGCAAATCACACAAGCGGCAATCTATAATATTACCATCGTCATTCGGCTCCGGCAGCCCCGCTTTCTTGAACTGCGTCGTGAGCCTCCGGGCGAGTTCCCTTTGCTCGGATGCCGGAAACGGCAAGTCAAAAGCACCACCTGTCTGATCGAGCCAAATGATCCGATGTCCTTTGCTTAGCCGCGTTTCCCAAGCCTCGTGCTTGACGCGCCAAAGTCCACCCGGAGTCACTCTTCCCGTTTTCCACACTCGAAAGTCAATTACGTACTCACCAGGTTCCAATGCCCACACGGTGTAGTCTTCATAGATGGGAGCACCCGGCTGCGGTTGTACTTATCGAGTTCCTCCTGGCTGTAACGTTTTGACTTTTCAGCTTCAACCACTCTCTTAGCTTGCGAGGATATAGAGTCGTCGTAGTCGTAACCCGCAATCCGAATCGGGCGATCCCCAAACCAGTCTGGATCGGAGTCAAACTGGGCTAGAAGAGTTTCACGCGTCCGATGAAATGGCCGATACTCCCTATGGGGCTTCCAAATCATCCGAGAGCGTTCTAATGCCCCTTTATCTATTCGATTCTTCTTCGCCGCTTCCCAGTAAAAGTCGAACCACTTTTTTATCCTAGCCCACGACATCTTGATCGTCGGTACATAGCGCTGCCTCAACTAAACCGCTCGTCTCCTTACCCTCCTGCCCGAGACCGTTCGTCGAAGCATTAGCGGAGCCAACGACGGCACAGGCAGGCGTCCAAAAGATTTTCGCGTGAAGATGGTCAAACCACCTCAATTCGACATTGGGAAGTTCTAAAAGAACGCCCAATTCCTTGGGATTGCACGCGCCGCTCCACAAATCACACAAAATCCTTAAGGGCTTTCGAATTCCATTGAGACGAAGCTCAGCGGCCGCGCCGTCTCCCCAATAGGCTACCGCGAATGCCAATTCAGGAGCTGATTTAGCCGAACTTCGTACCTTTTCCGCGATTTCTCGCTTTGTTAAGAATTCAATCACGTTTCCGTCCCTCGCAGATGATTTTCAACGAGCGAATTGTCCAGAAATCGGATTCGGCGCCACATTCTCGCGTATTCAAGCGGCAATTATCATTTTCCGCGGCGAACCTACCAGTTAATCCCTACTCCGCCGCATCGACGTGCTTGACGCCGGCGGCCAGCCGCTCGGCCTTCAAGAGCTCCGCCACCAGGAAAGCCACCTCGATCGCCTGCTCCGCGTTGAGGCGCGGATCACAATAGGTATGATAGCGGTCGTGAAGGTCGGCCTCGCTGATCGCCCGGGCGCCGCCGGTGCATTCGGTGACGTTCTTGCCGGTCATTTCCAAATGCACGCCGCCAGCGTAAGTCCCTTCGGCCCGATGCGCGGCGAAAAAGGACTTGATCTCGCCCACAATGCGTTCGAATGGCCGCGTCTTGTACCCGGAGGCGGACTTCACCGTATTGCCATGCATCGGGTCGCACGACCATAGGACTTTGCGGCCCTCGCGCTTGACGGCGCGGAGCAACGGCGGCAGCGCGGCCTCGACCTTGTCCGCGCCAAAGCGGCAGATGAGCGTCAGTCGGCCCGGCTCTTGCTCAGGATCGAGCGCGTCGATCAACCGGATGAGCTCGTCAGGCTTGAGGCTCGGCCCGCATTTGAGGCCGATCGGATTTTTCACGCCGCGGCAATATTCGACATGCGCGCCGTCTACCTGGCGCGTGCGATCGCCGATCCACAGCATGTGGCCCGAGGTTGCGTACCAATCGCCGGTCGTCGAATCCACCCGCGTCATCGCCTGCTCGTAGCCGAGCAGCAGCGCCTCATGCGAGGTGTAGAAGTCGGTCGCCCGCAATTCCGGATGGGCTTCCGGGTCGAGGCCGATCGCCCGCATGAAGCCGAGCGTCTCGGTGATCCGGTCGGCGAGCTCCTGATAGCGGCCCGACTGCGGGCTGTCCTTGACGAAGCCAAGCATCCAGCGATGGACGTTTTCGAGATTGGCGTAGCCGCCGTTGGCGAAAGCGCGCAAAAGGTTCAGCGTCGCCGCCGACTGGCGATAGGCCTCCAATTGTCGACGCGGATCCGGCGCGCGCGATTCCGGCGCGAACCCGATGTCGTTGATGATGTCGCCGCGATAGCTCGGCAATTCGACGCCGCCGACCTTCTCGAAATCCGCGGAGCGCGGCTTGGCGAACTGCCCGGCAATCCGCCCGACTTTCACCACCGGCGAAGAGCCGGCGAAAGTCATCACCACCGCCATCTGCAGAAAGACGCGGAAGAAGTCGCGGATATTGTCGGCGGAATGTTCGGCGAAGCTCTCGGCGCAGTCGCCGCCCTGCAAGAGAAAGGCTCCGCCGGCCGCGGCGCGGCCCAGCGCGCGCTTGAGTTTCCGCGCTTCGCCAGCGAAAACCAGCGGCGGGAATCCAGCGAGCTGCTTCTCGACATCGGCGAGCGCGCGCAAATCCGCATAGATCGGCGTTTGCTCGACCGGTTTTCCGCGCCAGCTATCGGGACTCCAGCGGCTCTCGGCCATGGTCGACGCCTTGACTCCTGTTGCAACGCCCATAAATCGCGGGAAGCGCTCGCGGCGGCTTCATCGGGCGGGCTTATACACCAAGCGTCGCGGCGATGGCGATATTCCTTGCCCGAACCTCTTTTGCGCCGATTGATTTAAGGAAAACAAGACCATGTCTCATCCGAACGCGGCGGCTTCCGGCGTCTTCAAGGTCGGCGGCGACATTTCAGTTCATCGTCTTGGCTTTGGCGCGATGCGGGTCACCGGCCGCGGCATCTGGGACGAGCCGGCGGACCGCGCCGAGGCTTTGCGAACGCTGAAGCGCCTGCCCGAACTTGGCGTCAACTTCATCGACACCGCCGATTCCTATGGGCCGGACGTCTCGGAGAAGCTCATCCGCGAGGCGCTGCATCCCTATAAAGGCCTTCTCATCGCGACCAAGGGCGGCCTGACGCGGCCGGGTCCCGATCGCTGGATTCCGAACGGCAGGCCCGACTATCTTGTCGCGCAAGCGCGCAAGAGCCTGGCGAAGCTCGGCGTTCAAAGGATCGACCTCTGGCAATTGCACCGCATCGATTCCAATGTCCCGCGCGACGAGCAATTCGCCGCGATCAAGTCGCTCCTCGACGAGGGCGTCATCCGCCACGCGGGTTTGAGCGAAGTCTCGGTCGAAGAGATCGAGGCGGCGGCGAAAGTCTTCAAAGTGGCGACGGTGCAGAACCGCTACAATCTCGCCGACCGCGCCAGCGAAGCCGTGCTCGACCATTGCGAGAAACACGGCATCGGTTTCATTCCCTGGTATCCTCTGGCCGCCGGCGATCTCGCCAAGCCGGGCTCGCTGCTCGATACGGTCGCCCATCGCCACAAGGCGACGCCCAGTCAGATCGCCCTCGCCTGGGTCCTGAAACGCAGCCCCGTGATGCTGCCGATACCCGGCACGTCAAAGATCGCGCATCTCGAGGAGAATGTCGCGGCGGCGGAGATTACGCTGACGGACGAAGAATTTGCCTCGCTCGATCGCGGGGGGAGAAAACGGAGCGCGGCGTGAGCAAGAGTTCGGGGGACGAGCCGACCGACCGACGCTATGCATGATGCTTCATAGCGCGCTATAGCGCGCTTCCCCCGGACGGCTGGCGCCGCGCCCGCGCCGACGCGTCGCGAGCCGCTGGTTGAGAAGGCAGGGGCTGCTCATCTGACGCCGTCCCTTAGCGGTGGCTGTCATTCCCGCGAAAGCTAACGCGCGCCGGCCTCGATTGAAGCGAGCAGCGCCCTGCTCGCGACCTTAAGAAGAGCGCAGACCGCTTCCTTTGACCGCCCGCCGGCGAGCGCCTTGTAGGTCGGATAGCTGGTCAGCGCGTAGATGAGATCGACGGCGCCGACGCGATCGATCGGCGTTTTAGCGCCCGCCCTGGGTAGCCGGTCGATCAACGCGCCGAGCGCCTTTCGCCGGCGTTCGTTCCGCTCCGTCACCGCCTGGGCGAATTCCGGATCGAGCGGCGCGACGTCATGGAGTCGTCCGACCGAAGGGTCGGCGCTCCAGAAGTCGCAAAAAATCTCGATGATTCGGTCGAGCCCGGTGCGCGGATCGCCAAGATTCAACGCGTCGAGGATGCCCCCGAGGCCGCCGAGGCGCGCGCGCTCATCGAACACCGCCTCCAGGAGGCCGCGCCGCGAGCCGAACTGCTTGTACACCGTTAGCCTGGTGACGCCCGCGGCCTTGGCGACCGCCTCCATCGACACAAGAGCGGCGTTTTCGGTCTCGCCGAGCAGGCGGCTCGCAGCGCTGAGGATACGGGCGCGTTTGGCGGCCGCGGCGGCGTCACGGCTCGGACTGGAATAGGCGCGCGACGGCATCGGCCCCCTGGATATTTAGATAAACAGATCGTATATCCAATTACGGCCTCGGAGACCTATCATGCAATATATTCTCGTCCTGTTTTTGTCGCTCCACGTGCTTGCCGCCGTCTTCTGGGCGGGGTCGACATTCACGGTTGGCATGGGCGGTTCAGGCGGCGAGCTCCTCTTCCGTCCGCAAATGGGCGCTGCGGCGCTCGCCGTCGCGACGGGCGCCTACCTTTGGCATGAGCTGCACGAAAGCGGGTTCGGAACTCCCGAGCAAGTGCTGATGCTCGGCGTCGTCTGCGCTCTGGTCGCCGCCGGCGTTCAAGGCGCAATGATCGGCCCGGCGGCTCGTCGCATCCGGCAAGGATCAGACGAGGTCGCCGACGAGCACGCGAGGATTGCGACCGCGCAGCGCATCGCCTCCGGCCTTTTGGCGGTGACGCTCGTTTCCATGACCGTGTCGCGCTTCGTCTGAGCGCCGCGGGCCGCAGTGGATCAAAGTCCGCGCTTCGCCTCGCTTGAGCGGCGCTCACTTCTGCCGCCTTTGGTCTTTTCTGCCGACGGCGCGCCTCCTACGATACCGGCGCGCCATCTCATCCGAATCATCCGTTGAAAACCTATTCCGCCATCGCCGCCCTGCTCGCCTCGGCCTTCCTTTTGATCGCCGGCAACGGGCTTGTCAGCGTGCTCACTTCGTTGCGCGCGAAAATCGAGGGTTTTCCGGAGCTGACGATCGGCCTCCTCGGCTCCGTCTATTTCGGCGGCATGCTCGCCGGAACGCTGGCGACGCCGTTCATCGTGAGGCGCGCCGGTCATATCCGCGCTTTCTCCGCCCTGGTCGCCGGCGCGGTCGTGACCGTCATCTTGTTGCCGGCGATCTTGACGCCTTTCGCTTGGCTGATTTTGCGCGGCGCGCTGGGCTTCGTGTTCGCTGGCCTCTACGCGGTCATCGAATCCTGGATCAATGCGAAGGCGACCAACGCCAACCGCGGCGCACTCTACGGCGTCTATCAAATCGTCGCTTTCGCCGCTTCGGCCGGCGGCCAATTGACGCTGACGCTTTCTACGCCAATTTCCTTCCTGGGCTTCACTCTCGGCGGCGCCTTGCTCGCCCTGTCGACGATACCGCTCGCTCTGACCAACGCCGACGCGCCGGTCCCGCCGCGCATCGTGCGTCTACGAATCGCCTGGCTCATTCGTTTGTCGCCGGTCGGCGCCTTGGCGGCCTTCCTGGTCGGCGCGACCAATGGCGCCTATACGGCGCTTGGGCCGGTCTTTGCGCTTGGCGTCGGCCTGTCGCCGCAAACGGCGCCGTTGTTCACTAGCGCCGTGACTTTGGGCTCCGCGCTCGGCGTCTATCCCGCCGGCCGGCTTTCCGACGCCGTCGACCGGCGCGCGATGATCGCGGTCCTCTCCGGCGTCGGCGCGTTGTTCGAGGTCGCGTTGTGGCTGTTCCGCGGCGGCGGCAGCGCCCTCATCGCCTTGGGCTTCGCGGTCGGCCTCACGACCTTCACGCTCTATACGCTGACGTCCTCGCACGCCAATGATCGCGCCAAAGCCCATGAGACCGTGCTGGTCTCGACAGGGCTTCTGTTTCTCTACTGCGCCGGGGCGATCGTTGCGCCGACGCTCGCCGCGACGCTGATGCGAATCTTTGGACCGGGCGCTCTCTACGCGCAGAACGCCACGGCGCATGCTGCGCTCGCCGTTTTCGCTCTGTCCCGGCTTGTAAGGCATTGGCGCCTGAAGCGCGCCCGGGAAGAGCGACCGGCTCCCACGCGCCTCGAGCGCCCCGCCGAGGCAGGCCCGGGCGCGCCCTAACAGCGCCTCTCGACGATCAATCCTTGACCACGGATATATCCGGCGCCGCCGGATTCTTCATGCCGACGATATGATAGCCCGCATCGACATGCAGGATCTCGCCGGTTACGCCGAGCGACATCGGCGACAAGAGATAGACCGCGCTCTGGCCGACTTCCTCGATCGTGACGGTGCGACGGAGCGGCGAATTATATTCGTTCCATCGCAGGATGTAACGAAAATCGCCGATGCCCGAAGCGGCGAGAGTCTTGATCGGCCCCGCGGAAATTGCGTTGACGCGGATCGCCTTTTCGCCGAGGTCGGCGGCGAGATAGCGTACGCTCGCCTCGAGCGCGGCCTTGGCGACGCCCATGACGTTGTAATGGGGCATCCATTTCTCGGCGCCGTAATAGGTGAGGGTCAGCATCGCGCCGCCATTGGTCATCAGCTTTTCGGCGCGCTGCGCCAGCGCGGTGAACGAGTAGCAAGAGATGAGCAGCGACTTGGTGAAATTCTCCTCGGTCGTGTCGATGTAGCGGCCCGTCAACTGGTCCTTGTCCGAGAAGGCGATACAGTGAACCAGGAAGTCGAGACGGCCCCAAAGCTGCTCGGTGGCGGAGAAGACCGCGTTGACTGAGCCGGCGTCGGTCACGTCGCAATGGCCGACGACCTCGGCGCCGAGCTCCTGGGCCAGCGGACGAACCCGCTTCTCCAGCGCCTCGCCTTGGAACGTCAACGCGATGTCGGCGCCCGCCGCACGCGCCGCTTTGGCGATCCCATAGGCGATCGAACGGTTGTTGGCGACGCCCATGATCAGGCCACGTTTTCCCTTGAGCGCGCCGGCGCTGTTCAAATCTGCGCCCGCATCCGCCTGCGCCATTGAAAACCTCGCCAAATTCATGAGATCCCCTCGACGCCGCCCACCAATTGGGCACCAAAGCGCCATCCTTATAGCCGAGGCGCCTTCCTGGGAAGGGCGCAAGCGGCTGGTCCGCCTCACAAAAAATGTGCGAAATTTCACATAGGAGCTTGGAGACAGATTTTCCTCAGTTTAGACTTGTTAAGGATAATCCCGAAAATGGGACCCTGAATGTCTCCGCTTGAACCGGTGGCTGAATGGCAGGAGGAGGCCCGCGCGCTGAGACGCTTCGGCATGGCTTTGGCGCGCGACAATCGCTGGCCCGCCGACGAGCGGTCGACCGCGGCGCTGGTGGAAACGCTGATCAGCCGCGCCCTCGCCGCGCGCCATGTGGACGATGGACCGCGAGAGCTTGGACCGCGCTCGCGTCTGCTGGCGCTTTTCGTTCGCCTCCATCGTCGGCACATCCGACTCCGCCGCATCCAGGACGACGGCGACGAAGCGGGGGGAGAGCGCTTGCCCGCCGATCGCATGGCGGTTTCCGAATCCGCCGTTGAACGCGCCATACGGATAATGCCGTTCGAATTGCGCGAAGCGTTGCTTCTGGTCGCGTTGGAGCGGCTGTCGCATGTCGAGGCGGCGGCGGCGCTCGAGATTCCGCTTGCTGCGCTGATCGAGCGCCTGGAGCGTGCGAGGACAATACTTGCCCAGCACATGACGCGGCCCAGTCCATTGCGATCTTCGGGCCCGCCGCACCTTCGCCTCGTTAAATGATGCAGCCGCGCGACGAGGCGATCGCAGACGCGCTGGCCTATGTGGACGACTGCCTGCCGCCCGATCGACGCGCCGACTTTGAGCGGCTGATGGCGGATGACCGCGAGATCGCCGAACGCGTCTCAGCCTGGCGCGCCCAGAACACGGCGATCCGCGCGGCCTTCGCCGACGGCCCTTCGCGACAGCCGCGCGTCGCCGGTCGAGAAGCCTTTCCGCGAACGTCGGATCCGGGACGAGCCGCGCGCTTTGTCGAAGAGTTGCGGCGCGGCGCCAGATCCGTGGAGCAAACGACGTTTGAGAAAGCGCCGGCCGCACGGGCTCAGCCCAAATACGGCGCGGCGATTCGCCGACGGCTTGCACGGACGATCGTCGCTCTCCTCGCCGCGTCTTTTCTTTGCGCGACCAGCGT
>DATGHD010000085.1:0-3420 GCA_035308145.1 Roseiarcus sp.
GCGCCTGCGTGGTGACGTCCAACGCAGTGCCGGGCTCGTCGGCGATAAGGAGGCGGGTCTCATTGAGCAGCGCCATGGCGATCAACACGCGCTGACGCATGCCGCCTGACAGCATGAAAGGATAGGCGAGGGCGATGCGCTCTGGGTCGGGCATGCGCACTTGCCGCAGCACTTCATAGACGCGCGTCATGCGCTCGGCTTTGGAGCGCGCGCGACCGAGCCGACGATCGGCGTATTTCAGGATCGAACCCATCTGATCGCCGACTGAAAAAACTGGATTGAGCGATGTCATCGGGTCTTGAAAGACCATCGACATCGCAACGCCGCGCAATGCTTCGCGCTCCGGCGCGCTCATTGTGAGAAGGTCGCGGCCATCGAAAAGGATCTCGCCGCCGGTGATCCTCGCCGGCGGCGACCTGAGGAGCCCCATGATGGCGCGCATAGTCACGCTCTTGCCGCAGCCAGATTCGCCGACCAGCGCGACGTGGCGCGCCTCCGGCACGTCGAGCGAGACTCGGTTGAGAACATAGGCGCGGCGGCCAAAGAGCGAGAACTCAAGCGACAGGTCGCGCAGCGAGAGCAGCGTCGCGCTCATCGGACCTCCTCGACGTCGAAGAGATCGCGGAGGCCGTCGCCGAGCAGGTTGAAGCCGAGCGTCACGAAAAGAATGGCGAATCCCGGCAGGATCGACTCCCACCAATTGTCCGGCAGGAAATTCGCGCCGCTCGCCACCATCGTGCCGAGATCAGGCGTCGGCGGCTGAACGCCGAGGCCCAGGAACGAGAGCGTTGCGCCGATGAGGATGACGAAGCCGGCGTCCAGCGACACTTTGACTGAGATCGCGGAGACGCAATTCGGCAGGATTTCTCGAAAAAGGATGTGAAAGGGGCTGGCGCCCAGCGTCCGCGCGGCCTCGACGAATTCTTGGCCGCGCAAAGTGCGGGTGATCGAATAGATGAGGCGCGTGTGCCAGGTCCACCACAGGATGGAGATGGCGAGCATCGCGTTGATCAAGTTAGGCGACAGGATCGAAGATACGGCGAGCGCCATCACCAAAGGCGGAATGCCGAGCGCGATATCTGTCAGGCGCATGATGATGATTTCGATCCAGCCGCCGAAATATCCGGCGAGGAGGCCAAGCGTCGTCCCCAACGGGACAGCGATGCCCAGCACGACAATGGCAAGGATGAGCGAGACGCGATAGCCGAAGAGGACGCGGCTGAATATGTCGCGCCCGACGTCGTCGGTGCCGAACCAATATTGCAGCGAGGGCGGATGATGGCGGGCGCGGAAATTGACGATTTCGCCAGCGTGGGTCGGGTAGGGCGCAAGATACGGCGCGAAGATCGCGGCGAGCACGACAAGGACGACGATCGCGGCGCCGATGACCGCCGTCGGATTTGAGGAAAAGCGCCGCCAGTTCTGCTGGCCCGTTGTGAGGCGGGCCGGGGCGACAAAGGGCGCCTGGAGGGTCTGATCGGCCATCAGCGCGCGCCTTGAATACGCACCCTCGGATCGACAAAACCGACGATGAGGTCGACCAGCAGGTTGGCGCAGACAAAGAAGAGACCCGAGATCATCACTACGCCCATAATGGCGTTGAGGTCCTTCTGCATGATCGTGCGCACGCCATAAGCGGCCATGCCGGGCCAAGCGAAGACCAGCTCAACGACGAAGGCGTTGCCGATCAAGGATGCGAATTCGAGGCCCATGATGGTCAAAGGCGGCACGAACGAGGGCCTGAGCATATATTTGAACAGGCGCACGCGCGTCGGTATGCCAAAGGCGCGGCTCGCTTCGATGTAGTCCTGCTTGGCGACGTCGATCATGCTGGAGCGCGTGATGCGCGCGATCTGACCTGTCGTCGCCATAGCGAGAGCGACCGCGGGCAGAAGAAGGTGGCGCAAGGCCTCGCCGAGAACGTCGAGACGGCCTTTGATGAGCGAGTCGATGAGGAGAAGGCCGGTGATGTCCGGCTGGAAGGCCATGCCGGGCGGCAGGCGGCCGGTCGTCGGCAGGACATGCAGCACGTAGCCGGCTAGCACTTGCAGCAGCAACGCAAGAAAAAAGCTTGGCGTCACCGCGCCAAGAATGGCGAAGAGCCGCACGCAATTGTCGGCCCACCCGTCCTTCCAATGGGCGGCGGCGACCCCGAGCGGCACGCCGACGGCAAAGGCGATCAACACGGTCGTAATGACCAGTTCGAGCGTCGCCGCGAAGGTCTCGGAAATATCGGCGTTGACCGAGCGCTTGGTCAGAAAGGACGTGCCAAGGTCGCCATGGGCGAGGCCGCCGACAAAACGAGCATATTGCTCGATGATCGGCAGATCGAGGCCCATGCTCTTGCGCAGCGTCTCGACTTGTTCCTGGCTGGCTCTTGGCCCAAGCGCCATACGCGCCGGGTCGCCAGGCACGACCCGAGCGATGATGAAGATCACCATCGACAGGCCGACCAGCACGAGAAGAGACCATAAGACGCGCCGGATCAGGAAGAACAAGAATTCCAAAGCGCTGTCTCCCCGTCATTGCGAGGAGCGAAGCGACGAAGCAATCCACTCGTAGGGCGGCGCCCTATGAATGGATTGCTTCCCTTCGCTCGCAATGACGCCGAGAATAATGGGCGCGCAGCGATCGCGTCCCATTCTTCAGCCCTTCTTGCCGCAAGTCCATTTGTAGTTGTGCATATTGTAGTCGAAGGACTGCATCGGGATCGGCGCGTAGCCGTCGAGGCACTTGTCCATCGCATGTTGCACGCGCTGGGTCAGCAGGAACACGTCGGGCTGGCGTTCGATCAGGTCCTTTTGCAGCGTCTTGTAAATCTTCTGCTGCTCAGCGAGGTCGTTGGTTGCGCGCGCGGCCTCGATCTCCTTGTCGATATCGGGATCTTTGAGCCATTCCATCGAAGCCCATGTGCCAGCCGCCTTGGAATCATATTGGGTAAAGAACATCGAGTCCGGCGAAGGGTAGGTAGGGCCGAAGAAGACCTCCGAAATATTCGGCGTTGTCTCGACCTTGGTCGCGACTTCCGTCACGCGGTTCCACGGCTCGGATTGAACCGTTGTCTTAAAGCCGAGCTGATCGAGCTGAGCTTGCATAAGAAGCGCCAAGTCCTCCTCGAATTTCGCCCCGGCGACGTAGATCAGCGAGATGGGTATCGGCTTCTGATCGGCGTATTTGCTCTTGGCGATCTCCGCCTTGGCGCAATCGAGATCGAATTTCGGCGCCGGCGCATCGTCATCATGGAAATCGGCGAAGAGTTTCGGCAATGGCGTTGTCAGTACGCCGCCCGGCAAGATGTCCTTGCGCACCGTCTCATAGTCGGTCGCGCAGGCGAGCGCGCGGCGGATATGGATGTCGTCGGTCGGCGCGACCTTGGTGTTGAGCTTCAGATAGAAAGCGATCGCGGTTACACCCTTTACG
>DATGHD010000086.1:0-7445 GCA_035308145.1 Roseiarcus sp.
GCAAATGCGATCGCCCGCAATAAGGCGGGCCTCGGCGCCAAATCGCCGCCTTTCGGGCCGCCTTATAACCTTCGAAGGCTCTTCGGGTTCCGGCTCGCCCGCATTTCGGCCGCCGCTCGCTTTCAGGCCTTGGCCATGCTAACGGCTGCCCCGGACGATAGGAGCGGCCTTAAGAACGGCCGCCAAGAACGAAAAATGAGCGATATTTTCCGCGAAGTCGACGAAGAGGTGCGCCGCGATCAGGCCACCGAATTCTGGAAGAAATATCAGACCTACATCATTAGCGCCGTCGTCGTGCTCCTCGTCGCGACCGGGGCGTGGCGCCTTTATGAATGGCGGCGCCTGCAAGCCGCGGAAGCGGCGAGCGCCAAGTTCGAGGACGCGCTGGCGCTCGAACGGGCCGGCAAGAGCGGCGAGGCCGATATGGCCTTCGCCAAGCTTTCGACCGACGCGCCGACCGGCTACGCCGTCCTCGCCCGGCTCTCGGCGGCAGCGGCGCTCGCCAAGAGCGATCCGCAGCACGCCATCGCCGCCTATGACGCCCTCGCCGATGACGCGTCCCTCGGCGCGTTGTTTCGCGAGGCGGCGCGTCTCCGCGCAGCGATCCTTCGTCTCGACAACGGCCAGGCGGACGCCGCGAGAAAAGCGCTCGAAGGCCTGGCTGCGCCTACCGGCGCGTTCCGCAACACGGCTCGCGAATTGCTTGGCGCCGCGGCGCTCGCCGCCGGCGACTACGACGGCGCCGGCCGCTGGCTCGACATGGTCGCCGCTGATCCTGACGCGCCGCAGAACGCGCGGCAGAATGCCGAATTGCTGCTTGGCCTGGTGCGTTCCGGCAAGCCGGCCGGCAAATAAGCGCTCCGGCGTCGGCCCTCGCTGCGTCTTTCGGAGAATCTTAAGGTGAGCGCCAAAGTCGCGATCATCGGCCGGCCGAATGTCGGAAAGTCGACGCTGTTCAATCGCCTGGTCGGCAAGAAGCTCGCCCTGGTCGACGACGCGCCGGGCGTCACCCGCGATAGGCGCGAAGGCGACGGTAGGCTCGGGGATTTGAGCTTCACCGTCGTCGACACTGCGGGCCTCGAAGAAGGCGACGCGGCGACGCTCGCCGGGCGGATGCGCGCACAAACTGAAGCTGCGCTCGCCGACTGCGACGCTATTCTGTTCTTGATCGACGCGCGGGCCGGCGTCACCCCGACCGATCGACATTTTGCTCAGGCCGTTCGAAGGGCCGGCAAGCCGATCATCCTTCTCGCCAACAAGGCGGAGAGCAAAGCCGGCGAAGCGGGCGCCTATGAAGCGTTCAGTCTCGGGCTTGGCGAGCCCATCGCAATCTCCGCCGAGCATGGCGAGGGCCTGAGCGAACTCTATGACGGGCTGGCCGCAATTTTGCCGGCCGGCGCGCGCGCGGCGCTGGACGAGGACGAGCCTCAACCGCTCGAGCTTGCCGAAGAAGAGGATGGCAGCGAAGTTGATCTTTCGAAGCCGCTGCGAATCGCTGTCCTCGGCCGGCCAAACGCCGGCAAGTCGACGCTGCTCAACCGCATTCTCGGCGAGGATCGTCTTCTGACCGGGCCTGAGCCGGGCTTGACCCGCGACTCGATCGGCGTCGAGACGGCCTGGCGCGACCGCCGTCTCAAATTGTTCGACACGGCGGGATTGCGGCGTCGCGCCCGCGTCGTCGAGAAGCTCGAGAAGCTCGCCGCGGCCGACGCGATTCGCGCGGTGCGCTTCGCGGAAGTTGTCGTGCTGTTGCTCGATGCGACCATACCTTTCGAAAGGCAGGATTTGACGCTCGCCGATCTCGTGGAACGCGAGGGCCGGGCGCTGGTCATCGGCCTCAACAAATGGGACCTTGTCGCCGACAAGAGCGCTGCGGCCAGAAAGGCGCGCGAGGACGCCGATAGACTCTTGCCGCAATTGCGCGGCGCACGGGTTATTCCCGTCTCGGGGCTGACCGGCGCTCATGTCGACCGCCTGCTGGAGGCGGTGATCGCGACACATGAGACGTGGAACAAGCGCATCGCGACCGGAAGGCTCAATCGCTGGTTGGCGCCGGTCGTCGACGCCACGCCCCCGCCGGCGGTCTCAGGCCGGCGGATCAAAATACGCTACATGACTCAGCCGAAGGCGCGGCCTCCGCATTTCGTACTCTTCGGCAACCAGCTCTCTGAGTTGCCGGAAAGCTACAAGAGATTCCTCGTCAATGGGCTGCGCGAGACTTTCAATCTGCCCGGCGTGCCGATGCGGTTGACTATGAGGACTTCCAAGAACCCGTACGAACCGAAAAGGCGGCGCTGACCGGCGGCCGCGCACAAATGCCGTCATTGCGAGCGAAGCGAAGCAATCCAGTCATAGGGTGGGGCGCCCTGCGAATGGATTGCTTCGTCGCTTCGCTCCTCGCAATGACGTTGGCGCTAATAGCGCGAGCCGGTCGCGGCTGCGCTCGGCAGGCCCGAGGGTCGTCCGAGCTGGTTGGCGTAGGCGGCGTAGAGATGCGAGGCCGCCGCCGCAAAGCTGGCGACGATCGCCACCGTGAGCGCGCCCCGGATGAGGGCTATGATAACCCAGCCAATGATCGGAATGAACGCGAAAACCGCCATCAAAATACCTCCCGCAATGCCGAGAGGCAGCGCGATGCAAAGGAGAATGAAGAAAACGCGCCAGGAATGACCCTGCGTATCCGCCATGGCGTTAGGCCAATCAGCACCGGGCGCGTCCACCGCCACCGCTGGAAATAGGATCACGTTGCGCGTGACGATAACCGCGACAACAATGGCCAAGACCAAACCGACGACGCCGCCGATAGGACCCCAAAGCAGCTCTCTGAAGAACTGCGGGATTGCTTCGATGAAGAAAATTCCCGCCAAGAATGTGAAGAACTTCTGAAAACGAGGCGACTGTGGATCGAGATTGTAGGAATCATTGGATTCGCCGAGAAGTACGAAACGATGAACCGCTATGGCGAGGGGAGTAAGAAAAAATCCCTGCACGATCGACAGGATCAAAATCACCAGGCTGCTGAGAAAGCCGGGACCGATCGAGAACGCGATGCCGAAGAAGACCAAGCTCAGCGCTGCGACGATCGCGATTGCGATCCAGAACAAGGTCGGCATCCGCTCGCGCGCCGCCAGCGCATCCTTGCAGGCGGTCATCGCCGCGTCGATGATGGAAGTCTCTGCGCCATTTGCCATGGTCGAACCCCCGTGAATGCCTCTCGGCCTCCCCGCCCTTTAAGAAAGGCCGACGCCAACAGGCCCAGCGTTGACGCGGGAGGGGAGCGCGACGGTAGGCCGCTGTCAAGCGCAATGCTGCCTCAGACATATACGAGGCGGGAAAAGCGGGCACTGCTCTCAGCGTCGGACCATCATTGTTTCCGTCCGTTTCACGCGTGCTTGAGCCGGAACGGCGCGGCGCTCAAACGACTTCGTCGGACGCCAGGGCGCAGTGGGTTTCGGGCTCGACCTCGATTTGGAGCGTCGCGTGGCCGATCTCGAACTTCGTGATGAGCCCGTCACAGACGAGATGGAGAAAATCGTCGCCAGGGTGGCCCTCCGGCATGACCAGATGGCAGGTCAGGGCGATTTCGCTCGTGCTCATCGGCCAGATATGCAGATCGTGAATGGCGGCGACGCCCGGCTGGCTTTGCAGGAAGGCGCGAACTTTGGCCGGATCGATGTCGCTTGGAACCGCCGCCATCGACATCTTGACCGTCTCGCGCAAGAGCCCCCAAGTCCCCCAGACGATGACGGCGTTGATGGCGAGACTGGCCAACGGATCGAGCCAGAGCCAGCCGGTGATCAAGATGATGAAGCCGGCGACGACTACGCCGGCCGCCACCACGGCGTCGGCCGCCATATGCAAGAAGGCGCCGCGGAGATTGATGTCAGCGTCGCGTCCGGAGGCGAAGAGCCAGGCCGTCACGCCGTTGATGGCGATGCCGATGGCGGCGACGATCATCACCGTCCCGCCGGCGACCGGTTCCGGCCGCCAGAACCGCTGCACGGCTTCCCACGAAATCGCGCCGACCGTCACCAATAAGAAAACCGCATTGAACAAGGCAGCAAGAATCGAGGAGCCGCGCAGGCCGTAAGTGTAACGAGCAGTCGGCGCGCGCTTGGCGAGAATGCTGGCGGCCCAGGCGACCAGGAGGCCCAGGACGTCGCCGAGATTGTGCCCGGCGTCAGCCAGCAGCGCGACGGAATGGCCGAATATTCCATAGCCCGCCTCGATGATCACGAAGGCCGTATTGAGCGCAGCGCCGATCGCGAAAGCGGCGCCGAAGTCAGTTGTGGCATGACTGTGAGCGTGGCCGTGGCGCGAATGGTCGTGGTCATGAGGCGCATGATCGCGATCGTCGTCGCGGTCGTCGTGATGCTCGCCCGTATCGCGGCTCTGGCTGTGTCCCCGACGATCGCGAGATTCGCTCATTCCCTGTCCCTTCCTGTCCCTCGCCCGCGGAAGCGCCGACTAGCTGCCGCGATAAGTCGAATAACTCCATGGGCTGACGAGGAGCGGCACGTGATAATGAGCCTTTGGATCGGCGACCGAAAAGCGGATCGGGATCGTATCGAGGAACGGCGGCTCTGCGGCCCTGACGTTCTGCGCGCGAAAATAGGCGCCGATGTGAAACACCAACTCAAACGTGCCGACGCGCGCCTCGGTCGCCGCGATGAGCGCCGCGTCGGTTCGCCCGTCCGAATTCGTGACGATGCGCTTCAGAGCCTTACGGCCGTCGGAGCCGATCTCGAACAATTCGATCGCGACGCCTTCGGCGGGTCCGCCGCGCGCGATGTCGAGAACATGGGTCGAAAGTCCGGCCATCGGCGAGGCTCCGTTGAGGGCCCCCGCATCAAACATTGGGCGGCCTGTGCGCGCAATCGCCGCCTTATCAAGGCTTGCGCGGCCGGCATGGCGGAGCCGACCCCTGGCCGGATTGCCATATTGACTCGCCCATGACATGACACCGGCAATGAAAAGTCCGCCTATGGCGGCCGCTTGTTCCAGTTGAGGAGGCCACATGGCCGAAGGTGAGAGGAGCGCCGCGAACGGCGCCGACGCCGAGACCAAGGAATGGCTCGACGCTCTTGATTCCGTTGAAGCTTTTGAAGGTCTCGACCGGGTTGACGATTTGCTCGACAGCGTGGTGAGTTCGGCTCGGCGCAAAGGGGCGCGGGTGCCCTTTGCGGCCAACACCGCCTATGTCAACACGATCCATACGCAGGACCAGCCGCCCTATCCCGGCGATGGCGACATGGAGGCGGCGGTTCGTCATGCCGTGCGCTGGAACGCCGCCGCGATCGTCGTCAAAGCCAACAAGGAATCCTCCGAACTCGGCGGCCATATCGCCAGCTTTCAATCGGCGGCGACGCTCTATGACACGGGATTTACCCATTTCTGGCGCGCCGCCGACGATAGTCACGGCGGCGACCTCATCTATTTCCAGGGCCATTGCTCGCCGGGCATCTACGCCCGCGCCTTCGTCGAAGGCCGATTGAGCGAGGAACAGCTTCTGAATTTTCGCCAAGAAGTCGGCGGCAAGGGCCTATCTTCCTACCCGCATCCTTGGCTCATGCCGGAGTTCTGGCAATTCCCGACCGTATCGATGGGCCTAGGTCCCATCATGGCGATCTATCAGGCGCGATTCTTGCGCTACCTCCATGGTCGCGGCGTCGCCGATACGGCCAAGCGCAAGGTTTGGGCGTTTTGCGGCGATGGCGAAATGGACGAGCCGGAATCGCTCGGCGCTATATCGCTCGCCGGCCGCGAGAAGCTCGACAACCTCATCTTCGTCGTCAATTGCAATTTGCAGCGGCTCGACGGGCCGGTGCGCGGCAACGGCAAGATCGTACAGGAGCTCGAAGCCGATTTTCGCGGCGCCGGCTGGAACGTCATCAAGTGCCTGTGGGGCTCGAACTGGGACCCGCTGCTCGACAAGGATACGAGCGGCAAATTGCGCCAGTTGATGGAGGAATGCGTCGACGGCGAGTACCAGGACTTCAAATCGAAGAACGGCGCCTATATTCGCGAGCATTTCTTCGGCCGCTATCCCGAGACCGCGGCGATGGTCGCCGACTGGAGCGACGCTCAGATCTGGTCTTTGACCCGCGGCGGCCATGACCCGATCAAAGTCTATTCAGCCTACAAAGCCGCCGCCGAGCACAAAGGCGCCCCGACCGTCATCCTCGCCAAAACAGTCAAGGGCTATGGCATGGGCGAAGCCGGCGAAGGCCAGATGATCGCCCACCAGCAGAAGAAGCTAGGCGATCACGCGCTGAAAGCGTTCCGCGACCGTTTCAAACTGCCGATCTCGGACGAGGAGATCGGCAAGGTGCCGTTCCTCAAGCTGCCGGAAGACAGCGCGCCGATAAAATATATGCGCGAGAAGCGCGCCGCGCTTGGCGGCTATTTGCCGGCCCGCCGGCGCAAGAGCGAGCCGCTGAAGATACCGGAGCTCTCTGCGTTCGACGCGCTGCTTAAAGCCACCGCCGAGGGCCGGGAGATCTCGACCACCATGGCCTTCGTGCGCATTCTCACGACGCTTTTGCGCGACAAGGAGATCGGCCAGCGCATCGTGCCGATCGTGCCTGACGAGAGCCGCACCTTCGGCATGGAGGGTCTCTTTCGGCAATTCGGCATCTTCAGCCAACAGGGCCAGCTCTATAGGCCGCAGGACGCCGATCAATTGATGTACTATCGCGAGGACGCCAAGGGCCAGATCCTGCAAGAAGGCATCAACGAGCCTGGCGCCATGGCTTCCTTCATCGCCGCCGCGACCTCCTATTCGACGTCGAATGCGCCGATGATCCCCTTCTACATCTACTATTCGATGTTCGGCTTCCAGCGCGTCGGCGACCTTTGCTGGGCGGCCGGCGACATGCGCGCCCGCGGCTTCCTGGTCGGCGGAACGTCAGGCCGCACGACGCTGAACGGCGAAGGGCTGCAGCACGAAGACGGGCACAGCCATATCCTGGCCTCTACGGTTCCGAACTGCATCGGTTATGACCCGACTTATTCCTATGAACTGGCGGTGATCATCCAGCACGGCCTCAAGCGCATGTATGTCGACAATGAGGACGTCTATTATTACATCACGACGCTGAACGAGAACTATCCTCATCCCGCCATGCCGGAAGGCGCGGAGGAGGGGATTCTGCGCGGCATGTACCTCTTGCGAAAGGTCGATGCCGAAAAGCCCGGCCTTCGCGTGCGGCTGCTCGGCTCCGGCGCGATCCTGCGCGAAGTGGAAGCGTCCGCCGAACTTCTCGCAAAGGACTATGGCGTCTCGAGCGAAATCTGGAGCGTCACGTCCTTCACGCAATTGCGCCGCGACGGTCTCGAGGTCGAGCGCTGGAACATGCTCCATCCGGAAGAGACGCCGCGAAAGTCCTATGTCGAGCAATGCCTGGCCAAGGGCTCGGGGCCGGTCATCGCTTCGACAGACTATA
>DATGHD010000087.1:0-5130 GCA_035308145.1 Roseiarcus sp.
TGCCAAAGCTTGGCGCCTTGGCGCGTCAAGGCCTCGACGAGATGGGGATGCGAGTAGCCGAGCGAAGCGACGGCGATGCCGGCGCCGAAATCGAGATAGCGCTCGCCAGTCGTCGAAATCAGCCAGCAGCCCTCGCCTCGATCAAAGGCGACATCGGCCTTGGCGTAGACGGGGACAATCGCGGAAGACACTGATTTGACTCCATCCTTTTAGGGATTTCGACGAGCCCCTCCCGATGGGGCGAGGGAAATAAAAACGCCGCCCCGGTGGGCGGCCGCTCGTTTAACGAATGATACGGCATCGGCGACCGCGTGGTCAAATTCGGCGCCAGCGACGCCGGACCCGCAACGCCTGGGGAAAACAGGCGCCGGGCGCCCCCGCGGACTCTTGCGCGCGATTCAACGTGTAGTGTAGTTTCTCATCCGTCGGCCACGAGATGTCGTGTCACCGACTTTCTTGAGAGCGTGAAGTGCGGGACGTTCGACGGCGCGGCCGATCGAGCGGGGCGCCGGATTCCGTCTTCAAAGCGCGAGCGCTTGGAGCGATCAGTGCGATCCCGGACGTCGGCGGAAACGAGGCCAAGATGTACTGGACAGACGAGAAGGTCGAGCTTTTGCGGCAGTTGTGGCTGGACGGCAAGAGCGCGAGTCAGATCGCCGCGGCGCTGGGCGACGGCGTCACCCGGAACGCCGTCATCGGCAAGGTTCACCGTCTCGGCCTTTCGGGCCGCGTCAAGACGGCGACGAGCGCGGCGCCCAGAATAAGGCAAAAGTCGCTGGCGCCCCGCGCGCCCTCCGTCGGCCGGTCGAGCGGCGGATTCCGCGGCAACACGGCGTTGGCGCTGGCGCGCGACATGCTGATCGAGGCCGAGCCGGAGCTTCGCGAGGACGTGGTCATTCCGATGTCCCTTCGGGTGACGATCGTCGAATTGAAGGAGGCGATGTGTCGCTGGCCGCTGGGCGACCCGACCACGCCGGAATTCCGCTATTGCGGCATCCAGACGGCGACCGACGGCCCCTATTGCCAGCATCACAGCCGGCTCGCTTATCAGCCGGCGCAGGACCGCCGCCGCGAGCGGGAGAGGGAGCGCCGCGCCGCCGCGCGAATGCTGTGAACGCCTGAGGCCTTGCGCCGCCGATCCCGTACTGGCCCAGCCGAAGCGGCGCTGCATTCAGCGCCGGCCTCAGATGTGTTTGAGCCAGTCCAAATTGGGGCGACCGAGAGTCCCACCGCCCGTCACATCTTGCCAAAAGTCTCGTCGAAGGCGTAGCCCGCGCCGCGGACGGTGCGGATCGGATCGCGCTCCTTGCCGCGGGACAAGGCCTTGCGCAATCGCCCGACGTGAACATCGACGGTGCGTTCGTCGATTTCCGCTGAAAGGCCCCAAACGCCATCCAGCAATTGAGCGCGTGAAAACACCCGGCCGGGCTTTTCCAAAAGGTATTCCAGCAGCCGAAACTCGGTCGGGCCGAGATGCACGTCGCGCGCGCCGCGGCGCACGCGCTTGGTCTCGCGGTCGAGATCGAGATCGCCGGCTGAAAGTTTCTCGGCGATCCGTTCAGGCCGACTGCGGCGGAGCAGCGCCCTGACCCGCGCCATCAACTCGGGAACCGAGAAAGGCTTGACAACGTAGTCGTCGGCGCCGACCGAGAGGCCGCGCACGCGCTCGCCCTCTTCGCCACGCGCGGTCAACATGATCACCGGGAGCGTGCGATTGTTCTCGCGAGCGCGTAGGCGCCGGCAAATCTCCAATCCGGAGACGCCGGGCAGCATCCAATCAAGGATCAAGAGGTCAGGCGGATTTTCGGCGAGCCTGAGTTCGGCCTCATCGCCGCGCTCGACGCATTCGGCGACATAGCCTTCGGCCTCGAGATTGTAGGCGAGCAGGAGCGAAAGATCGGCCTCATCTTCGACGACCAGGATCCGCGGCGAGGCCGCGGTCGCGGATCGGATGATCTCTCGACGCTCTTCTCTCATTGGCCCGCCGCCTGCAATTGGGCCGGACTGGCGTCAGGACGCCCCTTCGGCCGGTCCGGCGGAAGCGTTCCGCCAGTGACGAGGTAGTAGACCGTCTCGGCGATGTTGGTCGCATGGTCGCCGATCCGCTCGATATTCTTCGAGCAGAACAGGAGGTGCGCGCAGAACGAGATGTTGCGTGGGTCCTCCATCATATGGGTGAGGAGGTCGCGAAAGACCGAATCCTCCAAGGCGTCGAGCTCGGCGTCGCGCGTCCAGACCGCCTGCGCGCGCTCGACATCCCGCAAAGCGTAGGCGTCGAGGACGTCCTTCATCTGCTCCGTCGCCAGATCATTCATGTGCTTGAGGCCGACGACGGCGCGGGTGACGCGCGCTTCCGCGCCGATCTTCACCGAGCGCTTGGCGATATTCTTGGCGAGATCGCCGACCCGTTCGAGGTCCCCCGCCACGCGGATGGCGCCGATGATCTCGCGTAAATCCACCGCCATCGGCTGGCGCCTGGCGATGGTGAGAATGGCTTGCTCTTCGATGTCGCGCTGAAGAGCGTCGAGCCGCGCGTCTGTCATTATGACCTGCTGCGCCAATTCGTTGTTGACCGAACTCAGCGCATCCATCGCGTCGACCACCATCTTTTCCGCGATGCCGCCCATTTCGGCGATCCGACGGCCGAGAGCGTCGAGCTCCTTGTCATAGGCCCTGACGATATGTTCGCTCATCATTCGCTCTCCACTCAGCCAAACCGGCCAGTGATGTAATCCTGCGTCCGCTTCTCGCGCGGCGAGGTGAACACCTTGCTCGTATCATCGAATTCGACGAGTTCGCCGAGATACATGAAGGCGGTATATTCGGACACGCGCGCCGCCTGCTGCATGCTGTGCGTGACGATGGCGATCGTGTAATCGTCAGTGAGTTCGTCGATCAATTCTTCGATCTTCGACGTCGAAATCGGATCGAGCGCCGAGCAGGGCTCGTCGAACAAGATCACTTCGGGACGGATCGCGACCGTCCGCGCGATACAGAGACGTTGCTGCTGGCCGCCGGACAGCGAGAGCCCGCTCTGGGTCAGCTTGTCCCTAACCTCCTCCCAGAGCGCGGAGCGCCGCAACGCCGATTCGACGCGTCCGTCCATCTCCGACTTGCTCAGCCTTTCATAGAGTTTGATGCCGAAGGCGATGTTGTCGTAGATCGACATCGGAAAAGGCGTCGGCTTTTGGAACACCATGCCGACCCGCGCCCGCAAGAGATTGAGGTCGAGGCTCGGGTCGAGGATATTCTCCCCGTCCAGCAGCACCTCGCCCTCTGCGCGCTGGCCCGGATAAAGATCGTACATACGATTAAACACACGCAGCAAGGTCGACTTGCCGCAGCCAGACGGCCCGATGAGAGCCGTGACCTTATGCTCGCGCAGCGACAAGTTGACTTCCTTGAGAGCACGCGAGGTCCCATAGTAGAAATTCAAGCTGCGTACCGAAATCTTTTCGCGCGTATGTCCATTGGCTTGTGAAGTGGGGGCGGCTATCGAACTGGTATTGTTCAGCGAGGCTGGCTTTTCGAAGGACATGGACTGGCTCATTTGTTAACGGCGCGCGCAGAGAGAATGCGCGCCGCAATGCTCATGGCTAGAACCGCAAAGGTGACCAGCAGCGCGCCGGTCCAGGCGAGCTGCTGCCATTCCTTGTAGGGGCTCAGCGCGAACTGGAAGATGACGGCTGGCAGGCTCGACATCGGCTCATTGAGGTTGACGCTGTAGAACTGATTGTTCAAAGCGGTGAAGAGCAGCGGCGCCGTTTCGCCGCTGATCCGGGCGATGGCCAGAAGAACGCCGGTTACCAATCCGGCGCGGGCGGCTCGATAGGCGACTTTGGTGATGACGGAGGCGAGCGGCATGCCCAGCGCCGACGCGGCCTCGCGCAACGGGCCGGGCACCAAAAGCAGCATGTCCTCGGTCGTGCGCACGACGACCGGAATGACGATGATGGCGAGCGCGACTGCGCCGGCAATGCCCGAAAAGTGGCCCATGCGCGTCACCATGAGCTCATAGACGAACAGGCCGACGACGATCGACGGCGCGCTGAGCAGGATGTCGTTGATGAAGCGCACGAAGAAGGTCAGCTTGGAATAGCGGCCGTATTCGGCCATATAGGTGCCGGCGAGCATGCCGATCGGCGCGCCGATGAGGACGCCGAGGACCGTCAGGATCAGACTGCCGGCAATGGCGTTGAGCAGGCCGCCGGCGGCGCCTGGCGGGGGCGTCATTTGAGTGAACACGGCGAACGAAACGCCGCCGACGCCATTCCACAGCAGGGCCGCCAAGATAAGCACAAGCCAGCCAAGCCCGAAACCGGTGGCCGCCAAGCATAATCCCTTGGCGATCGCGTCGATGCGCCGGCGCCTTCGATATTTCGCGATGATCATCGTCCGGCCTTCTGCTCTAAGCGCAACAGCATGAGTCGCGCGGCGACCAAAACGAAGAAGGTGATGACGAAAAGGATCAGGCCCAATTCGATCAGCGCCGAAGTGTAGAGATCGCCGACGGCTTCGGTGAACTCATTGGCGATTGTCGCCGAAATCGTCGTGCCGGGCGCGAGAATGGAGCTCGAAATGTGGTGGGCGTTGCCGATCACGAAGGTGACCGCCATGGTTTCGCCGAGCGCACGGCCAAGGCCGAGCATGATTCCGCCGATGACGCCGACCCTTGTGTAGGGAAGGACGACGTTGCGCACCACCTCCCAGGTCGTGCAGCCGACGCCATAGGCCGCTTCTTTCAGAACCGCAGGCACCGTCTCGAACACGTCGCGCGAAATCGACGTGACGAAGGGCAGCACCATGATCGCCAGGATGATGCTCGCCGTCAGCATGCCGATGCCGTAAGGCGGTCCCGCAAAGAGCGTCGACAGGACAGGAATGTTCTTGGAAAAACCGATCAGGCCAGGCTGTACGTGCGCTTGCAAAAAAGGCGCGAAAATGAACAGGCCCCAAATGCCATAGATGATCGAGGGAATGCCGGCGAGGAGTTCGATCGCGATGCCGATCGGACGGCGCAGCCATTGCGGGCAAAGTTCGGTTAAAAATATCGATATGCCGAGCCCGATCGGGACGGCGATGACCAGCGCCAGAGACGCCGTGATCAGCGTGCCGGCGATCGGCGCAAGG
>DATGHD010000088.1:0-2070 GCA_035308145.1 Roseiarcus sp.
CAAGGCGGCCGATGTTCATCTGATCAGGCGCCGCTTCTTTCAGTGGCCCCGCATCATCCGATATCGAGCCGATCCTCGACCGCGGTGACGCCGGGCGCCGACCACGCGGCTCGTTCGGCGACGTCGCGCTCGCGCCACGTCTTCACCTTGCCGATGAGTGTAACCCTGTCGTCATGCACGGCGACCATGATCGAATTGGCGTCGAGTTCCGCGTTGCGCTTCAAGGCGTCCCTAATCTTACCGCGCACATCTTGCGAAATGACCTTCGGCGTCACCCGAATTTCATTGGTGACGCCGACCACGCCCGAGAGTTTGCGAATGGCTTTTTCCGCGGCAATGCGCTGGTATTGCCAGGGCGCCTCGCCGGTGAGCGTGACCCAGCCGCGCTCGACTCTGACCGTAATCGTTTCCGCTGGCGCCTGCGCGTCCCACCGCAAGATCGCCAAAGCCCGCTCTGCGATCTGGTCATCGGCGGTCTTCTTTTCATTGGGGTAACGCACTTCAATTTCCTCGGCGATCGCCCGCACTCCCTTGACTTGCCGCGCTGCGCGCTCGGCGGCCAATTTTTGCGCATAATCGCTGACGTGGCCGGTCAGCGTGACAACGCCATTGCTAACCGCGACGCCGATGCTCGAAGCGTCAACATTCGGAGCGAAATTGAGCTCATCAACCACATCCTGACGCAAGAGTTTGTCGGTCATGTGTCTCTCCATTAAAACGCGGGCCGCCCCGCAAGCTTCATGACCAATTTATCGGCGCAAAGACGCGCTGCGCCTTTGATCGAGCGCAAAGCGCGAGCTTATTTATCGCTCTTGAGATTGAGCATTCGACTTTTGAGCGGCGCGACTTGCGTCGAAGGACATGGGCGACGCCAAGGAGCGCATCCGGCATGAAGGCGATGGTTTTGCGAGAAATCGGCCGGCCGCTTGCTCTCGAAGAGCGCCCGGATCCTCGCCCTGGTCCAGGCGAGATCCGCCTGCGGATCGAGGCTTGCGCCGTCTGCCGGACGGATCTCCATGTCGTCGACGGCGATCTTCCGGACCCGAAGCTGCCGATCATCCCAGGTCATGAGATCGTCGGCATCGTCGACGCGCTTGGGCCAGACGTCAGCGCGCCGGCGCTTGGCGCGCGCGTCGGCGTTCCCTGGCTCGGTCACACCTGCGGCGTCTGCCCCTATTGCGCGTCCAGGCGCGAGAATCTGTGCGATCGGCCAAGCTTCACCGGCTACACCCGTGACGGCGGTTTTGCCAGCCACGTCATCGCTGACGCGGCGTTCGCCTTTCCGCTGGCTGGCTTCGATGACCCAGTCGCCGCAGCGCCATTGATGTGCGCCGGGCTGATCGGATGGCGCTCTCTCAAAATTGCCGGGGACGGGCGCAGGATCGGCCTCTACGGCTTTGGCGCCGCGGCGCATATCCTCGCTCAGGTTTGCCTTTGGCAAGGCCGCAAAGTCTACGCCTTCACGCGGAAGGGCGACGAGGCGGCGCAGAATCTCGCCTTATCCCTCGGCGCTGCGTGGGCCGGCGCGTCGGAGCGGCAACCGCCGGAGCCCCTCGATGCGGCGATCATTTTCGCGCCGGTCGGCGAGCTTGTGCCGATTGCATTGCAAGCGGTGCGCAAGGGCGGCCGCGTCGTCTGCGGCGGCATTCATATGAGCGATATTCCGCAATTCCCTTATCGGCTGCTCTGGGAGGAACGTCAGGTGATGTCGGTCGCCAACCTAACGCGGCAAGACGCGACGGAATTCTTGTCGATCGCGCCGAAGGCCGCAATAAGAACGACGACGACGGTCTACCCGCTCGAAAGGGCGAATGACGCGCTCGCCGATCTGCGCGCAGGTCGCTTCCAGGGCGCGGCTGTGCTGAGGCCCTAACACAATGAACGGCCGCCAAGGCGAACCTCGGCGCGCCGTCGGCTCCAAAGCCTCTGCTAGCACTACTTTGGCAGATTCATTCGAGCTGTCTTTGAATGCGGGTTCGGCAATGCGGGCATCGATAGGGCGGCGCGCGCGCCAGGGCGAGAATGACGAGTTTTCGAATGGCTGGGAGCGTCGGCTGCGGCGGGCCTGAC
>DATGHD010000089.1:0-8253 GCA_035308145.1 Roseiarcus sp.
GGCGTCGAGCCGAATCGTGCGCCGCGCGCCATGCGGCGCGGCAATGCGCTCCATGAGAAGAAACGCCGCGCGCCTGCCGATCTCGGCGCAAGGCTGCGCGACCAGCGTCAGACGCGGCTCGAAACAATCGGCCCATTCGAAATCGTCGAAGCCGACGACGGTAATATCTTTGGGCACGCGCAAGCCCTGCGCGCGCAAAGCCTTCATAATGCCGATCGTCGCCAGATTGTTGCCGCCGACCAACGCGGTCGGGGGATGAGCGAGCGCAAGAAGCGCCTCGGTCGCCGCCGTCGCGCTTATTGTCGTCGCGTTGCCCATGACGAGGAGACGCTCGTCGACCGCGGCGCCGCGGTTGTTCACGCCATCGCGATAGCCTTCGATGCGCTCGAGCGTCGTCTCGAAGCCGGGGTGGCCGCCGATATAGCCGATCCGCTCATGGCCGAGCGCGGCGACCCGTTCGACGAGCTGGCGCATCGCCTCGCGGTTGTTGACCCCGACTTGGTCGAATTCGGGATCGCGCATGCGATCGACGAGGACGCAAGGGAGCTTTGCGTCGCGAAGATAGCGAAGCGCGCGGCGCTCCGGATCGGCGCTCGGCGCCAAGATGATGCCATCGACCCGCCTTTGATGCAGGGCCATGACGACGTCCAGCTCGCGGGCGGGATTGTCCTCGGTGTCGGAGAGAAACACCATCATCCCGAGCCGCGCGCATTCCGTCTCGATGGCGCAGATGATGTCGCTGAAATAGGGATTGGAGATCGAGGAGATGGCGATGCCGACCGAGCGGGTCGAGGCGGCCTTCAGGCTCTGCGCCATGATGTTGGGTCGATAGCCGAAGGAATCGATGACCGCCTGCACGGCGCTGGCGGTGCTCGGCGAGACCCGGCGCGTGCCGTTCAGCACATGCGACACGGTCGAGACCGAAACGCCCGCCTTGCGCGCGACATCGGCGATGGTCGCCACGGCTCCTCCCTTGGGGCCGATCTGGCGGCTCCGTTGTTCGACAAATAGCCGAAGAAAATCGTTTGCGCAATCGTTTCGACGATCGGCGGTCGAACAGTCGCGGACGACGTTACTGCTGGCTGATCACTGAGTTTTTCAAGCGGGATTTGGCGGATTCGCGTCGCCAAAGCGGTTTCCAAGGATTTTGCAAATCGCGCGACCCGCCTCGGAAGCAGCCTCGGCGTCGGGGGACCCTCTCCCCGTGGAGCGAAGCGGAACGGGGAGAGGAGGCCTCGGCGCAGCGCCTTGCGATGGCGCGTACTTTTTTTTTGCGCGCGACAGCGCCTGTCGCGTTACGTCTCGAACCGGCGAGGTACGACGCCGCTCACCCCCTGCCCTCCCGCGCGAGCACTCTCGTCACGCCGCTGAGCACCGCCTTCAGCGAAGCCATCACGATATTGGCGTCGATGCCGACGCCGTGGACGATCTCGCCATTCTTATCCTGCAATTCGACATAGCAGGTCGCCGTCGCGTTGGCGCCGCGTCCGACCGCGTGCTCGTGATAGTCGATGAACGAGAAATCGACGCTAAAGGCGCGCTTCAGCGCGTCGACGAAGGCGTCGATCGGCCCATTGCCTGTCCCCTCGATTGTCATCGTCGAGCCGTCGACTTTTTTCAGGACGGCGGTCAGCGTTTGCTCGTTTCGGCCCGTCGGCAACGTCTGCTGGGAGACAAGTTCGACCGGCGCATTGTCGAGGCCGTAGGTCTTGGCGAACAAGGCCCAGAGATCGTCGCTGGTCAGCTCCTTGCCGTCGCGATCCATCTGCACCTGCGCGAGGCGCGAGAACTCGATCTGGAGCGGCCGCGGCAGGTCGAGGCCGTGATCAGCCTTCAGGATGTAAGCGATGCCCCCCTTGCCGGATTGCGAGTTGATGCGGATCACCGCCTCGTAGTCCCGCCCGACGTCCTTGGGATCGATCGGCAGGTACGGCACCTGGAACAAAGGATCGTTGCGCTTCTCCTGCGCCTCAAAACCTTTCTTGATCGCGTCCTGGTGCGAGCCGGAAAAGGCCGTGTAGACGAGTTCGCCGACGTAAGGATGGCGTTGGTGCACCGGCAATTGGTTGCAATATTCGACGACGTTCTTGACCGCGTCGACGTCATGCAGATCGAGCTTCGGGTCGACCCCTTGCGTGAAGAGGTTCAAGGCCATGGTCACGATGTCGACGTTGCCGGTGCGCTCGCCATTGCCGAAGAGCGTTCCTTCGACGCGATCGGCGCCGGCCATCAGCGCCAGCTCGGCGGCCGCCACCGCGGTGCCGCGGTCGTTGTGCGGATGGATCGAGAGCAGCACGCTGTCGCGATCGGAAATATGGCGGCCGAACCATTCGAACTGATCGGCATGGACATTGGGCGTCGCCATCTCGACGGTGGCCGGCAGATTCAAGATCAGCTTCTCGTCGCGGCTCGGCTGGATGACGTCCTTCACCGCCTCGCAGATTTCCAAGGCGAAATCCAATTCGGTGCCGGTAAAGCTTTCCGGCGAATATTCGAAGATGAACTTCGTCTCCGGCGCCTTGGCCGCCAATTGCTTGACGAGCTTGGCCGCGCTCACCGCGATTTCGGTGACGCCCTTCTTGTCGGTCCGGAAGACCACTTCGCGCTGCAAGGCCGAGGTCGAATTATAGAAATGCAGGATGACCTTTTTCGCGCCTTTGACCGCCTCAAAAGTGCGTTCGATCAATTCCGGCCGGCATTGGGTGAGGACCTGGATCGCCACGTCGTCTGGGATCGCCTTGCCCTCGATGATCGTGCGCACGAAATCAAAATCGGTCTGCGAAGCGGACGGAAAAGCGACTTCGATCTCCTTGAAGCCGACATCGACCAGAAGATTGAACATCCGATTCTTGCGATCGACGCCCATCGGCTCGATGAGCGCCTGATTGCCATCGCGCAAATCGACCGAGCACCAGATCGGCGCCTTGCTGATCACGTTCGACGGCCAGCGACGGTCGGGCAAGACGACCGGCGCATAGGCGCGGTATTTGGAAATCGGCATGGTGGACATGACAAGGAGACCCTTCAAAAAATGAAGCGGCGACGCCACGCGTTTCAACGCTTTAAATGAGGTCAACCGCGAGAATGCGAGAATGCGTTAAGCCAAAGCCCGGCGCGCTTTCAGAGCGCCGGGCGGCTAAGTCGCAGGGTCAAGGCCAGGGTCTCGGACCGCTTTCGCATGACCGGCAAATAATCAGAGGCAGCGCCCGAAATCAACTTTTCCTCGCAAAATGCGGCTCAACTAGCCAAAATAAGCGGGCAACGGCACGCCGCTTGATCTTACTCATGCTAGCATGCAATTGTGAAAATGACGAGATCGCCCGAACGGCCATAGGGCCGCGCGCGGCTGGTTGCGGCCGATTGGGCCGTTCGAAAATCTTGGGAGGTCGATCACAAATCCTTATGTGATCTTTTGACGCCATGACGCCGCTCATCTCCATTCAGAAGCTCTCAAAGAGTTTTCCCGGCGTCAGGGCGCTGAGCGACGTCCAATTCGAGCTGATGGCCGGCGAGGTTCACGCGCTCATGGGCGAGAACGGCGCCGGCAAATCGACGTTGATGAAAATCCTCGCCGGCGTTTATCAGAAGGATTCGGGCGAAATCCTCTACAACGGCCAGCCGGTCGAGTTCGCGAGCCCGCGCGCGTCGCAGGCCATGGGCGTCGGCATCATTCATCAGGAATTGCAACTGATGAATCATCTGACGGTCGCCCAGAATATTTTCATCGGCCGCGAGCCGCGCGGCCGCTTCGGCCTTCTTCTCGACGAGGACAAGCTCAACGCCCAGGCGGCGGAGATTTTGGCGCGCATGCATCTGAAGCTCGATCCGCGCGCTGTCGTCGGCCATCTCACAGTCGCCAAGCAGCAGATGGTCGAGATCGCCAAGGCTCTGTCCTTCGACTCGCGCGTCTTGATCATGGATGAACCGACCGCCGCCTTGAATGATGCGGAAATCGCCGAGCTTTTCCGGATCATTCGCGAACTCAAGAGCCGCGGCGTCGGCGTCGTCTACATCTCCCACAAGATGGACGAGCTGAAACGCATCTCCGACCGCGTCACCGTCTTGCGTGACGGCGAATATGTCGCGACCGTCATGACCGAGACGACCAGCGTCGAGGCGATCATCCGCATGATGGTCGGGCGGACGTTGACCGAAGCTGCGCCTTCCGAGCGCTCTGGCCCTCAAGGCGAGGTGGCGCTGGAAGTGAAGAATCTGAATAGCGGCCCGTTGGTCAGGGATGTAAGTTTCTCGCTTCGCAAAGGCGAGATTTTGGGCTTCGCCGGATTGATGGGCGCGGGAAGGACCGAAGTCGCGCGCGCGGTTTTTGGCGCCGATCGCCCGACTTCCGGCGAAATATTCGTGCATGGCGCCAAGGCGTCGATCAAAACGCCGGAGCAAGCTGTGGCGCTCGGCATCGGCTATCTTTCTGAAGACCGCAAGCGATTTGGCCTGGCGGTCGGCATGGACGTCGAATCCAACGTCGTGATGTCGAACTTGCAGAAATTCCTGTCGTTCGGGTTTTTCCTGCGGAAGCTGGCGATCCGCGAAACCGCCTCCCGGTTCATCAGCCTCCTCAACATCCGCACGCCCTCTCCGACGCAGGAAGTCAGGCTTCTTTCGGGCGGCAACCAGCAAAAGATCGTCGTTGCAAAATGGCTGGCGCGCGATTGCGAAATCCTGTTCTTTGACGAGCCGACGCGCGGCATCGACGTCGGCGCCAAGAGCGAGATTTACAAGCTTCTGAGGGCGCTGGCGAACCAGGGCAAGGCGATCGTGATGATTTCGTCGGAATTGCCGGAAATCCTGCGCATGAGCGACCGCATCGTCGTGATGTGCGAGGGCCGCATCACCGGCGAGCTTTCCGCCAAGGACGCGACGCAAGAAAGCATCATGCATTTGGCGACGCTGCGCGAGACGACATTGAAAGCCGCGTGACTGGCAAGAGGTTTAAGACTTCATGACGACGACGCGATCGGATGTTGCGACGCTGACTGGCGAGGGACGCGCCACGACGTTACGGGCTCGCCTGTTCGGCCCGACCGCCTTGCAGAAATTGCTCGCCTTCGCGAGCCTCATCCTGCTCCTGGCCTTTTTCAGCTTTGCCTCGCCTGTCTTCATGGAGACCGAGAATATTCTCGGCATCTTGCAGGCGACCGCGGTTAACGGCGTTCTGGCGGTCGCCTGCACATTCGTCATCATCACCGGCGGCATCGACCTATCGGTCGGCACGCTGATGACGTTCACCGCGGTGATCTGCGGCGTCTTTTTGACCTATTGGCACCTGCCAATGTGGATCGGCGTCGTCGCCGCAATCGCGACCGGCGCCCTCTGCGGCGCCATTTCGGGAACGCTCGCAGCGAAAATGAAAATCCCGCCCTTCATCGCCACTTTGGGCATGATGATGCTGCTCAAAGGGCTTTCGCTCGTCGTATCCGCCGACAAGCCGATCTATTTCAACGACACCGAAAACTTCTACATGATCTCGCAGGATTCGATCATCGGCCGGATCTTGCCCGCTATTCCCGTGCCCAACGCCGTGGTGATCTTCTTCGCGCTGGCGATCGCGGGTTCGATCGTCCTCAATCGCACCGCGCTTGGCCGCTACACATTTGCGCTCGGCAGCAATGAGGAGGCGGTGCGCCTCTCCGGGGTGAACGTCGATCGTTGGAAGATCGCGATCTATGGCCTCGGCGGCGCGATTTGCGGCGTCGCCGGACTTCTGATCGCTTCGCGCTTGAATTCGGCGCAGCCGGCGCTCGGCCAGGGTTATGAGCTCGAGGCCATCGCCGCCGTCGTGATCGGCGGCACCTCCCTCTCCGGCGGCTCCGGCACGATTCTCGGCACGATCATCGGCGCCTTCATCATGAGCGTGCTCACCAACGGGCTGCGCATACTTTCTGTCGCCCAGGAATGGCAGATCGTGGTGACCGGCTTGATTATCATTCTCGCGGTCTATGCAGACATCCTGCGCCGCAGAAAGAGCTGATGTAAGGGCGATAAATAAAGGGAGGAGAAGACGCTAAGGTAGCAAAACGACATCGGCTTCGGTGAAGCGATGAAATCTCGAAGGTCAATCGACGTAAAGAGGAGGGTACCTCATGTTGAACAGAAAACTGTTGGGCGCTGCGGCTGCCGTGGCTTTAAGCGCCGCCTTGACCATGACGACCGCGCGCGCGGACGAAACCTACATTCCGCTGATCTCCAAGGGCTTCCAGCACCAGTTTTGGCAGGCGGTGAAGGCCGGCGCCGAGCAGTCGGCCAAAGAGAACAACGTCAAGATCACCTTTGAAGGACCCGAGACGGAAGCGATGGTCGACAAGCAGGTCGATATGCTGTCGGCTGCCCTCGCCAAGCACCCGGCCGCGATCGGCCTTGCGGCGCTCGACAGCAAGGCTGAAATTCCGTTGTTGAAGAAGGCGCAATCGGAGAAGATTCCGGTCATCGCCTTCGACTCAGGGGTCGACAGCGACATCCCGCTGACGACCTGCACGACGGACAATCTCGCCGCCGCCGGCCTCGCCGCCGACAAGATGGCCGAGGCGATCGGCGATTCCGGCGAAGTCGCCGTGATCGTGCATGATCAGACGAGCCGCACCGGCATCGATCGCCGCGACGGCTTCCTCAAGGAAATGAAAGACAAGCATCCGAACATCAAGATTGTCGACGTTCAATATGGCGGCGGCGATCACTTGAAGTCGGCCGAAATCGCCAAGACCATCATCCAGGCGCACCCGAACCTCAAGGGCATCTTCGGCGCCAATGAAGGATCGGCCGAAGGCGCGGCGGTCGGCGTGAAAGAATCGGGAAAGAAGCTGGTGCTG
Organism: Roseiarcus sp.; assembly: GCA_035308145.1. Classification (GTDB taxonomy): domain Bacteria; phylum Pseudomonadota; class Alphaproteobacteria; order Rhizobiales; family Beijerinckiaceae; genus Roseiarcus. Next base: position 6,822 of record DATGHD010000089.1, read on the forward strand.
ATCGGCTATGACTCGGGCAAAGAGCAGAAGGAAGACATCAACTCGGGCCTGATGTTAGGCGCCATCACGCAGAACCCGGTCGGCATCGGCAAATGCGTCGTCGACTCGGCGGTGAAGGCGCTGAAGGGCGACAAGCTGCCGAAGGTCATCGACACCGGCTTCTATTGGTACGACAAGACGAACATGTCCGATCCCAAGATCGCGGCGGTTCTCTACGACTGAGCGAAGGCGGACCTTCGAGCGCAGGGAGAAGGGTCTTTTAGGCCCTTCCTCCCTGCTTGTCATTCCCGCGCAAGCGGGAATCCAGGCTGCGCTTGGCGCGAAACCGCGGCCGCTCTGGATTCCCGCTTTCGCGGGAATGACGGGACTTGCGCTTGATCTTACTTCCTCCAGCGTGCAATTTTTCCGTCTCAATCGAATCGTAAAGGCTGCCCTAAGCGTTCGCGCTGCCGATGGGAGAAAAAAGGTTTGCAAAGAATATTGCTCGCCGCCGCAGCGGCTTCGCTCGCCCTCCTGATCACCCCCGCTGGCGCGGCGCAGCCGACCATCCCGATCATCGTCAAGGATACGACCGCCCTCTACTGGCAGACCGTGCTTGCCGGCGCGCGCAAGGCCGGCAAGGACCTCAACGTCAATGTGCCGGAGCTCGGCGCTCAGGCCGAAACGGACGTCAACGATCAAATCTCGACCCTGCAGGACGCGCTCGCCGGCAACCCGGCCGCCGTCGTCATCGCGCCAGCGCAATTCGAGGCGCTTGGCAAGCCGATCGACATCGCCGCCAAGAAGGTCAAAATCATCGGCATCGATTCCCCGGCGGACACCAAAGCCTTCGTCTCGATGCTGGCGACTGACGATGTCGCCGGCGGACGCATCGCCGCCGACGGTCTCGCCGCCGCCATCCAGGACAAATATGGCAAGGCCGAAGGCGATGTGGCGCTCATCGCCGCGCCGCCCAGCGTCGCCTGGCTCGACCAGCGCGCCGAAGGGTTCCGCAAAGAGCTAGCCGCCAAATATCCCGGCCTCAAGATCGTGGCCGACAAGCCAGCCGACAGCGAGACCGGCGCCGCCAAGATCATGAGCGATGCAATCGCGGCCGACGCCAACCTCCGCGGCGTCTTCGCCGCGAGCCTCATCGCCGCTCAAGGGGTCGGCCAGACGATCGCCGACGCCAAGAAGTCCGACTCGATCAAGACGATCGGCTTTGATTCCGATGCAAAGACCATCAAGTTCCTCCAGGACGGCGTATTCACCGGCCTTGTCCTGCAAGACCCGTTCCGAATGGGCTATGACGGGATCAAGACGGCGCTTGCCGCGTCCAAAGGCGAGCAGGTGCCGCCCACCATCGACACCGGCGCCAATCTCATCACCAAGGCGAATATGGATTCCCCGCGCGCGCAGGAATTGCTCAATCCCAAGGTCCGATAGCTTTGAG
>DATGHD010000090.1:0-14536 GCA_035308145.1 Roseiarcus sp.
GTCAGGCCCGCCGCAGCCGACGCTCCCAGCCATTCGAAAACTCGTCATTCTCGCCCTGGCGCGCGCGCCGCCCTATCGATGCCCGCATTGCCGAACCCGCATTCAAAGACAGCTCGAATGAATCTGCCAAAGTAGTGCTAGATCAGCCGCAGAGCCGCCAGCGTCTGCTCCAACTCGGCCGCGCCGCGAAAATGATGGGCCGCCATGCCGACCGCTCGCGCGGCGGCGATATTGGCGGCGGAATCGTCAATGAACAGGCACGCTTCCGCCTTCAGCCCATAGCGTTGCAACAGAAGCTCGAAGATGGCGCGATCGGGCTTGACCAGGCGCACATGCGCCGAGACGATCGCGCCAAGAAATCGATCGAGGAAGGGAAACCGCGCTCGCGCCCGCTCAAATTTCTCGGCGGAAAAATTGGTGATGGCGTAAAGCGGAACGCCTTCCTCTTCCAGCCTCTCCATGAGACTAAGGGTCCCGGGAACAAGGCCAGGCGCCATCTCGTCCCAGCGCTCGTCATAGGCTCGGATCGCCGCCTCGTGCTCCGGATGGCGCGCGACCAGCTCGGCGACGCCTTCGGCGAAGGACCGGCCGCGATCCTGCTCCAGATTCCAGGCGCTGGTGCAGATCGTCGCGAGGAAACGCTCGACCTCGTCAGGCCCATCGAAAATGCGGCGATAGAGATGGCGCGGATCCCATTCGATCAGCACATTGCCGATATCGAAGACGACGGTCGAGATCGCGCGCGGCTGCTCCGTCACCTCGCGCCGCCCCTGCCGCGCCGCGCCGGCTTCCTTGACGCTGTCTTGCGTTTGGCGGGAGCGGCTTTACTGCGGCTCGCAGCTTTCGCTGGCTTTTCGCGCTTCGATCGTTTGACGCTCTTCGCCGCCTTCGCTTTTCTCGCCGCCTTCAGATCGAAAGCGCGCCGCGCGGCCTCGAAAGCGAGAGCGCACCATTGTTTCAGTTCGTCAGGATCATCATAGGCAGTCGGCGTCAGCCGCCAATAGCTCATCACAGTCACCCTGCCGCGATGGCCGTCGTATACGAACGGCTCCGATCCCGCCGCCTTAAATCGCGCCTCGGTAAGCGCGTCGGCCTTGAGGAAGATGTCGCCCCGCAAGTTCAGCGCAAAACAAAGGCCGTCCGCATAGACGCCGTAGCCGCTGAACATGCGTTTGACGCTGACCGCCGCGAAGGGCTCGAAGAGTTCCTTCAGGCCTTCGGCGTCCATTTAAAGTCAGGCGCTGGTCGGAACCGCATCCGGACTGGCGGGCGTGATCGCGACGCTTTCGCCGCAACCGCAAGCCGATGTCTCGTTGGGATTTTCGAAGACGAAGCCCGAAGAGAGGCGATCGGTCCTGAAATCCATCCGCGCGCCGAGCAGAAACAACACCGCCTTGGGGTCGATCAGAACCTTGACGCCCTTGTCCTCGATGACTTCGTCGAGCGGCGAAACCGCCTCGGCGAACTCCATCGTATAGGACATGCCGGCGCAGCCGCCGTTCTTAACGCCGACACGCAGCGCCGCGATCGGCTTCTCCGAATCGGCCATAATCTGGCGCACCCGCGCCGCCGCCGCCTCGGTCAGCGTCATCACCTTAAATCTCGAATTCATCGATCCCATGCATTGCTCCCCCGGCCGGGTTCAAGGCCCGGCGAGACCTCGCCAATATAGCAACCAAAGATGCGGATTAACAGGGCCGGGCTGACGACATTTGCGCAGGCCCTCCATACTCAAAATGCACGAACCTGCCGTGCGGGGCGACCTGTTGGATAAGATCGAACTCATCCCTGTTTGCGGTCAGCACAGGCAGACCAGCCTTTGCGGCCGTGAGGAAGATGAGCGCATCGTTCAGACACTCTTTGCGCTGATGCGGCTGGAAGTTCTGCGTTCTCGACAACGCCCCGGCGATCAAGCCGGCCTCGGCCCAGATTTGCGGGTCAGGCGTCAGGAGTCGGGTCGGGGCGAAAGTCGCGATTAGGTCACGGTAATAATTTCGCAAGCCGCTCCAATCTGGGCGTAATGGATCGGCGTTGGCGACGCCGGAGGCCAATTCCGAGACGCAAACGGAACAGTGAAAAAGCAAACCGTGATCCACCAGCGTCGCGGCGGCCGACGGAAGCGTGCCGGCGGCGGAGTGGATATAGACATTTGTATCGAGAACAAGGGCGGCGCGACCGTCAGCGGCGAGATACCTCGCCGCGAGCAGGGTCTCAAGCGCTCGCGGAACAAGTTGCGCCCGTTGCTTCTGCGGCTTGATGCGGCGAAGCGCCGCCGGAAAATCAATAGTCAAGCAGGTGGTCCGCGCCCAGCTTGCCGCGAGTCGCCTTGAGGAACTTTGCCGTCGGATCGGGCTGCGCGAGCATGGCCAACGCGAGCAGGCCAAGCTCTGTCGGCTTGGTCGCGCCGCTTTCGCGCTTCGCGGCCTCGATCAACGCCTTGGGCGCGCGAAAGCTGACGTGCCGCGTCTTCCCGCCGTCGAGCAGGCCGGCGCGGCGCGCCTCCTCCATGGCGGTCGCGGCGGCGCCGGCGATCTTCGCCGCGCGTCGCGCTAGAATAGGCTTGCTCGCTTTCCGAAGCATTGCCTTGGCGGCCACGATCGGCTCCTTTGTGTGCAAAATAGTCCCTGTTGTCACACAAGGCAAGCCAAGGGAAATTTCCGAAGCGGCGAGCTTTGCGCTAAGAAGCGGCCTTTGGGCGGACGGCGGTCCCGCGCCAAGACTCCCCCTTACGCCGCGCGCCGATCGCGCCGGGGCGCCGATGCGGCGGCGCCCTCGGCCGTAGGCGCTGGCGCCTGCCTGCGCATCCAATCGGGCAGACCCAGATCCGTTGCGCGTCGACCGTAGAGAATGACCCCGCCATTTGGCGCCGAGCGGAAGTCGTAAGGCTTGGCGAGGCGGAAGCGTTCGACGCTCGGATCGATGCAATGCAGAACGTGCGCTTGGCTTGGAAAGGCGTCAAGCATCGCGCGTTTCTTCGCGACTTGCCCTTCCGTCAGGCGCGCAACCATGCCGTCCTCGCCGTCGCAGAACGATTGGTACTTAAGACCGTCCGCGCTCTCGTGATAAAATGGCATTTCGATCACCGCCGGGGCGCGACGGAACATCAAACCAGCGGCCAGACGAACGGCATAAGCGACGCCGTCATGATCCGAATGGCCGCCCTCGAAGGCGTGAGTCAGAACCATATCGACGCCGCGCTCATCGAAAAAGCTAGCCAGGCGTTGGGAAACCGAGACGAGCGTGCGCCAGACGCCGCCGTCGGCGACGTCCATCGCGAAGATTTGCGTCTGGTCGACCCCCGCGATGGCGAGCGCCGACCGCAATTCGCGGGCCCGCGCCCGCCCATAGTCGGCCGCCGAAGCAAAGCCAGCGCGATGGGCGTTCGTCAGGTCCGACGGCGCGCCGTCGGTGACCATCACAATGTTGATCCCGGGCGAGCGCGCGATGAGCGCGCCGCAACCGATCGTCTCGTCGTCGGGATGAGCGACGACGACCGCGACTCGCGACGCCTCCATGGGCGCCGCATGTTCATCCGCGAGCCAAGCCAACGACGGCATCAGACGATTCCCACAAGTCCCGGGTGCGCCTCAACAATTCCGCCCGCCCCATAGATTCACACGATCAATAGGGGATCGGGATGGGCGGCCGGTTGTGGGAATCGATATAATTTTAGGCAAACAAGCGCTTTTTTTGTCTTTTTTTGCGCCTCAAGCCGCTTTGTGCCGTTTCACCTCTTCGGCATAGAGGCCGTACTCTTCGGACAAGGCCCGCGCGATGCTCGGCCGCTGCTTGATACGCTCGTAATAGGCTTCAAGCGCCGGCCATTTCTTGAGGTCCACGGGCGTTGCGATCTTCCAATTAAGAACGGTGAAGAGATAGGCGTCGGCGACGGTGAAGCGGTCGAGCAAGAACTCCCGCCCGTGGAGATAGGCGTTGAGATAGTCGAGGCTCTTGTCGCCTTTCTCCAACGCGCGCGCCTTGCCTTCGTCGGGCATTTTCTTGTCGAAGAGCGGGATGAACAACGCCTTGTGCAGTTCCGTCCCGATAAAACTCAGCCATTGCTGCAATTTCGATCGCGCGAAGCCGCCTCCCGGCGCCAGGTCCGATTCCGGAAATCGGTCGGCGATATATTGCAGAATGGCGGCATTTTCCTTGAGGACCTCGCCCTCTTCGGTGCGGATCGTCGGCACCAGACCCAACGGATTGACCGCGAAGAAGTCCGCGCCGTCCAATGTATGTTTGGTCTTTGGATCGACCTCGATGAAGCGAGCCGGCGCTCCCGCCTCATAGAGCGCGATACGCGAGGCCATCGAACAGGCGAGAGGCGAGAAATAAAGGTCCATGACATCTTGCTCCGGGTTGCTTTTTGTATCGGTTCGCATAAATTAGCCAAACGATTTCCAGCGGTCAAGAATTATTTTCAAAATGGTACAAAAATCAGAGAGCAAGGCTGATCCAACGCCGAGGCGGCGTGGGCGGCCTCGCGCTTATGATCCCGACAAAGCCCTGGCGCGCGCCATGGAGGCTTTTTGGAAGTCGGGCTACGCCGGAACCTCGCTCGACGATCTTGCGGCCGCCACCGGCATGAACCGGCCAAGCCTTTACGCGGCCTTCGGCGACAAGCGGGCGCTTTATTTCAAGGCGCTGAGATCATATTGGCGGATGAGCGCGGCCGAGATGCGCGACGTGTTCGCGGCGGAACGGCCGCTCCGCGAGAGCCTGACCGACTTCTACGACCGCGCTTTGTCGATTTACTACGGCGGCGTCAAAGGCCGCCCGCGGGGCTGTTTCTCCGTCTCCACGGCGACAACGGAGGCGGCCGAGGACCCGGAAATCCGCGCCGCGCTCGCCGAAAGCGTGAGGCGGCTTGATTCGACTCTTGAGACGGCGATCCGCGCGGCTCGCGATCGCGGCGAAATTGGCCCTGACGCCGATCCGTCGGCCCTCGCCGTGCTTGGCGCGGGAACATTGCACACAATCGCCATCCGCGCGCGCGCCGGCGCGCCCCGCGGCGATTTGGAGGCGCTGGCGCGAAAGGCGGTGAAGGTCATCTGCGGCGCGATGGGGCCGGCCGCGACTAGTGAGACGGGCCTTACGCCCGTACCTTCCCCTGCTTCGGGGGATAGGGAGCCCTAGGCCGCTGCGCATGTACTTTGCCGCCAGTACTTCGCGAAATGCGTTCGACTCTTTCCTGAAGAATACGCCTCACCCTTTCGGGCCAAAAGGCATGAGCATCGGAACGTTGCGGCGATAGGAATCATAGGCGTCCGCGCCCAGTTGGTCGCGCAGGAACTGCTCCTCGAGCCTCGCCTTGATCCAGAAACCGAGCGTCATCAGAAGCGCGCCGGGAATGGCCGTCGGCGTCGCTTTGAGAATGGCGGTCGCAAAGATCGCCGCGATGATCCCGGTATAGATCGGGTGGCGAACGATTGCGTAAGGGCCGGTGTCGACGACGTAATGATCGGCCTTTTTCGTGACCGAGCTCGACCACAGTCGGCCGAGATAGAGCCGCGCCCACCAAGTGAACGCCAAACCCAGAACCGCGACCGCGACCAGGGCCCATTGTGCGCCCCTGCTCAAGTCCCAGAGGCTCGCGCCGCCGAAAACCTGGCCGCGCTGAAGGAACAAGAGGACAGCGCCGGCAAGCGTCGCCGCCCTATAGAGGAACTGTTCGCGGCCTGCGGGCCGCGTCGCGGCGGGGTCGGCCCATAACGCCGCCGCCAGCCAGGAGGCGAGCCAAAGGACCCAAGCGCCGATGAGAGCGTATCCCGGCATCATCTCATCCCGATCCTAAAGCTGTGGCGGCCCTGGAGCTTCGCGGCCGACTATGCCAAACGATTGACCGCGTTTTCAACCAGCCGCCCCTTAAGATATGCCCAAGCCCGTGCCCCGCCCCTTCCCCGATGTGATCGACGCAAACGCCGAACCGCTGCTCCTGCGCATCGCCGAGGCGCTGGAGCGCATCGCCCCGCCCGCCCAGCCCGCTCCCGATTTCGCCAGCGCCGACGCCTTCGTGTGGCGCGCCGACGAAGGACGGCTTCAGCCGGTCAAACGGGTCAATCGCGTTGATATCGCGCTGTTGCGCGGCATAGACCGGGTGCGCGACGCCTTGGTCGAGAACACGGCGCGCTTCGCCAAGGGCCTGCCGGCCAATAACGCGCTGCTCTGGGGGGCGCGCGGCATGGGCAAGTCGTCGCTGGTCAAGGCGGTTCACGCCGAGATCAATCGATCGATCGGCGCAGATCGTCTGAAGCTGATCGAAATCCATCGCGAAGACATCGAGAGCCTGCCCGCCTTGATGGGCCTTCTACGCGACGCGCCATTCCGTTTCCTTATTTTCTGCGACGACCTCTCGTTCGACGCCGAAGACACGTCGTACAAATCGCTGAAAGCCGCGCTGGAAGGCGGCATCGAAGGGCGTCCGGCGAATGTCACCTTCTATGCAACGTCCAACCGCCGCCATCTGTTGCCGCGCGACATGATGGAGAACGAACGCTCGACCGCGATCAATCCCGGCGAGGCGGTCGAGGAAAAAGTCTCGCTCTCCGACCGCTTCGGCCTATGGCTCGGCTTTCATCGCTGCAGCCAGGACGAATATCTCGACATGGTCTTTGGCTATGCGGATCACTTTGGACTGAAGGCGCCGCGCGAAGAAATCGAGCGCGAATCGCTCGAATGGGCGACGACGCGCGGCGCGCGCTCGGGGCGCACGGCCTGGCAGTTCACGCAGGATCTCGCCGGCCGGCTGGGGCGAAAGCTGGAGGAGTGACCAGGCTTTCGCCGGAAGAGAGATCCAAGTTCTATTGAACGTGCGCCGAGTAAGATCGCAACGCGCAGTGTGGATCGGACCCGCGCTCCTCCGGCCAGCCAAAAACCTTGTAAGTCGTGTATGGCCTCATTCGGACAACGGCCGTGGCCGGCATGGGATTGCCGTTGAAATCGTAAGAGGCCGGGAACAGGTCAAAAACGGCGTCTACCGTATTGTCGTTGTAGTTCTCCGCAACGCAGGCCGTCTCATGGCTTCCGTTGTAGCCCTGTTCCACTTCCCACCAGATGTTGTTGACCTCCCGTTCGTCGGCAAAGCCATGTCCAATTCCGGCGCCGAGCGTCAAAAGGACCGTAGGCAGAAGGGTTTTCAGAGAGCAGGTCATCTGAGCCTCCGCTCAATCAAGTGGACTTTCTGCGCCTCGATCACGTGGCTAACGGCCAGATCAAGGTCGACGAAGCAATGAACGGCGCCGGGACGCTTTTCGTTCCCGAGCATGAACGCAGGGGTCACGGCGGCGGGTCACGCCGCGCAGGGCGATTTGGCGGCAGCGCACTCCGCTTATCAGGTCAGATATCTCGACGCCTCCCGCCGCGCGACGCCTTTCAGCCTAGCGCCATGGTCCTTGAGAAAGCGGCGCACACGACGCGCGTCATGCTTGGAGAGTTCGCGCAGCCACCAGCCGATCGCTTTTTGGTTGAACCATTCGGGATCGTCGGCAAGCGCGGCTGCCCAGCCGAGCGTTCGTTCCGGATCGCGGTCTTCCTTCGTCCAAGGCAAAGTGAAGACCAGCGACGCCCGACGCGTCCAAAGATGCGGGCTTTTGACCCAGGCTTCGACGGCGTCGAGCCGTCGCGGATCGGCCAACAAGCAACGCGATCCAACGCTGGCGAGATTGTCGGCCACGGCCCAGCCGTCGAGGTCCGCCATGCGGACGCGCACAAACCGCCACAGGGTCTCGGTCGGCGGCACGATGTCGCGCGCCAGAATTCGTGCGGCGACGATCTTCAAGTCCCAAACCGGCTCGTCCCACAGACGCGCGCTCAAGTGAAGAAGCGCCCGCGGCGGAACGCCTTGCAGCGTCTCGCGGATCGCGACGTCCATTTTGGGGAGCGAAACGCCCCAGTGCTCCCATTTGGATTTCTGATAGCGCTTTTCCTGTTCCGCTCGCTCTCGGCTGGCCAGGCCGCGCAGGCGATCGATCAGCTTGCCGTGGGCCTCGTCCATGAGCGATCCTGTACCGCCTTGAGCCCGGACGATCATGGCGACGATTTCGTTTCCAATCGAACGCCGGCGATGGTCCGCACGGGCCAATTCGCCAATAGGATGCCGCCGGCGACCATGGCGAGCGCCGCTAGAAAACTCGACGATAGTTTCTCGCCGAGAAGAAAATGGCCGGCGAAGACGCCGACGATCGGCGTCAGAAAGGTGAAGGCCGAGAGTTCGCCAGCGCGGTAACGCTTGAGCAGCCAGAACCAGGCGAGATAGGTCGCGCCAGCGACCCAGAAGGTCTGGTACGCCAAAGAAAGCGCGCTGAGCGCCGAAATATGGCGCGGCCATTGTTCGCCTGCGGCATAGGCGGCGACGGCGCAGAGAAGCGCCGAGATCGCCAATTGATAGAGCAGCACCTTGGTCGGCGGCGCGCTTTTAAGAGACGTCGCCTTGGTCATTACGGTGACGGCGCCCCAGCCGGCGGCGCCGAGGATGGCGAGAAGGTCGCCGATCAGCGAGGCGCGATCGCCGGAGCCGAAAAGCGCGACGACGACGCCGGCGAAGGCGAGCGCCATGCCTAGCCATTGCAACGCCCTAAGGCGCTCTTGCGGGACGAACAGGAAGACGCCGAGGGCGACGAAGAACGGCGCCGAATAAAGGAAAACGATGACCCGTCCGGCGCTCGTCCATTGCACGCCAAGATAGAGCGCGATGAATTCGCCGCCGAAAATGAGTCCTGCCGCCAGGCCCGGCAGGAGAGACTTGTCGCGACGAAACACTCCCGGTTCGCGCCACGCGGCAACGGCGGAGACCGCGAGCGTCGCGCCGATTGAGCGCAGGGCCGATTGGGTGATCGGCGGCACGTCGGCGAGCGCAACCTTGGCGGCGATCTGATTGAGGCCCCAGCTCGCGCAGAGGGTCAGCATCAGCGCGATCGCGACGCGGTCGAGCGGTCTTGAGCTTTGCGTCATCGGCAAGTTCTCCTTGGCCGCCGATGGCCGCCCAGCCATAATCTTATCGCGGATTGCGTTTTGGAGCGATGAGGCAAGTCGATCCGTCAATCGCCTCAAAATAAATGTCCGGCGCTGCACGCGCCGAGCGTCTCAAAGCCGTCAGGAACAACCAAGATGAGGATACCGCAATGAGCGAGTTCACCTTTCTGTTTCGCGGCCGGGACTTTTCCATGTCTCCCGAGCAAAGGCAGAAACACACGGAGAAATGGGTCGCCTGGTTCAAGGAGCTCGGCGCCAAGGGCCATATCAAGGACATGGGCCGTCCGCTCGAAGCGGCCGGCAAGGTCGTCAAGGGCGCCAGCAGGAACGTCCATGACGGTCCCTACGCCGAGGCCAAGGACCTGGTCGGCGGCTATACGCTGATTGAGGCCGCCAGTCTCAACGAGGCGGTCGAACTGTCGAAGGCCTGCCCGATCTTCGAAGTCGGCGGCGCGGTGGAAGTGCGGCCCGTGCAAGCGTTGGATGTCCAATACCAGAATATGTAAATGGAGCTGAGCGACCATCTCTTCCGCCGCGAGGCGGGACGCATGACCGCGGCGCTGACGCGTATTTTCGGCGTCCACAATCTCGGCCTGGCGGAAGACGTGGTGCAGGAAGCCTTCTGCCGGGCGACGGAGGTCTGGAAATTCCGCGGCGTGCCGGAAAATCCCGCCGCCTGGCTGATGGCGACCGCCAAGAACTGCGCGCTGGACGCTTTGCGCCGCCAGCGCACGGCGCGCGCTTATGCGCCGGAGCTCGGCCGGCTTCTCGAAAGCGAGTGGACGCGGGCCTCGATCATCGAAGAGCAGTTCGGCGCGAGCGCGATCAAAGACGATCTTTTACGCATGATGTTCTCCTGCTGCCATCCGCGCCTCAACGAGGAGGCGCAGGTCGCGCTCATACTTCATATCCTCTGCGGCTTCAGCGTCGGCGAAATCGCCGGCGCTTTCGTCATCAGCCAGGCGGCCGTCGAGAAACGGATCACGCGGGCGAAGAAGGTCCTGGCGCAGTCGAAAAATCTGTTCGACGTCGCCGCGGCGGCGGATTTTTCCACGCGTCTGCCGGTCGTTCATAGCGCGCTCTATCTTCTGTTCAACGAAGGCTATCACGGCGCCTGCGCCGAAGCGGCGATCAGAGCCGAGCTGTGCCGCGAGGCGATGCGGCTTGCCGCGGAGCTTCTCGCCCACCCGCTGGGGAGGACTTCGGCGAGCTACGCCCTCGCCGCGCTGATGTCGCTCGACGCGGCGCGCCTCAAGGGCCGCGCCGATGAATCGGGCGCGCTGATCTCGCTCTTCGATCAGGACCGTTCGCAATGGGACCAGCAGCTCATCGGCGAAGGCCTGAAGCTGCTCGAGCTTTCGGCGGCAGGCTCGGAGCTCACCGCCTATCACGTCGAGGCCGCGATCGCTTCGGTCCATGCGCGCGCCCGCACGGGCGAAGAAACCGACTGGACCATGATCGCCTTGCTCTACGATACGCTGATGGCGATCCGCCCCTCGCCGATCGTCGCGCTCAACCGCGCGATCGCGATCGCTGAGAAGGACGGGCCTCAGCGCGGGCTCGAAGAAATCGCCGCGATCGAAAATCGCGACCGCCTCGCGGCCTATCCGTTCTACCCGGCCGCGATGGGCGAGATGGAGCTCCGCCGCGGCGACAAGTTGGCAGCGGCCGCGCATTTTGCTGCTGCGCTGGCGTTTGCCCGCAATCCGATGGAGCGGCGCTTTCTGAAGCAAAGGGTCGACGCGTGCGCGCGCCTCCGCCAGGAGAGCGATTTACTATCGTTTTGCAATGGAGTCGGAAGGAGAATTTCGTAATCCCTGCCCTGGCCGGCGGCCTGGCGCGGGTGGGGTGACGCCTGGAGCATGCTGTTCCTCCGGGACGCGAGCGAAGGCGTATCCCGCTTAGATCAGCTCCTCGCTAATCTCGGCATCGCCCCGAACATCCTCACCCGCTGTGTCGCCGCCCTGACGGCGGACGGTTTGCTGGAGCGCCGGCGTTATTGCGAGCGACCGCCCCGAGACGAATACGTGCTAACCGAAGCCAGACGTGCATTCCTGCCGTTCCTGGTTCCTGATCGGGGACTGGGTCCACCGTCAGCCCGGCGGCAATCGGCCAAACCGTTTCGTCGACGCCAAAACGGGTCACGAGGCCAGGCCTCGGTTCTGTGGACGTGAACACGGGCACCGACCTTGCCGGCCGGCCCCTCAAATTGGCGGTGCCCACCAGCCGCGAGGAGGCGCCCGGCGGCAAAGCGCCAATCGGCGGGAATGAAAAGGAGCACCGGCAAGAGCTGTCTCCTGAATATCGATAAGTCCCGCTAGAAAAAAGTCGCCTTCGCAGTAGGGGTCCGCGAAGGACGAAGGTACTTGGTAGGTGCCTCTTCTTTCCCTCTGCGATGAAGGCATTCAAGTAAACTCACTAAGAGAGTTTGCGCGGCTCTTTACTTCCCAAAACCCCGCCGCCGGATTGTCTGGGTCATTCGGATCGAAGGCCCTTTCAGGCCGTACGCTTGAGTCACAATGCTGACCGTGGCTATTGGCATCGACGAATTGAGTGTAGGTCGCGCTGAACGATGATCGTGCGACCCCTTGCGGGTCCCCATAAATGACTGTTGGGCAGATTATGACCGGCAGACCTTCCCCATACTGAACGTCAATTTTTTCCTGAACAGCTCGACAGCATTTGTCGCGAATGCGACGCGGCCCTTCCGCTTGCAAACTTCAATGGCCGAAGGAAGATGAGTCGCCGGAACTGGAGCGAGGATACCGATTCCCATTGCCGTCCCTTAAAAGCTCGGTGGAACCCATTGCCACGTTTTGTTAGTAGCCGTTTAGGCTTCGGGTTTCTTGGATTTGATTGAACTGAAGGCAATCACGATAGAATCCACTAAGATCCGAGCCGAAGGTCGGGTCTTCGTTGTGAATGAGTTCGATGATGTGTTCCCACGAAAGAGTTTCTACTCTCGCTCTATCAAGCGTCGGTTCGAACCATTTGTTCAGCCATTGATCTTTGTCCGACTCATCGTACTTCCGTACTCTTTGAGTGACCTTGTCCCTTATCGACGACTTATCCATCAGCGGGCTGAATATATTTTTCTCAATCTGCACTTGCGGAGCGAGAACAAAGAATCCGATTGAAGGTATCCGTTCTGGGTGTTGCTCCGCTCTGCAGAGTACTTCCGCGATGCACGCGACATTTCGCGCCGCCTGATTGAAACCTGGAGCTTTTTTGACGTTAGGTGCTAAGGGGCTGAAGAGCTTGGCCTCGATCACCACAAATTGTGATGCGCCCTTTTTCAAGACCACATCGGCCTTTGCTCCGCTACCTATTGTGACATGGCCGATAACTCCATCAGCATGCGTCCTACTTTCCGAAAGGGGATCAGGTCTCCTACGCGGACGAAATTGAGAAGGCAGCAATGCTTCGGAGAACCACCCGGCTTCGAGCGAGAAATCTAAGGGATGATTTTCTGAACTATTTCGTCGCGAAAACCAATCCAACACCAGCCGCAGAAGCCAACCCTCGTTGTAAAAAATTGTCGCTGGAAAATTTCGGTTCTCCGAATGTGCGAGAGAGAGCATCGCGTAGATTCGTTCGGCAGGCGACATGGCGGTTCGTCCGGGAGTGGCTTGGCGTGAAGGTACACTTGCCGATCGCGACTTGCCAAGCGAAACCGCACGTTCAGCTCGTTTTAATGGGAAAGGACCCACGCGGCAAAAAGGCGGCGGGCCTTTCGTGGGACCCGCCGCCTTCCGCGTCAATCCTCAAAGGTTCATCGTGTCTCGCGGCGAACCTTCAAGGGTTCCTTGAAAGTCCAGGCTTTAAAGCGCTGGACGCCAGCTCCCGCAGGAAGGCTTAAAGTCCCGCGAGGTAGCTCGTCGGATCGACCGGGGTCGAGCCCTTGCGCAGTTCGAAATGGAGCTGCGGGGTCGAGACATTGCCGCTTTGGCCGGATTTGGCGATGATCTGACCGCGCTTCACCGTATCGCCGCGCTTCACCTCCAATTCCTTGTTGTTGGCGTAAGCGGTGACGAAGCCGTTCGGGTGGCGGATCAGGATGAGGTTGCCGTAGCCCTTCAATTCATTGCCGGCATAAGCGACGACGCCGCTTTCCGCCGCCTTGACCGAAGTGCCCTCAGGCACCGCGATGTTGATGCCGTCGTTGCCGCCGGCGGCGAAGCCCTGAATGATCCGCCCGCGCGCCGGCCAGCGAAATTCCGGCGTGGTCCCGGCCGCGTCCGCCTGCGCGCCCGTCAAGGGCGCTTCTGACGAAGCGGGCTCTTCCGGGCGAAGGCTGCCGGTCGGCGTCTGGTCAGCCGCCGGCTTCTTGGCGGGCGCGCCGTCGGCCTTAGCCACATTCGTTTCGTTGGACTTGGCCGTCTTGTCGGACTTGGCGTCAGCCTTCGCGTCGCGCTTGTCCTTAGCCGTCTCCGTCTTGGCGTCGGCGACCTTGCTCTTGTCTTTGTCGTGGTCCTTCTTATGCGCGTCCTCGGCGTCTGCGCGCTTCTCGGCCTTGTCCTTAGCCGGCTCCTTGGCCACTTTGTCCTTCTTGTCCTTTTCCTTCTCGCGCTTTGATTTCGTGGAAGAGGAGTCTTCCGCGTCATGCGCCTTCTTCTCCGCAGTGGCGACCTTGCCGCCGGCGGCGTTGTAGACGGGCACGATCAGCCGCACGCCGGGATGGACTTGGGCGGGACTCGTGAAGCCGTTGGCCTGCAAGAGCGCCGAGGTCGGAACGCCGTAGCGCTGCGAAACCGTATCGAGCGTTTCGCCGTCGGCGACGACGATCGGCGTGCCGCCGGCGGCGCTCCAGCCATTGCCGAAACCCGTGACCGGTTGCGGCGCGCTGGGCTTGATTGCGCCGGTCGTTGCGGGCGCCGGGGCCGGCAGCGCCGAGACGGCGACCGGGCTTGGATGGGCCGCGGCGGCGTAGTTGGCGTTTGGCGAAGCCGAGGCGACCGGGCCGGAAGCCGGCTGGTCGTTCGACGCGCTCGAAAAGGGGTTGGAGAAGGGGCTTTCCGACAGCCGCGTCACGTCGGAGGAGCATCCGGCGAGCCAGGCGCCCGCGACGCCCGCGACCATGAGGCGCGCGGCAAGCCGCGCGAAAGTAAACGCCGCACTCTTACTCATCGGATCAACCCGCCCGAGCACTTGAATAGATGTCGGATTTAACCCTGTTGCGGTTAAGGGAAGGTTTAAGGTGAATCATTTCGTTCGAAGTTTATGGAAAATCGGCGCCGAATTCGTGGGCCGCGCCATATTTGTCACTCCGGTCGCCGGAACAGAGTGATGAGCCCTCGTCCCAGCTAAGACCCGCGTGTCACGCCTTCGGCGAGCGGCGCGAAGGAACGGGCCGCGCCCATGTCTTCGGCAAGCCACGGGCCTTCGCCCTCGCGCGTGAAGCGAACGATGCGCTGCTCGCCGCCGCCCTCGCCCGCGGCGGCGCGGGCTGCGACAAGAACGCCTTTCGCCGCGAGGAGCCCGCCCAACCGGGCCGCCGGCTCGTCAATCAGCGCATGGACGATGATCCTGTCAAACGGCCCGGCGAGCCCTTCCGCCGCAAGCCCGT
>DATGHD010000091.1:0-2531 GCA_035308145.1 Roseiarcus sp.
TCCCGTCAGGCCCGCCGCAGCCGACGCTCCCAGCCATTCGAAAACTCGTCATTCTCGCCCTGGCGCGCGCGCCGCCCTATCGATGCCCGCATTGCCGAACCCGCATTCAAAGACAGCTCGAATGAATCTGCCAAAGTAGTGTTAGACCGGATTGCGATAAAGCATCCGCGATCACCTGGACGAGATCGTCATCGCGAAATTGTCGCGGCGACAGGTTTACGGCGACGCAAAGATCGTCACGCCAACGAGCGGCCTCGCGGCATGCCGTATGAACCGCCCATTTGCCCATGCCGCCGATAAGGCCGATGTCTTCGGCAAGCGAAATAAACTCCTGAGCTTCCGTTCGGTGGGTCGGGGGCGTCCATCGCATCAGAGCTTCGAAACCAGCCACCCTTCGCGAGGCGAGATCAATGATGGGCTGATAGTGCAATTCGAATTCTTCGCGCTGCGCCGCTTTGCGGAGGTAAAGCTCCAACTCGCGTCGCCTCTGCGCGGACGTCTCCATCGCGGGCTCGAAGAGCTGAAAGGCGCCGCCGCCGCTTGTTTTTGCTCGATACATTGCCAAATCAGCGTGCTTCAATATGGCGCCGGCGTCGAAGTTGGATCGACTCGTCGCCACCCCCACGCTAGCGCGGATATAGACCTCATGGTCATTGACGCTGCGGCACTCTGCGACCGCGGCGACAACCCGGTTGGCCAGGGCCGTAACGTCCCCCGGTTTTGAGAGGTGGATGACGCCAAACTCATCGCCGCCCAACCGGGCGACCATATCATCCGCGCCAACAGTGGCGCGAAGCCGGCGAGCCACTTCTTTCAGAAGCGCGTCGCCGACGTCATGGCCGAGCGTGTCATTCACCATCTTGAATCCATCAAGATCGATGAACAGCACGTTCACTCCAGAATTGTCGGCGGTAGCCGGCGCACTCAAGGCGGCTTGCAGCTTGCGATCGAAGGAGAAACGATTGAAGAGGCCAGTAAGCGGATCGTGGTGCGCGAGATAGATCACTTTCTCTTCTGAGGCGGCCCGTCGCGCCGATTCTTCCGTCATTGCTCGGGAAACCGCGATTTGAAAATCGATCGGTTTGGTGACGTAGTCGTTGGCGCCGCAGTCCAGAGCGCCAACCACATCGTCAGACATGGCGTTTGCCGTCACCATGATGACCGGCAATTCAGCCAGCGTGCGGCTCGCCCGTATTCTTTTAAGGACCTCGATGCCGCTGAGGTCCGGCATCATCACGTCGAGAAGAACGACGTCAAAGTCGAACTCATCGACCCGAGCAAGGGCGTCGAAGCCGCCGCTCGCCTCGATAGTATCAAAGCCGGCGCGTTTGAGGCGGCGGCAGAGAATATCCCTGTTCTGCTCGACATCATCGACAACAAGCAGCAGTGGCCGTGCGGATTCGACTGGTTTTTGGCATTCGAGATTGATCGGTCTTGCTTGCGCCAGCATTTGCCCTCCAGGGACGCATCCCCAATCTCTGCCGGCGCTACTTACACGGCTGCCCCGTAAAGAATGGGTTGCTCAATTCTGAGAGACGTATGAGCAACGACAAGCTCCGCCGCGTCAGCTGTTCGCATGGCTAAGAAGTCGTCATAGGATTCGCGATGATTGACGTGACGGTCGCAACCGATTCCTTGCTGAGCCGCGGACGCGCCAGACCTTTTCTTCGTGCGGCAAATGACCGGTGCGACTTCGGCGCCGGCCGAATGCCGCCATTGCGCCTAGACGCCACCGCGTTGTTCGCGTTATATGCAGTTCCTGCGTCCGTGTTTCACCATAAATATCAACGATTTCAACGCTGGAGACGTGGCCGAGAGGCTGAAGGCGGCGGTTTGCTAAACCGTTATAGGGTTGCAAAGCTCTATCGAGGGTTCGAATCCCTCCGTCTCCGCCAAGCTCACGCCATCTGAAATTGGCCCGATAGCCCGAAACGGCGCGGGCGCCGCGCGACCGCGGACTTTTCCTCGCCTGTCGCGTTCCCCGCTAAAGCCGCTTCTCGAACCAGTGGTGGGCGTAGGGGTTGTCGTTGAAGCGCTCGACTTCCGCAAAGCCCTCGGTCCGATAGAGCGCATGCGCCTCTGTGAGCGCGCGGTTGGTGTCGAGGCGCAGCCGGGTCAGGCCCATCTCGCGCGCCAGGGATTCGAGCGCATGCAGCATTTTTCGCGCAACGCCGAGCCCGCGGCGCGAGGGCGACGTCCAGACGCGCTTGATCTCGCCGGTCGCCGCGTCGATGCGTGTCAACGCGCCGCAGCCGATCGGCTCGCCATAAAGCCGCGCGACGACGAAGCCGCCCGCCGGCGGCGTCACTTCATTTGGGTCCGGCGACGGGTTGTCGCTGAGTTCGAAGCCGGTCTCGAAGCGCGTCTTGAGTTCGCGAAAATAGCTCTCAAGGCAAAAGCGCGCGTCGGCGCTCTCCGGCGACCCGACGGCGACCTCCACCGAGCCCGCCAGGAGCAGCCGCTCGACCTCGGCCATCGCGGCGACAAGGCGTTGGCGGCGCCCCTCGTCGAGCGGCGCCAGCATCGAGGCG
>DATGHD010000092.1:0-6424 GCA_035308145.1 Roseiarcus sp.
CGACCAGGGCGCGCGGTCGCCGACGGAAGGCGACCTTGAAACCTTGATTGCCGAAGGCGTCGCCAAGGCGCTTCGCAAGCGAGCCGCCGCGCAGCGCGAGAAGGCGGACCTGGCGCCGGTCCTCAGCCCGGAAGCCCGCAAGGCGCTGACGATCGCGAACGATTGGGACGCCTTCGCCTCCGAGCTTCAGCAGGAGGCGGCCCGATGAACACCGCCTGCAAGCTCGAACAACCATCCCTTCAAGCAATTCTCGACAACAATCGCTTTGACGCGATTGAGCGGCTCGCCAATCGAGCGGCGTCTTACGCGACGATTGCGGCCGAAAGCGCGTACTTAGGGCGCGGGCGCGACGTTCATTCATCGCTGGGCCAGCTCGGCTTGGTTGTCGTCGAAGCCATCAAAATCGCCGAAGCGCTTGGCAAAGATAACGCGGACGCCGATCTTGAGCGCTGAGACCCTTGCTGCAGCCGCGGCCGAATACCGTCAAGAGCGCGAGGCCGCCGAACGCATCGGCGCGATTAGGCGGAATGGCCACGCCGTCGCGGATGACGCTTTCGAGGCCGCCCCGCCGCCGAGCGGATCGGCCGACTACGGCGAGGATACGCCGGCGCCGCCGGAGCTAGCGACGATTGTCGCCTCGTCCTTCGCCGGCCAGGCTGTCCCTTATCGGCGCTGGCTCGTCCCTGACATCATCCCAGATCGCGCCGTCACAATGCTCGGCGGAGATGGCGATACGGGCAAGAGCCTTATTGCCCTTCAGCTTGGCGTCGCGGTCGTGGCTCGCACGGATTGGATCGGAACAGTACCGGAGTGCGGGCCCGCTCTCTACGTCGCCGCGGAGGATGACCTTGACGAAGCGCACCGGCGCTTGGCCGACATCGCCGCAGGCCAGGGAGTAGACCTCGCCGCGCTCGATCGCCTGCATATTCTCTCGCTCGCCGGTCTGGATGCCGTTCTGGCGGCGCCAAGCAAGCGGGCAGGGCTGATCGAGGCCACGCCGCTATGGGAAGGGCTGATGCAGCTTGTCGCCCGCCTGCGGCCTCGCCTGCTCATCCTCGACAACCTGGCCGACATCTACGCCGCCAACGAGAATTCGCGGCCCGAGGCGCGCCAGTTCATCGGCATGCTGCGCGGCCTGGCGATCGACTTCGATCTTGCCGTTGTGCTCTTGTCGCATCCGAGCCTGACGGGCTTGAACACCGGGACCGGGACGTCCGGTTCGACGGCTTGGAGCAACAGCGTCCGGTCGCGCCTCTACCTCGAACGCCGCAAGGACAACGAAGGGCAAGAACCCGATCCCGACTTGCGCGTCCTGAAGCTCAAGAAATCGAACTACAGCCGCGCCGGGATCGAAATCGGGCTACGCTGGCTCAAGGGCCGCTTCGTTCTCGACGGCCCCGCTGGCGGCTTCGACAAGCTCGCCGCGGACGCCAAAGCTGATGGAATATTCCTCGACTTACTCGCCCGCTTCGAGGGCCAAGCTCGAAGCGTCTCGCCAAATCAGAGCGCCAGCTACGCGCCAACGGTTTTCGCCAAGCAGCCCGATGCCAAAGGCGCCACTGCGAAATCGCTTGCGGCAGCAATGGAGCGCCTCTTCGCCGCGGATAAGATCAAGGTCGAGGAATCCGGGCCACCCTCCAAGCGACGCTCACGCATCGTGTTGGCGTAACGAGGAGGACGGAAGATGATCGCGGCGGCGCTCGGCGCGCTACTTTCGTTCCTCGCCAGGCACTTTCCAACCGCTTTCCAACGCCCCTCCCGACAGGCTTCCAACGGTCTACCGACGCCCTGTCCGCACGGTCCCCCATACCCCCTAGGGGTGTTGGAACACCCCCTTCGGTTGGAAACCTCAGGGGGCCAACACTGGAAGCGTCCGGGCGAGGAGGGAATTCAACTGCTTCGCCGCGCTTGTGTCCTAACCTCAAAACTTGCGCCGGCTCGCCGGTCGCTATCAGGCGTAGGGCTCGGCGATTGAGTCGCGCTAAGCCCCGTTGCTTCCCATCAGCTTCCCAGTTGATGGTTTGCTGGTCGATCGCCAGCCATTTCGTCTCGCATCTAATTGAAACGAATCATAGTTTGTCTTTGGCGAACGTACGAAACCTTCGGAATGGATGTCTGAGGGTAGCTTCCCGCGCCAGGTCCCGCCGGCCAAAAAGACCGGGGTATAGGCGGGGGACCCCCAGGAATCGCGCGCTCGCTCGCGGCTCTACTACTCTCCCTTTTTCGCGGCTTTTTCCCCGAATTCGACCACATGAAACGAGTGTGATTTCGCGAGTCGGTGCGTTGCCGAAAGATCGCGGCCGATGATGGTGACCGTCATGAAGCTTGAGCAACGACTGGTTTCTGACGAGGACGCGGACCGGATGGGACCCGCCATGCGGGCCCTGAACGAGCGGCAGCGGATTTTCGTTTACGCGCTGTTGGAGAACGGCGGGAACCAGACGGCCGCGGCGCGCGCGGCTGGCTATTCGGATACCAGCCCCAACGTGTTGCGGGGCCATGGCCACTGGTTGGCGCATAACGACCGGGTTTTGGCGGCGATCCGGGAACTGAGCGAGCGCTATATGCGCTCCTACGGCTTGATGGCGGCCAAGGTGCTGGTCGATATCGCGGCTGACGAGAAGGCGCAGGCCAAGGACCGCCTGAGGGCCGCAGAGGCGCTTATGAACCGCATTGGGCTCCAGGCGATTACTGAGCACCACGTGAAGGTGCAGGACGATCAGCGGCCCCGCGAGGAACTTGTGAGGGAGCTTATCGAGCTGTTCAGGGCGACGGGTCTTCGCGCGCGGGATGTTTTACCTGCGGCGGCAATCGAGGCGAGGCCCGTCAATGAGGGGAAGCAACATGACCGCTCACGCGATATTTGAAACCGCGGCAGTAAGCGCGGCCGCGACCCGCACGGCCGCGCTTGCGGCGGCTGAACTGGGCTACACGAATTCGTTGCAGACTGCGCTTGCCGCTTTCAAAGCGGGCGGCTCCTATGCGGCCTATGCCGCAGCGGTCGTTGCGGCGAATAAGACGCACTTGGCGGCGCGCGATGCGGCCGAACAGGCGCTCGCGCAATCGACGATCGCGGCGCTTCAGGGCTTGCAAGCCGCCGGCGACATGAGCCCGCTATGACAGGACCCGCGGCGGTTCTCTTTCCCCACATGGTCGCCGGCAAGCCCGATGACCCTTCGGGCGCCGTCGTGACGTGGGAGGGGACCGCGAGTGGAATTCTCACGGTACAAGCCGCAGACGATGACGCGCTCCGCGCCCTTCTCGACGAAATGCTTGAGCGCCCCGACGCTGTTCGCGATTGCTTGTTGGTTTGTCGCGCCAGCTTGGCGACAGGCAACTGACCGAAGGGGCAAATCAGATGACTGGCGGTTTCAAATTCACCGACTTCTTGGGCGGCGGCTCAATTTCGGGCGGTATCAACGATGTCGGCGGCGCGGTCGCCGACCTCTTTTCTTCCGAGGGCGACAAGGCGGAAGCCGGCAATTATGAACGCGCGGCCATGCTGGCGCGCCAGGAAGCGCAATTCACCAAGTCGTCGGTCAATGTTCAAGACATCATGGCGACGCGGCAGATCACGCAAGCCTTGGGCCAGGAACAGGCCGGCTATGCGGCGAGCGGCCTGACCGGCGGCGGCTCGGCCGGCGATGTGCTGCGAGCGAGCGCGCAGCAAGGCGCATTGACCAAAGGCCTCATCCAATACCAGGGCGCCGAGACGGAATATGGATTGAACGAGCAGGCGGCGAGCTATGACGCAATGGCGGAGGCGGCGAAGAAGGCATCGGAGGGAGGCATCTTCGGCGCGGTTCTGAAAGGCGCCGGCGCGGCTGCAAATTTCGCGACCGCCGGGGGTACGAGCAGTCTCGCAACGATGGCGGTTGCGCTTCTTTGAAACCGAAAGGGCTACAAGCATAATGAGCACTCCGACCGTCATTGAACACTTGACCTCGACGATCGAGTACCCGTCCGGCATGCGAGAAATGGTCATCATCTTTGAGCGGGGAACTGTGATGATTTCCGCGGAGGACAAACCCGCCTTGGCCCAATTCCTAGAGTCTTTAATTGAAAATCCGGATGTTTTGATCAAGCACCTGGCCGCGCAACGCGCGAAGCTGTCGCCGAGCAACTGAGGGAACTGGGGCAATGGCCGCCATTCGCGAATACGAGAACATGATTGATACGCTCCGGCCTAGCGACGCGGGCGTAGAGGGTTTTGCGCAAGCCGGACGCCGCATCGGGACGTTCTATCATCAGGAAGGCGAAGAGATCGGGGGGGCGATCCAATCGACCGGGCAACTGCTCGAAGCGCTGCACTCGCACGGAGAGATAACCCATGGCGGGGTTGCGTTCGCGGGAACGTACCTTGATCAGACGCAAAAATGGAACGAGCTTTCCAAGAACGCCGATCCGAACGACCCGACCGTCTTGCCGCGCTTCATGCAGGAAACCTTCGAGCCGGCAATGGAGAAATTTCAATCCGGCTTTCTGAGCGATGCCGGACAGCGCTGGGCCGCGCAACGCGTCGAGGAGGCGCGTCAGCATTTTGAAGAACGCGGGATCGCCGATATGTCGGGCCGCGCTGGCATGGCGATCAAGACCAATTTCGATCAACTCGGCAACGCCTATTCCGCCGCGGCGTTCAGCGATCCTTCCTCGGTCAAGGATATTTTTAGGCATATCGACGCCACGGTTGACGGCGTTGCGGGGACGAGCCCGAACTTAACGCCTGAACAGGACACGTGGGTACGTACGGAATTCAAGCAGAAGCTCAAGGAGCAGATCGCCGAGAGCGCCGTTGCCGGCTTCATCTATAAAAACCCCAATGCCGATTACACCAAGTTCGCGAATGACCCGGAGATTGCGCCGTATCTCAAGGCGACCGAGCCGGCGATGCTTCAGAGGGTTCAACAAAATCAGCAACGCATGGCGGCGGCGTACGATCGTCAAGCGCAAGCCGATGCGCGAAGAGCGCAAACGGAGGCCATCGATGACAAGGCGAACAAGTCTCTTGCCGATCACACTCATTTTGACAACAATGGGAAACTGACTTTCGACGCCGGGTATTTCCAGACTTGGAAGGAAATCGCCTCGACGCCCGGCGCGTCTCCCTCTCTTGTGCGCAGTGCGCTCGAATTGGGCGAGCACTTGCAAAAGCAGCAAGAGGAGGTTCCCGACAACCAGTTCGTCCGCCAGGAATTGCAGAAAGGCATTCTCGACGGCGAGACGGATTTGGAATCGATCATGAAGGCGCGGAAGGAGGATCAGATCGGCGATCAGACCTTCGCGCATCTCTACCAGATGTACAATGAATTGCGGAAAGACCCGACCGCCGCGCCGGGCTTCAAGGACGCGCTGGACGCCGCCAAGGCGGCGATCGTCTCGCCAACCATACCAGGGGCCCGACAGAAGGACGTTGGCGGCGAGCGGCTCTACAGCGATTTCGTCCAGAAATTCGTCCCAATGCTGACGCGGATGAATCCCGAGGAACGGGCCAAGGCGATGAACTTCAAGGACCCTCACTCGCTGATCAACACCGTCATGGCGCCCTATGTGCGCAGCACGGCGGACCGGGTGCGGGACATGATGATGATCAATAGCCTGGGTCAAATTACCCAGGACGGCGGCGTGACGGTTCCAACCGCTGCGCCGGCGGAGCGCTATGTCGGCGGCCTTCCCGTTCCGCTTCCTCTCATGGGCAACACGAACCTCGAATCGAACGGAAGCGTTTTCCGCGACAAGACGACGGGCAAGATGTACGACCAGCACGGTTATGAGATTAAGCAGTGATGGTCGCGCCGAAAAATCGGCCCCTCTTGGAGGCCGTAAGGGGTAGCCGCGGGGTCAAACAACGCCGGCCCCGCGTTTCTTGGTCAGGCGGCGCTGATCGCGAGCAGATCGCGCACGATCGAAGCTGCAAGCCGCTCATCGAACGTGTCGCCAAAGCTGTGGCTAGTGATGATGTCCGGATGGTGAGTCCAAGCTACTGCTTTCGCCTTCTCGCAAAGTCCGACAAGCGTCGCCGCTGGAATGTTTTCCATGGCGTGAGCAAAGCGCGCTGTCCGATCGTAGAGACTCTCAAATCGCTGGCCGCTCTCTTCCTCCGGCGTCGCCTCGAAGGTCGCGTTTGCCTTTCTCAGATTGGCGCCAAGTCTCATAAGCTGCGCGTCGGGGTGAGGTGCCCTGCAAGGCCGCCAGCGCTTCCTCTTCCGCAACTCTGGCCGTCTCGTATGCGGCTTCCTCGGCGTCGGTTATCTCGGCCTTGTCTGCTAAGCCGGTTACTTCGACAAAGGCGCGGAAAGCTTCTCTGTGACGCTTGATCGCTGCAAGGATCGGATCAGGGGACTCAGGGGCGGCCGCCGGCGGCAACGCGGCGAGCGCTGGGCCTCCTACAGCGGAAGCGACGGCGAGGCCGCCAGCGAGTCCGGCT
>DATGHD010000093.1:0-4253 GCA_035308145.1 Roseiarcus sp.
TTGCCCTGCAGCTTCATGTTGCTTTCCTTTGGAAGTCGGTCTTGCGGAGCCGCCGACGGGGCGACTGATATCTTAAGTTGCCCCGCTCTGGCGGAAAGGGAATGTCGCAGCGGCTGAGCTTAGGCGGCAATCTCCTTTAGAGTCTTCCCGCCAGATAATCGGCCAGCGTCGTGCGGACGCCGCGCGCCCATAGGCCTTTCAGGGCCCTGGAAAACGCCGCGACATAGTCGGGACTTCGCGCCGCCTCGCCAAAAATGTCCTTCATATCGAGGAAGGCGAGCGGATTGGTCCGCGCTTGGGTCGCGGCGGCTTTGAGACGGTCCCAGCTTGGATCGTTCGGCGCGATCTCCTTGCCGCCTTCCGTCGCGCCGGCGCAATAGCGGCACCACAGGGCGGAGACGAGAGCCAGACCCTTGACGTCCCCGCCGGACTTCAGGCGATCAACGACAGACGGAAGAATGAATTTGGGTTGCCGGTTCGAGCCGTCGAAACACAGGCGCGGAATCGTATCCTCGACCTTCGGATTGGCGAAGCGTCGCGCGATGAGGGATTTGTAAGCGCGAAGATCGACGCCCGGCGGAGGCGGAACGACGGGAAGGATTTCATGCTCCGTCAAGTGTTCGAGAAAGGCGGCGATCTCAGAATCCGCCATCGCCTCGTGAACGAAATGAATGTCGAGCAACGCCGCCGGATAGGCGATCGCCGCATGGCCGCCGTTGAGGATGCGAATCTTCATCAGCTCATAGGGCGCGACGTTCGAGGTGAAAGTGACGCCGACAGTCTCCAGCGCGGGACGCCCGGCCGGGAACTTGTCCTCAAGCACCCATTGGCGAAATTGCTCGCAAAACACCGGCCAATTGTCCTCGATTCCGTATTTGTTGAGGAGGGTCGCGCGCTCGCGGTCGCTCGTCGCGGGCGTAATGCGGTCGACCATCGCATTGGGGAAGGCGACATTCGCTCGAATCCAGCGGGCAAGCTCAGGATCAACGAGTTCCGCAAGGCCGGCGACGGCATTTTCGCTGACGTGGCCGTTGCCGGGAATATTGTCGCAGGACATGACCGTGAAGGGCGCGACGCCCGCCGCGCGCCGCCGCGCCAGCCCAGCGACGATCAGCCCGAACGCGGTTTTGGGGGCATCGATATGGCGCGCGTCGGATAGGATGTCGGCATGAGCGGAGTCGAACTCCTGGGTCGCCGGCGAAATATAGTAGCCGCCCTCGGTGATCGTCAGCGAGACGATGCGGGTTTGCGGCCGGGCGAGAATGTTCAGCGTGGTCGCGACGTCGCCTGGTTGGATGAAGTCGATATGCGGCCCGATGACCCGGGCTTTCGAGCTCGTCGCCTCCTGCTCGACGATCGTGGTCAGCCAGTCCTGCGCCTTGAGTTTCTCGCGGACGACGGCGTCGGCGTCCCTGACGCCGGCGCCGACAATCGCGTAGTCATGGTCGCGTCCCGCGCCGAAGAGATCGTCGAGATAGACTGCCTGATGGGCGCGATGGAAGTTGCCGACGCCAAAATGAACGATCCCCGCGCTCAAGCCGGAGCGGTCATATTTGGGAATCGCGATTTCGCGGTTTAGGTCCGTCAGGGCGGCGTTGCTGAGTTTGACGGACATGGCTCTCAAGTCCACGCGTTTGGCGGGACCGCTATGAAGACGATCCCATCGGGCTTCAACGCTTGATTCTCAGTCCGTCCTTGTCGAAGAGATGCACTCTCGGCTCCTGCGGCGTGATGAAGACGCGTTGTCCAGTATCGCTCGGCGCTTCGCCGGCGAGCCGCACCGTCAGCGGACCGATTCCGTCGGCTTCGACATAGACAAATGTGTCGGAGCCGAGATGCTCGGCAATGCGCACCGTCGCCGGCCATTCGCCGGTGGTGGTCGACATCTCGACGTGCTCCGGCCTGACCCCGATTGTCGCCGCGCCGCGCTTCGCCGCCGAAGGCCCGGTGACGAGGTTCATCGTCGGCGAGCCGATGAAGCGCGCGACGAAGAGATTTTGCGGACGATTGTAGAGCTCGAGCGGCGAGCCGATCTGCGCGACCTCGCCCTTGTTGAGCACCACGATCTTATCGGCAAGCGTCATCGCCTCGACCTGATCATGCGTCACATAGATGATCGTCGTCTTCAGCGACTTGTGCAGGTCGCCGATTTCGAGCCGCATTTGCACGCGCAGCGCGGCGTCGAGGTTGGAGAGCGGCTCGTCGAAAAGAAAAGCCTTGGGCTCGCGCACGATGGCCCGGCCGATGGCGACGCGCTGGCGCTGGCCGCCGGACAATTGCCGCGGCTTGCGATCGAGATAGTCGGTGAGGTTGAGCACCGCGGCGGCCTTGGCGACTTTCTGATCGATGACGTCCTTGGGTTGGTTCGCCATCTTGAGCGCGAAGGCGATGTTGTTCCGCACGCTCATATGCGGATAGAGCGCGTAGGACTGGAACACCATGGAGAGCCCGCGCTGCGCGGGCCCAACGTTGCTGACATCCTTGCCGTCGATGAGGATCTGGCCTGACGAGATGTCCTCCAATCCCGCGATGAGCCTGAGCAAGGTCGACTTGCCGCAACCCGAGGGGCCGACGAAGACGGTGAATTCGCCATCCTCGACCTTCAGATCGACGCCTTTGATCACCGAAAAGTTGGCGAAGTCCTTGCGCACTTGCTTGAGTTGAATGCTGCCCATTGTCTTTTCTCTTAAGTAAGGCGGGTTACTTCACGGCGCCGAAAGTCAGTCCGCGGACGAGCTGGCGCTGCGAGAACCAGCCGAGAATGAGAATCGGCGCAATCGCCAGCACCGAAGCGGCCGATAGCAGCGCCCAGAAATCTCCTTCGGGGCTGGAGAAGGAGGCGATCATGTTGGTCAGCGGCGCCGCGTTGACGTTGGTCAGATTGAGCGTCCAGAAAGCCTCGTTCCACGACAAGATGATCGCCAGCAGCATGGTCGAGGCGATGCCGGGCACGGCCATCGGCGCCAGGACATAGATGATCTCGCGGGAGAGCGACGCGCCGTCCATTCGCGCCGCCTCGAGAATATCGACGGGGATTTCCTTGAAATAAGTGTACAGCATCCAAACGACGATCGGCAGGTTGGCCATCATCAACAGAAAGCCGACGCCCCAACGACTGTCGAGCAGGTGCGCCTGAAGAAACAGGAAGTAGATCGCCATGAAGACGCCGGCGCCCGGCATCATCTTCGTCGACAGCATCCACATCAAAAGGTCCTTCGTGCGCTTCGTCGGCGCGAAAGACATCGACCAGGCCGCAGGGATCGCGAACAACAATCCGACGACATTGGCGCCGACCGACAAGATGATCGAATTGAACGCGTGCAAGAGATAGTCGGAACGCGCCTGCACCTCGACGTAGTTCTCCGTCGTCCATTGAAAGAAGAGAAATTTTGGCGGAATCGCGTAAGCGTCGCCTTCCGTCTTGAAGCTCGTCAGGAACATCCAAAGAATGGGAAAAAAGATCAGGAAGCCGACGAGCCAGGCGGCGGCCGTCAGCCCGACGCGTCTGCCCATTGTTTGCTTCAGCGCCATGGCTTCAGGCCTCCAGATTCTTGCCGATCATGCGAACAAGAAAGAAAGCGACGATATTGGCGAGCACGACCGCGACAATGCCGCCCGCCGCCGCGCCGCCGACGTCGTTGGCGTTTGTCGCAAGCTCGAAAATCCGGAAGGGGATGTTGGTTGTGGCTTCGCCGCCGTTGGTCGTCACGCGGATTTCCGCAAATACGTTGAGGAGGAAGATCGTTTCGATGAGCACGACGACGGTGACCGCCCGAGCGATATGCGGGAGCACGATATAGAAGAAGTAGTTCACGGCCTTGGCGCCATCGAGCATGGCGGCTTCTTTCTGCTCCTCGTCCAGCGATTGAAGGGCGGTGAGCAGGATGAGGCTGGCGAACGGCAGCCATTGCCATGTCACGATGAGGACGACGGCAAGCATCGGGTAGTTGGTGAACCAGTCGATCGGCGTCAGCCCGATAGACGTGGCGATCCAGGCGAAAAGGCCCGAGACCGGGTTCATCAACATGTTCTTCCAGATCAGCGCGCTGACGGTCGGCATGACAAAGAACGGCGCGATGACCATGACGCGCACGACGTTTTGACCGTAGATCGGTTGATCCATCAACAGCGCTACGAGAATGCCGCCGCCGACGCTCAGGACGAGCACCGAGGCGACGAGAATGAGCGTGTTCTCCAGCGCGCCGATGAAATCTGGGTCGGATAGAAAGTCGAGGTAGTTGCCGAGGCCGATG
>DATGHD010000094.1:0-8594 GCA_035308145.1 Roseiarcus sp.
CCGCCCGTCTTTCACGCTCGGCGGCACCGGCGGCGGCATCGCCTATAACAAGGCGGAGTTCATCGACATCGTCGAACGCGGCATCGACGCTTCGCCGACCTCCGAAGTGCTGATCGAGGAATCGGTGCTCGGCTGGAAAGAATTCGAGATGGAGGTGGTGCGCGATAGATGCGATAATTGCATCATCATCTGTTCGATCGAAAACATCGATCCGATGGGCGTGCACACCGGCGATTCGATCACCGTCGCGCCAGCGCTGACCCTGACCGACAAAGAGTACCAGATCATGCGCGACGCCTCGATCGCGGTGTTGCGCGAGGTCGGCGTCGAGACCGGCGGCTCCAATGTGCAATTCGCGGTCAATCCCGAGGATGGCCGGATGGTCGTCATCGAGATGAACCCGCGCGTGTCGCGCTCCTCGGCGCTCGCGTCGAAGGCGACCGGCTTTCCGATCGCCAAAGTCGCGGCGAAGCTTGCCGTCGGCTACACGCTCGACGAGATCGCCAACGACATCACTGGAGGCGCGACGCCGGCCTCTTTCGAGCCGACGATCGACTATATCGTCACCAAGATCCCGCGCTTCGCTTTCGAGAAATTCCCCGGCGCCGAGCCGATCTTAACCACGGCGATGAAATCGGTCGGCGAGGCGATGGCGATCGGCCGCACTTTCGCCGAGTCTCTGCAAAAAGCGCTGCGGTCATTGGAGACGGGCCTGACCGGGCTCGACGAAATCGAGATCGAAGGCCTCGGCAAGGGCGACGATCACAATGTGATGCGCGCGGCGATCGGCGCGCCGACCCCCGATCGCCTGCTCAACGTCGCCCAAGCGATTCGCTTCGGCATGAGCGTCGAGGAGATTCACGATGTATGCCGCATCGATCCCTGGTTCCTCGACCGCATCGCAGAAATCGTCGCGCTGGAATCGAAGGTTAGAAAGCATGGACTGCCGAAGGATGCCGCCAATCTGCGTCGTCTGAAAGCCGCCGGCTTTTCCGACTCGCGGCTTGCGACGCTCGCCGGGCTCGACGAGCCGGACGTCGCCGCGGCGCGGCGGGCGGCGGGCGTTGCGCCGGTCTACAAGCGCATCGACACGTGCGCGGCCGAGTTCGCTTCGCCGACCGCCTATATGTATTCGACCTACGAGACGCCTTTCGGGGCAAAGCCCGTATGCGAGGCGCGGCCGTCCTCTCGTGAGAAAATCATCATTCTGGGCGGCGGCCCCAATCGGATCGGCCAAGGCATCGAGTTTGACTATTGCTGTTGCCACGCCTGTTTCGCGCTGAGCGAAGCGGGCTACGAGACGATCATGATCAATTGCAATCCGGAGACGGTGTCGACGGATTACGATACGTCCAATCGCCTCTATTTCGAGCCGCTGACCGTCGAGGACGTCACGGCCATTCTCGACAAGGAGCGCGAAAAAGGGACGCTCAAAGGCGTCATCGTGCAATTCGGCGGCCAGACGCCGCTGAAGCTCGCTCGAGCGATCGAACAGGCCGGCGCGCCGATCCTTGGCACCTCCGTTGATTCGATCGATCTCGCCGAGGACCGCGATCTTTTCAAGCGCCTCCTCGACAAGCTGGGCTTGAAGCAGCCGAAGAACGGCATCGCCTACTCGGTCGAACAATCGCGCCTGGTCGCCGCCGATCTCGGCCTGCCGCTGGTCGTTCGGCCCTCCTATGTGCTCGGCGGGCGCGCGATGGCGATTATCCATGACCAGAGCGAGCTCGACGACTATCTGCTCGGCACGCTGCCGGGCCTCGTGCCGTCGGATGTCAAGGCGCGCTATCCCAATGACAAGACCGGGCAGATCAACACGGTGCTTGGCAAGAATCCGCTTCTGTTCGACCGCTACCTTTCCGACGCGGTCGAAGTCGACGTCGACGCGCTCGCCGACGGCGGCGAGGCGATCGTCGCCGGCGTCATGGAGCATATCGAGGAGGCCGGCATTCATTCAGGCGACAGCGCCTGTTCGCTGCCGCCGCGTTCGCTCAGCGACGAGACGATCGCCAAGCTCGAAGCGCAGACGCGCAAGCTCGCGCTCGCCCTCCAGGTCGGCGGCCTGATGAACGTGCAATTCGCCATCAAGGACGGCGAAATCTATGTTCTCGAGGTCAATCCGCGCGCGTCTCGGACCGTTCCTTTCGTCGCCAAGGTGATTGGCCAGCCGATCGCCAAGATCGCCGCGCGCGTCATGGCGGGTGAAAAGCTTGCCGCCTTTCCCCTTAAGACCCACGCGCTCGGTCATGTCGGCGTCAAGGAGGCCGTGTTCCCCTTTGCGCGTTTCCCCGGCGTCGACACCGTGCTCGGGCCGGAAATGCGCTCGACGGGCGAGGTCATCGGCCTCGACCGCTCGTTCGACGTCGCCTTCGCCAAGAGCCAGCTCGGCGCGGGGGCTGGCGTGCCCCGGGCCGGCACGGTTTTCGTCTCCGTTCGCGACGCAGATAAGCCGCGCATCGTCGAGACGATGAAGTTGCTCGCTCGTCTCGGCTTCAAGATCCAGGCCACGGGCGGCACTCAACGCTTCCTCGCGGCGGCCGGCGTTTCCGCGCAGAAAATCAACAAGGTGTCGGAAGGGCGGCCGCACTGCGTCGACGCCATCAAGAACGGCTCGATCCAACTTGTTTTCAACACGACGGAAGGGGCCCAGGCGCTTGCCGATTCCCGTTCGCTTCGCCGCGCCGCCCTCTTGCATCACGCGCCCTATTACACCACTCTAGCAGGCGCCATCGCGGCGGCTCAGGGCATTCAGGCCTATATCGGCGGCGATCTCGAAGTGAGGGCGCTGCAGGATTATTTTCCCTGACCCGACCGACGCGAAGCGATTCGCCCCCATCGCCGGTCTCAATCGCCAGCGAATTGAATATTATACAATTCTCTGGCGTTGAAATAATGATTGAGGCATAACGAGGATCAAGGCAAGGTTAGCTATGGAGAAGTTTCCCATCACCGCGGCCGGACATTCGGCGTTGGTCGCCGAATTCCTACGGCTGCAGCAGGTCGAGCGTCCGCGGATCATCCAGGCGATCGCCGAGGCGCGCACCCATGGCGATCTTTCGGAGAATGCGGAATATCACGCGGCCAAAGAGGCACAGTCGCTGAACGAGGGACGCATCGCCGAGCTCGAAGACAAATTGCAGCGCGCCGAGGTGATCGATGTTTCGAAATTGTCGGGCGCGACCGTCAAGTTCGGCGCGACGGTGACGCTTGTCGATGAGGACACCGACGAGAAGAAAGTATTTCAGATCGTCGGCGAGAGCGAGGCCGACGTGAAGTCCGGCCGAGTCTCGGTCACCTCGCCGACCGCGCGCGCGTTGATCGGCAAAAAGGTCGGCGATAGCGTGGAAGTGAATACGCCGGGCGGCGGCAAGAGCTACGAAATTTTGAAAGTCGCCTTTGTCTGACGGCACCGGCTCTACTGGGGCGTCCTGGGCGCGTCGCTCTTCGAGCAGAGGCGTCGAAGGGAGGTTCTTCATGAACGGGATAAGATTCGTCCGCGGCGCGGCGGCGATCGGCTTCCTGGGCGTTGCCGTGCTTGCCTCGCCGGCGATGGCGCAGACCGCTTCGCTTCCGCCGGACACTCATTTCAAGGCGATCAAAGTGGACGTCAGGCCTCTTGCGCAGGAGGTGGGCGAGCCGACGGCGGGCTGGGTCGCCCAAGCGTTGCCGGCCGCGTTGCAGGCGGCCTTCGCCGGGCGCCTGGCGCCCGGCGATCGGGCGGCGCCGACGCTCGTCGTGCGCGTCGACAAGGTTTTCCTCGGCGCGTCCGGCCCCGGCTCGCTTGATCCAGACGGGGCGGACAAGGCGCGGGACAACATGGAAGGAGCAGGCGTGATTGTCGGACCCAACGGCCGAACGCTTGGCGTCTACCCGATGTTCACGGTGCTCGATACTTACACCGGCGGCACGAACTACGAGGTGGGCACGGAACAACGGCGGATCGGCGAGCTCGCGCAAAGCTTCGCTTATTGGCTGCCGCGCCAAATGGGTCTTTGACCTTAACGAGGGCGAATGGCGCGCGCGCTGGTTAGGGACGATACGCGCGTCCTCATCCTCTCTTCAGGCATGGCCGGTCATGAGGTCAATTGCCTCGGCGTCGCTGAAGCGCTCGGCGTTGCGTATGAAATTGCGGTCGTCGCTCCGCGCCGGCTTTTTAGCAGCTTGTCCCCTTACGGCCCGGTCGATCCGAAAGATCGCCGGGGGCGATCGGGCTCGATCCTCTCGCCGCCCTTCCCCGATATCGTCGTCGCCTCGGGGCGGGTGACGGTTCCTTACATCCGCGCGCTAAAGCGCGCCGGCGGGCGAAAAGTCTTCGCCGTTTTCTTGCAAGACCCGCGTTACGCGCGGCGCGAATTCGATCTGATCTGGACGCCGCAGCACGATGGCCTCGCCGGGCCCAATGTGATCACGACCTTGACCTCGCCGCATCCTTTCCCGGCGGCGCGTCTTGCAGCCCTGCGCGATACGCCTGATCCACGCATCGCCGCCTCGCCGGCGCCCCGCGCGGCGATCCTTCTCGGCGGCCCGAGCAGCGCGCACGCCTTTGTTTGGAGCGACCTCGAACGGATGACGCGCGCGGTTCAGGCGATCGCCGCACAAGGTTATAGCCTGATGGCGACGCCCTCCCGCCGTACCCCGCCGGCGCTGATTGAAGCGGTACGGCAGGGTCTCAAAGGCGCCGACCCGAAGCGGGTTTTCCTCTGGGACGGCGCCGGCGAGAACCCCTACGGCCAGATGCTCGCCCATGCCGACGCGATCCTCGTCACCGGCGACAGCGTCAATATGATGGGCGAAGCCGTTTCAACCGGCGCGCCGGTCTTCGTCTTCACGCCCAGCGGCCGCGGCAAGCGTATCGACGCCTTCGTCGCCGCTTTGGAGGCGGCGGGCGCGGCGCGGCGTTTCGAGGGACGCCTCGAAAGCTTTGCTTATGAGCCGATCGATTCAAGCCGGACGATCGCCGAGGCGATCGCGGAGCGGTTTGGGGTGGCAAGACAGGGCTAGCTCGGTGAACCACGCGTGAGGCGGACGTATTTAAGATTGCTTGGCGAGCATTTTGCGCGAGACGAAATCGAACTCAGGGATGTGCTGTTCAGCACATATGAGATTGCGACGGAGGTGGATTCCTCCATTGTTTGCATGGCGGAGCGAAGGCGCGAGAGAAATTTGAAGTCAAGGACGACCGCGTAGCGGTCGCCGCCTTAAGGCGGCGCTTCGCGTCCTTGAGTTCAAATTTCTCTCGCGCAAAATGCTCGCCAAGCAATCAATGGAGTTCTGACGCTGCACGCAGCGCCCCACTCTCCCAGTCTCACATGGGTTTGAGCCAGGACAGGACGGCCCTACGGGGCCGCCGCCGGAGGCGGGGACGCTTTGCGTCTCCCTGACTTCGATTTCACCTCGCGCTTTGGCGTCGCTATGCAAACAATAACGAAATCTGCCCGCGCTCATAACCCCGATATCTGAATCAGTACAATTCCCAACCTTGCGCCTCGAATCGGCTATCGTCCTCGCTTGCGGCGAACGCCGCCGTTGAGGAAGGAACGATGGTCGGCGCTGGAACCAACCGCGGCAAACAGGCGTTCGCTGGCGGCCCGGCGGTCGTGCTGGTCAGGCCCCAGCTTGCGGTCAATATCGGCATGTGCGCGAGAGCCATGACCAATTTCGGCCTCGACGATCTGCGCCTCGTCAACCCGCGCGAGGGCTGGCCGCGCGAAGGATTACGACGCAAGACCGCTTACGCCGCCGCCGCGAGCGCCTCGCCCTTGCTCGATCGGGCAAGAGTCTTCGCCAGCGTCAAAGAGGCCGTCGCCGATCTCAATTATGTCTATGCGACGACCGCGCGGGAGCGCGGCCAGTTGAAGCGCATTTTTACGCCAGCCGAGGCGATGCCCGAGGCGGCGGGCGCGATTCTCCGCGGCGAAAGGCGCGGCATTTTGTTCGGGCCGGAGCGCACCGGCCTCGACAATGACGACATCGCGCTCGCCGACGCCGTCCTCACCTTTCCGGTCAGTCCGGGCTATGCGTCGTTGAACCTCGCGCAAGCCGTGCTGCTCTGCGGCTATGAATGGTGGAAGGCCGCGCATGGCGGCGTTGCGCCGATCGCCGCGCCCGACCGTTCGCCGCCGGCGACCCGCGAGATGGTGCTCGCCTTCTTCGAAATGCTGGAGGGCCATCTCGAAGAGCGCGGCTTCTTTAAGCCGGCGCCGAAGCGGCCGGTGATGCAGCGAAACTTACGCAACATCTTCCACCGCATCGGCATGACCCAACAGGACGTGCGCACGCTCTGGGGCGCGATCGTCCGCCTTGTCGAGGGGCCGCGGGTCATCGTCCAGACAAGAAAGAGGAAGCGCTAGCCGAAGAAGGAGACGGAGGAGTGAACGCCCCTTCCCCCTTGCGGGGGAAGGTGGCCGGCGGAGCCGGCCGGATGAGGGGAGCCGAGCGAAGCGAGGCGGCTTGCGGGCTCTCTATCTCGCGTGATGGCGCTTAGTTTTGAGCGGAGCGCCCTTTGCCGTCGGCTCAAAGCCGTCGCGCTTCGCGCGACTACCCCTCATCCGTCATGCTTCGCATGGCGCTTTCCCCCGCAAGGGGGGAGGGAGGCGCAGCGCCACGCCCATGTACTTTTTCTTTGTTTTCGAAGCGTCAACCGGGCCTGGCGTCGGCTTTGTGTCGTCACGCCGCCGCCGGAGCATTCCCATTATGACGCTTATATTTCCTCCCATCGAACGTCTCGGCTAGGTTCGCCGGTTTCAAAAAAAGAACGAATGATGCGCCGTAGGGTATCCTGCGATAACGCATACCGAAAAAGCACCGGCGTCACTGTATTCCCAATAAGGAACTCTAAGTCATCTCCACGGAGTTTCTCACCCTCGGCCATGGCCATAAGATAAGGCGGCTCGCCATCGATTTTGCTATATTGAACGCATGACCACGGATTTCCGAGGCCAATCAGCAACTTGAATCCATTTTGCCCGTCGAGTTCGCAGAAAAAGGGCTCCCTATTCTGAAGACGGCGCAGCGCGTCGATCAACAGATCACAATTCTCAAAACGCTTGGCGTTCAGCTGATTGAGTGGGTCCTGCATGGCGTGGAATTTTACGATCATCGTACCTTCGCACAAAGGTGATCACGCTGCCGTTCGGTCAAACAACCCTCAACGTACTCCCCGGTGGCGGCATTCTTGGCAAGTTCAGTATGCAGCTGGGACATACTTCGGGGTTGTTGATATACAAGGTCGCATCTGTCAGGCCTTGCTGTTGCATGAGCGCTCCCCCAAGGCGCGGCCAAGCCCTTGATCGAAATGAACTTCCCCCCTCAGGCTCTCGGCGAGATGAAAATGCGCGGGAATGCCGCTCAGGCCTTATGCCGCCCCAGCACTTCGCGCACGCGGGCGACAAGCTCAGCCTCAGGAACCGTCTGCTGCGCGCGCTGGCGCAATTCGAGATAGTCGGCGCGATCCTTCGACGCCTTGGCAAGCTCGGCGCCGAGGACGAGGTCGCGGATCACCACGTGCCGCCCGCCGGGCGCGTCGCGCTCGTTCGAGCCCTGGATCACCGCGCAAAGGCTGTTGCGGCGGTCGGCGTATTTGAGCTGCGCGTTCATGCCGCCTTCGCCGAGGTAAAGCTCCGCAGGGATACCTGCGCTGCGTAGTTCGGAAACGAGGCGCTGATAGTCGGCAATATGATCGCGGTCCAGGACGACGACGACGACCGGGCCGGGCCTCTGCGCCGCTCCGACAATCGGGCTGTCAATGGCGCGCAACGCCGCGAGCAGGCGCGAGACGCCGATCGAAAAGCCGGTCGCGGGAACCTTTTCGCCGCGAAACCGCGCGACAAGCCCGTCGTACCTGCCGCCGCCGCCGACCGAGCCGAAGCGGATCGGCTTGCCGTCCTCGCCGGGCGTTTCGAAGGCCAGCTCGGCTTCGAAGACGGGGCCGGTGTAATATTCGAGGCCTCGGACGACGGAGGGGTCGATTACGATCCGATCTTTTTCGTATCCGCCTGCACGCGCCAAATCTGCAATCGCGTCAAGCTCATCGAGACCAGCAACGGCCAAAGGCGCGTTCTGATAGGCGGTGCGGAGAACGTCCAGGGCGTCGTAATCAGAGTCAGTAGAATCTTCAAAATCTCGCTGATCGACGCTCGATCGTTTTTTCGCGTACGTTACAAATGCGTCGAGAGAAGCGATTTGCGACGATGTTAGTCGCGCTCCCCTTGTAAAGTCTCCGCTTTCATCCTTGCGTCCCGTGCCTAGCAGGGCACGGACACCCTCAACGCCTAGGCGATCAACTTTGTCGATTGCCCTAAGGACGGTAAGCCGCCGTCCTACATTCTCCTCCCCGCCCAGCCCGATCGCCTCCATCACGCCATCAAGCACCTTCCGGTTGTTCACCTTGATGACGTACTGCCCTCTCTCGATCCCCAGCGCCTCCAAACAATCCGCAGCCATCATGCAAATCTCGGCGTCCGCGGCGGGCGAGGCCGCCCCAACCGTATCAGCATCAAATTGCATGAACTGGCGATAGCGGCCCGGCCCGGGCTTTTCGTTGCGAAAGACCCAGCCGGCGCGGTACGAACGATAGGGTTTCGGCAGGCGGTCAT
>DATGHD010000095.1:0-4401 GCA_035308145.1 Roseiarcus sp.
GCAGGCTATTCGCCGGATCGCGCCGACGCTTTGGTCTGGGCGATCGCCGATCTTCTCGGCGCCGGGACGAGCGCCGGCATGGTGGATTTCTATCGCGAGGAGGCGCGGAAAAGGTGACGCCGCGAGCGGTGCTACGGGCGCCCCGGAAACTCCTGCGCCGGCACGGAATGCATCGCCGAGCCGAGCTTGCGATTGAATTCCTCTGCGGTCGTCTGCGCGTTGACGACTGCGACCTTGTCGTCTGTCGGCTCAGGACATTGGGCGACGATGCGGGCGTGACCCCGGCGTTCGAGCAGGCTTTTCAATTCGCGCTCCAGCCGATCGCGATTCGTGGCGGCGGAAAAGAGGTCGGTAATCCAGACGTCCTTTGAGCCAAGCGCGGAGGCGACGCAGAAGGTCCAGAGCGGACCGGCCGCGGCGGGCGCGATCGTACTCGACCATAAAAGCAAGACGATCACAGCGAATCGAATCATGCAAGGCCTCAAGCGGCCAAGTTTACACCAGGTTTGAAGGCTTGCCGCGCCGTCCCGCCCTGGCGAGAGCCACGACGCCCCCCTCTCGCTTTAAAGGAGAGGGCCGGGGGTGAGGGCGATCGAGCGGACGACAGCGTAGCCGTGGACAATCAGGAAGGTGAAACCGCATGTCCGACGAGGGGATCGTAAGGCCGTTGCCGCCGAACCTTTTTTCAAGGCTTGCGACAGCCGCGCGCTTCGCGATAACCGGCGTCGCGCCGGAGACTTGGTTCGGACCGCTGCAGCCCATAAAGCCGATGGCGCCGCCGGAGGTCAAAGGCCGGCAGTTCGACTATCCTTTCGGCGCCAATGTCTCCTATACGCCGCGAGCCAGCGCCGCGATCGGCTTTGCCGAATTGCGGGCGCTCGCCGACGCGCTGCCGCTCTTGCGCGCCGTCATCGAGACGCGCAAGGACCAGATCGCGGCGCTGAGCTTTACGGTGCGCCCGCGCGATCCGAAGGCGGTCGCCGCCGACGCCGCGGGGCGGATCAAGGCGACGCTCGCCTTTCTCGCGAGGCCCGACCGGCGCCATTCCTTCGCCGCCTGGCTCAGGATGCTGCTCGAGGACATGCTGGTCATCGACGCGGCGACGCTTTATCCGCGCTTTTCGCGCGACGGTTCGCTCTTCAGCCTCGACGTGATCGACGGCGCGACCATCTTCCCGCTGATCGGCGAGGACGGCCGCGCGCCCGAGCCGCCCGACCCGGCCTACCAGCAAGTGCTGCATGGCGTGCCGGCGGCGGATTTCTCGTCCGACGAGCTCCTGTACCTGCCGCGCAATATCCGGGCGCATCGCCTTTATGGGATGAGCCCAGTCGAGCAGATTGCGCTGACCATCAATATAGCTTTGCGGCGCGATACCGCCACTTTGGAGTACTATAGAGCGGGGAGCATTACGCCGATCCGGCTCAAGTGATCAGCGACTTCCTGACCAACCCGCAATATGGCGTCGGGTTCAGCGGCGCCAGCATCAACGCTTCGACCCTGTTCGGTTCGTCGGGCGACGCTTCTTTGCAGACTTATTGCCGGGCGCTGGGCGTCGCCTTCAGCCCGGCGTTGATCGACCAGGAGCAGGCGTCCGCTACCCTGACGCGCTGGCTGCAAATCCTCAATTGCGCTGCGGTGTGGAGCGGCGGCCAGATCAAGTTCATCCCCTATGGCGACGCCTCGGTTACCGGCAGCGGCTATACGTTCAATCCGAACCTGACGCCCATCTACAATCTGAGCGACAACGACTATGTCGCCGTCAAGGGCAATGACGATCCGGTCAAGGCCTCGCGGCTCGATCCTTACTCGCTGCCGACCATCCAGCGCATCGAATGCCTGTCGCGGCCCAATGAATATGGCGCGACGCCGGTCGAGGCGCGCGACCAATCGCAGATCGAGCTCTACGGACCGCGGGTCGGCTCGACCATCCAGGCGCACGAGATCTGCGACCCGACCGGCGTCGGCGCAATCGTCGCGCAGACGATCCTTCAGCGTGCGCTCTATGTCAGGGCGCATTTCGCGTTCAAACTCTCCTGGGAATATTGCCTCCTCGATCCGATGGACGTCGTGACGATCAGCGACGCCAATCTCGGGCTCGCCAATTATCCGGTTCGGATCGTCTCCATCGAGGAAGACGACAAGGGCCTGCTGACCGTCGCGGCCGAGGAGCTGACAGTCGGCGTGTCGACGCCCGTCCTCTATCCGGTCGCCGTTTCAACCTCTTCGCCGATTAACCAGGGCGTCGCGGCCGATCCCGTCAATGCGCCGCTGATCTATGAACCGCCGCCCGCTTTAACCGGCGGCGATGCCGAGCTCTGGCTCGGCGCCTCGGGCGGCGCAGGCGGGATCGCCGATCCGAATTGGGGCGGCGCCACTGTCTGGGTCTCGCTCGATAACGTGACCTACTCGCAGGTCGCAATGATCGAGCAGCCGGCGCGCCAGGGCTTTCTCACTGCGGCGCTCGCTTCGGCAAGCGGTTGGGATACGGCCGATACGCTGAGCGTCAATCTCGCCGAGAGCGGCGGCGTCCTTTCCGGGACGACCGCGACTGCCGCGCAGCAAGGCGTGACGCTGGCGCTCGTCGACAACGAACTCCTCGCTTACGAAACCGCGACGCTCACCGGCGCCAATGCTTACAATCTGACGAACCTTCAGCGCGGCATGTTCGGGGCGAGCGGCGCCTCGCATGCATCCGGCGCGGCCTTCACGCGGCTCGACGGCGCGATCGTCAAATATTCTCCGCCCGCTGCGTATATCGGAAAGTCTCTGTACCTCAAGTTCCAGAGCTTCAATGTCTGGGGCCAAGGCGTCCAGGATCTTTCCACCTGCGCCGCCTATTCGTACACGCTGACCAGCGTCGGCAGCGGCGCCTCGATCGTTGCTCAGCTTTCGAGCGGCGTTCCGCTCGATCTCGGCCTCGTCACGCAGACGCCGATCATCGACGGCGATTTCGGCCAGACCGTCGGCGCAATCGCCGGCGCCATCGATCTTGGAGGAACGCCTTGAGCGAACAATTGCAGCTCCGCCGCGGCTCGGCGGCGCAGGTCGCGGCTTTCACCGGCGCGCAAGGCGAGGTTGTCGTCGACACGACCAACAACCGCCTGGTCTTGCAAGACGGCGCCACCGCCGGCGGTTTCGCCGCCGCCAAGCTTGGCGAGGCCGCGCCGATCGCCTCGCCCGCCCTGACCGGCGCGCCGACCGCGCCGACGCCGGCGGCGGGCGACTCATCGACCAGGATAGCAACAACGGCGTTTCTCAGCCAGAATCTGCCGGGCGGCGACGTGAACAAGTTCCGCAATGGGACGATGGACGTCTGGCAGCGCGGGACATCCATCGCGGCGACGACATCCGGCGGCTATACGGCCGACGGCTGGATCGTCGCTCCAACCGGCGCCGGCGTGACCGCGGCGCAGGCTGGCGGCGGGCTCCTGACCAAGAACAGCCTGCAAGTGACCGGCGCGTCGAGCGTCACCGACGTGACCGTCAAGCAGCGCATCGAGAGCCTGATCGCCGCGGCGTTCTGCAGCCAGACCGTGACCGTGCAAGCGCAGATCTACAACAATACCCGCGCGGCGATCACGCCAACGCTCACCGTCAAGCACGCCGGCTCGCAAGACGTCTGGACCAGCCCGACCACCGACGTCTCGGCCGCCAATCTGCAATCCTGCGCTAACGGGGCGTGGAGCCAAGTCGCCTATACTTTCGCTGCGAGCGCCAACAGCTACAACGGCCTCGAGATTTCCTTCGACTTCGGCGCCAATCTCGGCTCGACCAGCAAATCGATCCAGATCGCCGAACTCGACATTCGGGCGACGCCAGGCGTCGCGACGGGCCTCAACTCAAATCCGCCGCCGCCGGAGCTGCGGCCCATCGCGACGGAACTCGCCCTCTGCCAGCGCTATTTCTCGACGTCCTTCGCCAATGGCTCGGCGCCGGTAAACGCGACATCGAGCTTCGCGACCCAGATTGCCGTCGCTTATGCGACGAACAGCGGGATCGTCGCGGTGAATTTGCCTGCCTCTATGATCGCCGCGCCTTCTATTACGCTCTATTCTTCCTCGTTGCCTACATCGCCGACAAACGGTCAAGTGTCGTACTATAGCGGCGCGTGGACGAACGGCGGCAGTTCCGCCACGAACAACGTTCGGACCGGGTCTTTCGCCATCTCGTTTTCCGGCACGCTGACGGCCGGAGGCGCGTACCTCGTCGCCGCCGGTTGGGCCGCCAGCGCGGAACTCTGATCGACGCGCTCCGGCGGCGCGGCGTGGCCTGACCACGCCGCGATTTCCAAATCCAACGTTTCGCAACTCCGGCGTTCTTGCTCGCGCCGGCGACTGCTCCATTCGCGCTGCCTAGTCAAAGGAGAAATCATGATCAAGATCCTTCTTGCCGCAATGCTGC
>DATGHD010000096.1:0-5376 GCA_035308145.1 Roseiarcus sp.
TCGCCTTCTGGGTCGCCCAGCAGGTGCTGGACGGCAACAAGAACATCCCGCATGACCTGCTCGTCCCGTACCTTGCCTTCACGCAGGACGACTTCGAGGCCGAGCTCCCGCAAATCACCAAGGGCGGCGTCGCCAGCCACGAATATACGCAGGCCGACGCGATCGCGGCGATCAAAGCCAATATGAAGTGATCGTCGCTGAGAGCGGCCGGCCTTGCTTCCATCAGGTGAAGCGGAGATGGCTGCAGAAGGCCCGAATATCGTATCGCTGGACGGCGTCGAAAAGCGTTTCGGCGCCGTCCGCGCCCTCGATGGCGCGGACTTAAACGTCAACGCCGACGAATGCGTCGGCCTTGTCGGCCACAACGGCGCCGGCAAATCGACGCTGATGCATGTCCTCGCCGGCGCGATCGCGCCTGACGGCGGCCGCATCATCCTCTTCGGCGAGAAGCAGCAGAGCTATTCTGCGGCGCGGGCGAAGGCGCTCGGCATTCGTTGCGTCTTTCAGGAGCTCTCGCTCTGCCCGAACCTCACGGTCGCGGAAAACGCCCGCGTCTTTCATCCCGCCCTGACCGGCCTCAATTGGCGGCGAAAAGCGAGCGCGTTGATCGCCGACAAGCTCGATCAGATTTTCCCCGACCACGGGATTCGGCCTGGCGATCTGGTGCAGGATCTTTCGATCGGGCGGCGCCAGATGGTCGAGGTGGCGCGGGCTTTCACGGTGACCACCGAACCCCTGCGGCTGGTGATATTGGACGAGCCGACGTCGTCGCTTGACGCTCATACCGCCGGACAACTGCTCGCCTTTACGCGCCGCGTGCGGCGCGAGGTCAGTTGCATCCTCATCTCGCATCTCCTCAGCGAAATCCTTGGAAACTGCAATCGAATCGTCGTGATGCGCGACGGCAAGGCGACGGCCGCCGATCGCGCCGAAGCGTTCGACCGCGACAAGCTCGTCGCGGCGATGGGCGGCGTTGAGGCTCGCGCGGCGCCGCGCGTGGCGCCTAGCCGCGAAGGCGCGCGTCAGGCGCCGCTTCGCGTGCGCGCGCGTC
Source organism: Roseiarcus sp. (assembly GCA_035308145.1). Classification (GTDB taxonomy): domain Bacteria; phylum Pseudomonadota; class Alphaproteobacteria; order Rhizobiales; family Beijerinckiaceae; genus Roseiarcus. The sequence continues at coordinate 1,052 of DATGHD010000096.1, forward strand.
CTGGTCCTAAACGCGGCGGCGAATTGATCGCGCGCGAGGGCGAGATTATCGGCCTTGCCGGCCTCGCCGGCCACGGCCAGACGGACCTGCTTCTCGACATATTCTCGGCCGCCGCGCATCGCTGGCGCGACATGGAAGTGACGGCGCCGGTCGCGCTCATCCCCGGCGACAGGCAGTCCGATGGAATTTTTCCGCTATGGTCGATCCTCGAGAACATCACCATAAGCTCGCTCAAAAAGCTTCGGCGCGGACCGCTCATCTCGCCTCGGCTTGAGGACAAGCTGGCGACTCTATGGCGCGACAAGATCCGGATTCGAACTCCCAATGTCGATAACGGCATTCTCACGCTTTCGGGCGGCAACCAGCAAAAGGCTCTGTTCGCGCGGGCGCTGGGCTCCGACGCGCGCATAGTGCTGATGGACGATCCGATGCGCGGCGTCGACGTGGCGACGAAGCTGGAGGTTTACGATCTCATTCGCGAGGAGGCGCGGGCGGGGAGAACTTTTCTTTGGTACACCACCGAAACGGACGAGTTGAAGAATTGCGACCACGTCTATGTTTTCCGAAACGGCGCAATCGTCGCCGACCTGTCTCATGCGGAAATCAGCGAAGAGAACGTCATCCATTCCTCGTTCGCGGAGCTCGGCTGAATTGACCGAAAGCTCCATCGCCGCGCCATCGAGCCCGGCCGCGATCGGCGGCCTTAACCTTCGGCGCCATTTGCGCGCGTTCCTGCCCGCCTTCTCCCTTGTGCTGGTGCTCCTGGCGATCGCCTATCTCAACCCACGCGCCATAAGCTATTTCGGCTTCAGCCTGATGCTGAACCTCGCCATCCCGATCGCGCTGGCGACGATCGCGCAGATGTTCGTGATCGCCGGCAACGATCTTGATCTCTCGATCGGCACGTTCGTCGGCTTCATCGGCTGCGTCGCGGCGACTTGGCTGAGAGACGCGCCCTTTGTTGGCGCGCTCGTCCTGCTCGGCTGCATCGCGGTCTATGCGGGACTGGGCGCGCTCATCCACTTGCGCAATCTGCCGGCCATCGTGGTGACGCTCGGCATGAGCTTCGTCTGGCAGGGCCTCGCCATTCTTCTGCTGCCGAAGCCGGGCGGCCGGGCGCCGGACTGGCTGTTGGCGATCATGAGCGTCAAGCCGCCGCTCGTTCCCTTTCCGATCCTCGCCGCGCTGCTCATCGCCGGCGTCGCCTACGTCGGCCTGATGCGCAGCTCCTATGGCGCGATTTTGCGCGGCTCAGGCGGCAACGCCGCGGCGATCAGCCGCGCCGGGTGGTCGCTTCTAACCGCCAAGGTGACGCTGTTCGCGCTCGCCGGCCTGTTCGGCGAATTGTCCGGCCTCGCTCTTATCGGCATCACGACCTCGGCCGACGCCAATATCGGAAACGGCTATACGCTGCTTTCGATCGCCGGCGTCATCCTCGGCGGCGGCGAATTCGTCGGCGGCCGCGTCTCGCCGATCGGCGCGGTGATCGGCGCCTTGACGCTCGCGCTCGCCGCCTCGCCGCTGCTGACTTTCCTACATATTCCGCCGGACTGGCAGGTAGCGGCCAACGGCGTCATTCTCATCATCGTGCTTGCCGCTCGCGCGCTGATCAGCCGGAAGGGAAGCGACAGACGGTGAATGCGCTGAGCCGCCTTTTCGCCAAGCCCTGGCTATGGTCGTTCGCCGGCGCCCTGCTCGTCTGGCTTGCGGCGATCGCCTTCACGGGCGGCTATGGCGCCGGCGGCATGATCACCGCCGCATTATCCCTGGCCGTGTTCACTGTCGTGGTCGGCGTCGGGCAGATGTTCGTGATCACGCTTGGGCCGGGCAATGTCGACCTCTCTTTGCCGGCCAATATCGGGCTCGCCAGCGCCGTTGCGATGAAGGTCATGAACGGCGATGATTCGTTGGTCGCCATCGGCCTTGCGGCGGCGCTGGCCTGCGGTTTCGCCATCGGCGCCGCCAACTATCTGCTGATCTGGGCGTTGCGCATCCCGCCGATCATCGCGACCCTTTCGGCGAGCTTCGTCATACAATCCATCGACATCAGCTACGGCCGCGGTCTGCAGATCAAACCGCCGCCGGGCTTCGCCGACTTCACCAATATCCAGGTCTTGGGCGTTCCGATCCTGGCGATCCTGACGGCTCTCTTCACGGCCGCCGCGGCCGTCGCTCTTCAGCGTTCGATTTATGGCAGGTCCGCCCTAGCCATCGGCCAGAATCTTAGCGCCGCGCGGCTTGCCGGCGTTCATGTCGAGATGACGCGCCTTTTCACCTATGCGCTATGTGGCGCGCTCGGCGGCCTCGACGGCGCGCTGCTCGCTGGTTATTTCCGCGGCGCCAACGTCGATCTCGGCAATGAATATTTGCTGGCGTCGATCGCCGTCGTCGTGATCGGCGGCACATCGGTCGCTGGCGGTAAGTCCAACGTGCCGGGAATCTGGGGGGCGGCTCTGTTCCTCGTCCTGCTTCTGACGATGCTCAATACTTTCGGCGTCAGCGCCGGCGTGCGCCTCTTGCTGACCGGGCTCATCATCGTCGCGGTCATCACTGCGGCCGGCGGTCAGAAGGTCCCGCGCTGACGCCCCGCGAAGCGGGTCGACGCGGCGCGCGGCCCGTTCTTGACGACGCTTTGGTTAAAGCGTCAATTTGTCGCCGAGGGGCTGATCAGGAGTTTTTCATGGCGCACCAATTTTCATTCGCCCGCCGGATGATCGGCGCGGCCTCGGCGGCGGCGCTCCTTGTTTCGGCTTCATGGGCAGGCGCCGCTTCTGCCGCGTCGTTCAACCCGAATGGTTCGGGGTTGAGCGCGGCTGATCGCGATATTCTGATGATTCAAACAACTCAGCCGCCGCCGCCTGGACACGGGCACGGACCAGCCCACGCCCCGCACGGCCCTGGGCCCGGAGGCGGCCATTGGCAGCATGGCGGCGGCGGAGGCGGCTTCTGGAATAACGGCAGCTGGATTGTGCCCGGCTTGGCTTTCGGGGTCCTGGGCGCGGCTGCGGCCGCAGCGGCCTATGGCGCGCCGCCGCAGCCCGGCATGTGCTGGTATTACGATGATCCCTATCGCCAGTCCGGCCACTGGGACTATTGCTAGCTGCTGATCGATTTAAGGGACGGCGCTTTCCGCGCCGTCTCTTTTTGCCTTGAGTGTTGACTGAGACAACACTTGAAGGATAATTTGCGCATCAGCGAGGCGAAGAGATGCCGACGACAATCGAGGAAATCAGGAGCTTCAACCGCTTCTATACGCGGCGCATTGGGCTCCTCGACGCCGGGCTGTCCAACAGCCCCTTCCCGTTGGTCGAAGCGCGGGTCCTTTACGAGCTCGCTCGGGGCGACGCCGAGACCGCCGCCGATCTCTCCCGCTCGCTCGACATGGACAAGGCGCATCTGAGCCGCGTTCTCAGCCGCCTTAGGACGCGAGGCCTCGTCGCGGCGATCGTCAGCCCGCGCCACGCCAAGCATCGCTTGTTGTCGCTGACGGCGAGCGGCCGGGCCGCCTTCGCCGAACTTGAGAAGGGAACAAAGGCGCAGGTGGACGCCCTCATCGCCCCGCTCGACCGCGCGGCCGCCAATCGCCTCACCAGCGCAATGCGCAACATCAAATCGATTCTCGATCGACCGACGGACAGCGACAAGGGGGCCTTCTTGTTGCGCGCGCCGCGCGTCGGCGATCTCGGGTGGGTCATCCACCGACAAGCCGCGCTCTACGCCGAAGAATACGGCTGGGATTGGACTTTCGAGGGGCTGATCGCCGGCATCCTCAGTCAATTCATCGCCAATTTCGATCCTGCCCGCGAAGCGGCCTGGATCGCCGAGCGCGGCGACGCCATCGTCGGCTCGATCTTCCTCGTGCGCGGCGATGAGCCTTCCACCGCCAAACTGCGCCTCCTCTATGTCGAGCCCGCCGCGCGCGGCCTTGGCATAGGCGCGGCGCTCGTGGCGGCGTGTATCGAACGCGCAAGAAAAAATGGCTACGCGCGGCTCGTGCTTTGGACCAACGACGTGCTGGTCTCGGCCCGCCGAATCTACGAGGCCGCCGGATTCCGGCTGATCGCCGAGGAAAAGCATCATTCCTTCGGGCACGATCTCATCGGCCAGAACTGGGCGCTTGATCTCGGCGGCGCGTGACGCGATCGGCGGGCGCTAAGAGCGTCTCGCGGCGCGACTGCCATCGCCGGTCTTCCCCCGCCCCAGCGCCGCGGCGATCTCATCCAGCGCCGCGGGATCATCGATCGTCGGCGGGATCGTCCAGGTCTCGCCATCGGCGATCTTCTTCATCGTGCCGCGTAAGATTTTCCCCGACCGCGTCTTTGGCA
>DATGHD010000097.1:0-4618 GCA_035308145.1 Roseiarcus sp.
CAAGGCCTATGGCAAGAAGCTGACCCTGCTGCCGCTCGTGATGGCGGCGCGCTTCCAGGAGGCGGCGCTGTTCCGCCTGAAGGGCAGCGACATAAAGTCGCCCTCCGATCTCAAGGGCAAGCGCGTCGGCGTGCGCGCCTATAGCCAGACGACCGGCCTGTGGCTGCGCGGCGAGCTCGCCGACGACTACGGGGCGCCGCCGGAAAGCATCAACTGGGTCACCTTCGAAGACGCGCATGTCGCCGAATATCGCGATCCGCCGCACGCAAGGCGCGCCGCGCCGGGTGAGTCGTTGCCGGCTATGCTGGAGGACGGCGCTATTGACGCGGCGATTTTCGGCGCGGATGCGCCGACCGATCCCTCGCTCCGTACAGTCTTTCCCGATCCTGAAGGAGCGGCGCGAAGCTTTCTTTCCCGCCATGGTTTTATGCCGATCAATCACCTCATCTGCATAAAGCAGGAAATCGCCGAATCTCGCCCCGAGCTGGTCGAAGAGTTGATGCGGATGTTTCGCGAGGCCATTGCGCTGGCGGGCGAAGGGGCTCCCTTGTCGGAGCGGCGCGCCATCGACAGCGCCCTCGAACTTGCCGCGCGCTACGCCGCCGAACAAGGCCTGACGCCGCGCCGGCTGACGCTCGGCGAAATCTGGAACGGCTCGCCTGCAAGGTAGGCGGCGCGATCGGCCGGAGGGCCTCGAAACGCCGGTCCGTCCCGTAACCAGCCCTCGTGGGTCTCGGCGCGTTTGTCGTCGCGCCGCCTTCAGCGCTATTCTGATCGCCGCTCTCGCCCTGCGAGCCCCTATGTCCGTTTCAACCGAGCCATTGTCTGAGGCGCCGGTCGCAGTCAATGCGCGGATTGCCGCGCGCTACGACGACGTTCCTTATCGCTCGTACCCTCGAAGCCGCAGCCATCCCTCGCGCATTGCGATGGTCGCGCGGCTTCTCGGGCACGACCCTGCGCCTTTGGCCGATGCGAGGCTTCTTGAAATTGGCTGCGCGTCGGGCGGCCATATCATCCCTCTCGCCGCCGAATACCCCAACGGCCGCTTCGTCGGCGTCGATCTATCGCCGGTTCAGATCGCGCAAGGCAGGGCGCGGATCGAACGGCTCGGCCTCGCCAATATTGAACTCATCGAAGGCGATGTCGCCGAATTCGCGCCGCGCCGCGAGAAATTCGACTTTATCCTCTGCCACGGGGTCTATTCCTGGGTTCCACCGCATGTGCGCGAGGCGATCCTCAAACTGATTGCGAACAATTTGTCGCCGGCGGGCGTCGCCTATGTCAGCTACAATGTTCTTCCCGGCTGGCGGCACAAGCAAGTGCTGCGCGACGCGCTGATGAGTCAGGTCGGCGGCATTGCCGACGCCAAAGCCCAGGTCGCGGAGGCGCGCGTCATCCTCGAGGCGCTAAAGGGCTGGAACTCCGGAAAAGGTCCCCATGCCGCGATGTTGCGCCATTGGGCGGCCAAGGCAGACGAATCGTCCGACGACTACATCGCTCACGAATATCTCTCCAACGACAACGAGCCGCTGACGTTCAGCGCTTTCGTCGCAGAGGCTGAGCGCGCGAGTCTTGGCTATCTCGGCGAACTCGATCTCTGGATGACGCTGCCGGAAAATTTCGATCCGGAAATTCAGCGGGTGATCGAGGCGACCAGCGGAGGGCGGCTTCTCAAGACGGAGCAGATGATCGACATTTTGACTGGCCGGGAGTTCCGACGCACGCTTCTTGCTTCCGCAGACGTCTGCAAACGACTGCCGCGGGCGTTCCATCGCGATCGTATCGGCGGCTTGCACTTTTTCGGCCGGTACGAACGCGTAGAGCCGGCGGACGCGCCCGCGCCGTGGTCCTTCGCCGGCGTAAACGGCCGCAAGCTCTCGACCAATATACCCTCCGTGGCGGCCGCGCTTGACGCGCTGACCGCCGCGCACCCGGCCAGCATGCCGCTCGATGACTTGATTGGAGCTTCAAGTCTCGAAACGCAGAGGGAGGTCGCCGATGCGTTGTTCAGGGCGCTCGCCGGAGGCATGGTCGACGCCCGCATGGATCCGATCGCAGCAGCGAGCGCGACGCCCGAACGGCCCATAGTTCCCGCGCACTGCCGGAGCGACGCCGCCGCAGGCGAAGACGCGGTCGTCACGCTGATGCACCAACCGTTCTTTCTCGATGCTGTCACGCGTATCCTGATGCCGCTGCTTGACGGTTCGCGCGACAAGCTCGCTCTGGAGCGCGCGCTTATCGAGGCCGCGAGCGCCGGCCGATTGCGGTTCCATCGGGACGACGCGCTCGTCACGGCGGAGGCCGACATCGCCGATTGCGCGAAGGAACACGTCGAGCGCGCGCTCGAAGCGCTGCGGGCGGCGGGATTGACGCAGCCGGCGTGACTATTGGGCTGATGGCGCTTCGCCGCCGGCTATGTTCGGCGACGGGTGGTACCGCCACCCCGGATCGAACGGGGGACCTCTAGATCCACAATCTAGCGCTCTAACCAGCTGAGCTATGGCGGCCCTTTAAGGAATGCGCCGGAACCTAGTGACAATGATCCGTCAAGGCAAGGCCATTGAAGACGCTGCGCGCCCCTAAGCTTTCGCTGAAGAAAACGCCGCCCCAAAGGGCGGCGCGTCAACGCGCGGCGCGAGGGCGTCAGCGCCCCGCGCGAGGGAGGAAGCGCCGGCAGGCGCCAAACCGAAAACGTTCTTAGGCCGACAGCTTGAACGTCTTCGACACCTGGGACTTCAACGGCTCAGCCGATTCAGTGGCGATCTTCCGCGCCAGCTCGGCGAAGTCCTTGGCCTGGGCGGCGAGCGCCTCGGCCTGCTTGCGCGCATGATCGCTCTGCAGCGACGCGGCTTCGCCGGCGCTTTTGGCGTTGATCACCGCCTTGAGGAAATCGAAATTGGCGTCGGCGTTGGCGCGCAACGCTTCGAGCGCCTTGCTGTTGAACGCGAAGACGCCCTTGGAGGCGGTGGTTACGCTCGTCTCGAGCGCGCTGGCCGTCTCATCGACCGCCGCCTTTGCGCGCGTATAGGCCGCCTGCGTCTCGGTCACACCCTTTTCCAGCGCCTTGCGAAGATTTTCTTGAAACGCCAAGGCCGGACCCGCGGCGGCCTCGATCGCCGATTTGACGTCGGCTTGCGCCGATTCGATGCCTTGCGTCTGTCCCGTGTCGTCCATGGCGAGATCCTTCTGGCTGGGGCGGGTATCAATCGACTATTTCTTGAAGGTCGGCGCGCTCTTCTGGATCAGCGCGCCAAGCTCCTTGGCCTGACTTTGCAGGGCGCTCAGTTGCGCCTTGAGAAATTCGTTCTGTAGCGCGAAGGCTTCCTGCGGATCCTTGGCCTGCACAAGCCTGTGCGCGAGCTCGAAAGCCGCATTCACATTCTGCTCGGCGTAGCTCAGGATCTGCGAGCCCATGTTCTTAGTTTCTGAATGCGCCTGTTGTGCGGCGCCATCCATCGTTTCGGCGGCTTTTTGCGCGACGCTGACGAAACCTTCGAAGGCCTTTCGCGCTTGCTCGACGCTGCGTTCGGCAAAATCACGCAACTCGCTGGGAACTTCATAGGGCGGATTGGTCATCGCCATCTCCTCGGAAGCTTTATCGCCTGAGGCGTTTCTTAGTTCAGTTTTATTACCAGGTCTTATGTTGCAATGCAACATTTTTGTTGCGACGCATCAAAATATAGCCATTTGATGCTGGGACAATTTTGTCGGAGCCATGGCGAAGCGCCCGGCGAATCTTTAATATTTTAGTAAGTGTTGAATTTGAGGTCGGGACCCGCGACCGCGCCGGAGCCTTTGAAGGCCATGAGCCCTTCCGATCCGAACAGAGACGACGCTCTTGACGTCGCCGCTCTGGTGGCCGGAACGCCATTCGCCGCGGCGTTGCAGGCGGGCGCGCCCTTGCTGGCGGTCTCCCTCGATCCGCCGCGCCTCCGGTTTGCGAGCGACGCGGCGATGGCGCTCGTTGGCGCGCAGAGCCTTGCGGAAGCCGGCGCGGCGGTTCTTGATGCTCAGAGCCCCGGGGCAAGACGCCTCAAGGAGCTTGCGCGGACTTTGACCTCCGGCGCGCCAAGGCTCGAATCCTTACGCTTTTTCGCAAGCCGCCGGCCGCTGTCGCTGACTTTTTTTTGCGCGCGATTGGTCAATGCCGCGGGCGGAGCCTTTTTGGTGCTGGCGCCGCCGGCCGGCGCGCAAGCCGATGGCGCCGCCTCCCCCGCCGAGAGCGCCGCCCCGCCTGCCGGTGCGAAAGCGCAGGGTCGATTGTCGCCGGTTTCGGAAAGATTTTTGTGGCGGGTTGATCAGCATCTGCGCTTCGGCGCGCCGGCCGCCGCTCTTGTTACGGTCCTTGGCGCTCATGCGCCGCAGCAGGGCGAATCGCTCGGCGCGCTCAAGGCGCGAACCGGCCTCGATGAAGATGGACAATTGGCCGCGGCCCTCGCCGCCAAAGCGACCTTTAGCGCGCTCCGCCTGGCCTGGCCGCAGGGCGACGGCAGACATCCGAGGACCGCCCTCCTTTCCGGCGCGCCGCTCTTCGACACAGACAAGCGGTTCTTGGGTTTTCGCGGCTTTGGCCAACTGATTGAGACGCAAGACGTCTAGCCGCCTGAGGCCGAAGAGG
>DATGHD010000098.1:0-2088 GCA_035308145.1 Roseiarcus sp.
CCGCCGCTCCCTATATCCGCGGGCCTTTCGCTAAGGCTTCGGCCATAGCGAGCATGGGGCGGGGTAGCTCAGCTGGTTAGAGCAGCGGAATCATAATCCGCGTGTCGGGGGTTCAACTCCCTCCCCCGCTACCAGGACAAAGCCCGCCGTCAACATTTGCATTTGCGTGAGCGCCGCTTGACGGGTCAGCGGGCCGGGCTGAAGCCTGAGGACATGCCAACGAGCCTGCCGCCGTCCGACGAGGACCCGAGAAGCGGTCCGAACCTCGTCGCCATCGCCATCGTCATCGTTCTCGTCGTCGGCTGCCTTTGGCTGTTCCACGCGCTCAGCGGCGCCAACAGCAAGCTGAACTGCGTGGCGTCGGGCCGGACAGATTGCGATCAAATGGAGCAGTGACGAAAGGCCCAAACGCGGTGTTCACTCTTGGCTTAAGACTGCCTAAATTGCGGCCTTCCCCACGCTGATCGCCGCCATGCTTTATAAGACGCCGCCGGAAGAGCTGAAGAAGGATCCGCCGCGGGCGCCAAAGCGCATCCATGGCGTCCTCCCCGTCCTGGCGGCGATCCTTCTTTGCGGCGCGCTCGGCTTAGGCGGCGCGTGGCTGATGATCAAGCTCATCGGCGATGATCGGATGCTTCATTGCATGGCGTCCGGCCGCCGCAATTGCGGGCTGATCCCGTACTGACGCTTTGGCGCCCCCGCAAGCTGCTCGCCTTGCAATGTCTCAAGAGACGCGGGCGAGCTCGCCTTGGTCGCCGATCGTCCAGGATTCCGAAAAGATGATCTTGTCCTCGATATCGACATAGTCGATCACGAGCGCCTTCCCCTTGAAGGCAAGCGCCGCGAAGCCGTTCACGCCGACCTTCAGATGCTCGTCGTTCCGATAGAGCCGGCGATCGACGAATTCGGCCTCGCATTCGGCGTGCTTCGGCTGGTCCGGCGGCAATTCAACCGGCATTCCGCCGTGCCCGACGCAGCGTCCATAGGCGACGACGCCAGCGCCGGTTTGGCGCTTCTTATGGACGGTGAGCCGGTGCTCATGTCCCCACAGCCAGAGGACCGGACGATCGATGAATTCGGCGAGCTGTTCGGCGGGCTTTACGTACCAGTCGTCGAAACGGGAATAATATTGGTGATGGCTCAAGAGCACGATCCCGCGCCGGTCCTCCTTCTGGCGAAGGACATTGCGCAGCCAATCGATGATTTGAGCAGGCAAGGCGCAATCGGGGCTGAAAATATATTCGAGCAGCGGGAAGCCGACGGAATTGTAGCCGGTGTCGAGGCCGATGATCCGCCAATATTTGTTTTCCAGACAGAAGAAGCTCGCCTTCTGACCCTGCGCTTTGCCTTCCAAGATGAGGCCCAGCGTCGGCAGCATCAGATCGAAATAGGCATAGCCCCGCGCGTACATCTCATGATTGCCGCTGAGGGCGAAAGCGCCTTTCGAGCCTTTCGGCCAGATACAGGGCGTATAGGAATGGCGCGGATTTCGCTCGCCGAGGAAATTCTCTTTCGTCTCGGCGGGATCGCCGACGAAATAGACGTCGCCGAGATGGATCGAATAGTGAGGCTTGCGCTTCGCCATCAGCTCGGCGATGGCGAAGGCTTCGTCCGTGCCTGTCGCCCAATCGCCGCCGATCGCGATCCGGATCGCGTCGTCATCGGCGCCGTCATCGCCCCGCAGAGGGTAGATTCCGTTGTCATCTGAACCATAGGCGAGGAACGGATGTTTTCGCCCAAATCGATGCCGGAAATATTCGGCGATCCAGCGCCAGCCGTCGGCGGATGTGAAAAGATTGAGCGTCTCAAACGCTTCGCGCGCCCGCGCGCCGGGCGCCCGCGCCGCGCGCGGAAGGCGATGCTTGCGAAAGAAATTCAATTCAGGCGCGCGCGGCAAATCCTGGAAATCTTGAAGGTCCTTCCCCCTCGTTGATCGCGGGCCATGAGTGTTCACGCGACGCCTCCAGCGCTCCTAGTCGACAATAGCAGGAGAGGGCTGCGGCGTGTCATGCGCTCGGCGCAGGGCGGCGACGAGCTCGCTGAGACTGCGCGGCGCGAAAGTCAGGCCAACCATGAGCAAGGGCGTGA
>DATGHD010000099.1:0-3911 GCA_035308145.1 Roseiarcus sp.
TATAACGGGGGCACGCACCTTCCCGACATCACCGTCTGCACCCCGGTGTTCGACGACAAGAAAATCCTGTTCTGGGTCGCCTCGCGCGGCCATCACGCCGACGTCGGCGGCGTCTCGCCGGGCTCGATGAGCCCGCGCGCCACCAACATTCTCGAGGAAGGCGTCTATATCGACAATTTCCTGCTCGTCGATCGCGGCCGCTTTCGCGAGAAGGAACTCTATCAATTGCTCGAAGGCGGGCCGTACCCCGCCCGCAATCCTTTGCAGAACGTCAACGACCTCAAGGCCCAGATCGCCGCCAATGAAAAAGGCGCGCGCGAACTGAAGCGCATGGTCGACCAATTCTCGCTTGGCGTCGTCGAGGCCTATATGGGGCACGTTCAAGACAACGCCGCCGAAAGCGTGCGCCGCGTGATCGACCGGCTGAAGGACAGCGAATTCGCCTTCGAGATGGATCAGGGCGCGGTCATCAAGGTCAAGATCAGCGTCGACAAGGAGAACCGCGAGGCGACGGTCGACTTCACGGGCGCCTCGCCGCAGCAGGCGACGAATTTCAACGCGCCGGAGCCGGTCGCCCGCGCCGCGGTGCTCTACGTGTTCCGGGTCATGGTCGACGACGAAATTCCGATGAACGCCGGCTGCTTGAGGCCGATCCGCGTCATCATTCCGGAAGGCTCGATGCTGTCGCCGCGCTATCCTGCCGCCGTCGTCGCCGGCAACGTCGAGACTTCGCAAGCGGTCACCGACACATTGTTCGGCGCGCTGCACGCGCTCGGCTCCGCGCAGGGGACGATGAACAATCTGACCTTCGGCAACGCGCGCTATCAATATTATGAGACGATCTGCTCGGGCGCGCCGGCAGGCGAAGGATTTAACGGCGCGAGCGCCGTCCATACGCATATGACCAATTCGCGTCTGACTGATCCCGAGGTGCTGGAATCGCGCTTTCCCGTCGTCCTCGAAGATTTTCACGTCCGACGCGGCTCGGGCGGCAAGGGTCGATGGAAGGCAGGGGACGGCACAAGGCGCGTTTTACGCTTTCGCGAGGCGATGGATCTTGCGATCCTTTCAGGCCATCGCTGCGTGCCGAATTTCGGCGTCGATGGCGGCGCGGAAGGCGAGCTCGGCAGGAACTTCGTACGCCGCCTTGACGGAAGGCTCGATCGGCTCGAAGGCTGCGATCAGACTAAGCTCATGGCCGGCGAAGCGGTGATCATCGAGACGCCGACCGGCGGCGGCTGGGGAAAAGCGTGAGGCGGGCCGATTTTCTATAGGCGCCCAAGAAGGCCGTCGATCGAAGAGACAACGTCGATTGCAATCTTGTTTGACGGCGCGACGCCGTCAACGAGAGACCGAGGCGTCATTTGCGCGCCCGCCGCCGTCTGATCCGCCAAGCGGGCGGAGGGCCGGATGCCGCCGGCGTTGAGCAAATAGGCTTTCTGCTGCATCGCCAGCCGGGCGATTTGCCAGGATAGTCTCTCGCGCTTTATCGGCGGAGCGAGAAGTTCGATCCCCAGGCATTCGCCAAAGAGACGTACGATCAATCCCTCGATCCTGCCGATATGGTGCAGATAAGCGATGATATGCTCGCCAAGGCGTCCCTGAATTTCAGCTCTCAATGCCGCGCCGTTTGGCGATAGATCGACGGTCTGGCAATCGGATTCGCGGTCGCTGATCATGCAGCGCCCCGGTAGAATCAGCGCCATCCGTTCGTGACGGCGCCTTTCCATCTGCGTGGCGATTTTGTCCTCGACTTGCACGTCGACCCCGCGACTTTTGGTCGAACCCTTTTTTCGTCAAAGGCGGTAAAAATTAAGTTGTGACGATTGGCGCGACGGGGGCCGCCCGGCGCAAAAAGATGGCTCCTGCTTGAGATACGCTTAACAATGGCTTTAAAGCGACCGACAGAACATTGAAGCGCCGCGCGGAAGCCGCTGGCTTGGTCGCATAACCAACTGAAATATCTGACATTCAGTCGCGTGCTTAACAAAGTTTGAGCGTCCCGGACGCGCTTTTATTCAAGCGATCTAACCCAACATTTACTGCGACTCGATTTCCGCGCCGGCGTTTAGAGCGTCGTTAGGCATGTCTGGCGTATCAGGCTCGCGAACAACGACAAAAAATATTTGGCGGGCCAGCGAACATGAGCGTGTCATTCGAACGTCGAGCGCGGGCGGCGAGCTTCCCCGAGCAAGTGTTGGGACTGAACGTCCAACTGCCTTGGGCGCGCATCTTGAAGATGGGCGGCGCTGCGGCGGTGTTGGCGATCGGCGCTTATGCGGTGATGGCCGATCAAATCGCCATCGCCACAGACAACGCGGTCGTCTCGGCTTATTCGGTCGCCTTGCGCACGCCGATCGACGGCGTCGTCGGCGACACGCCGCTGCGCATCGGCGATCGCGTCAACCGCGGCGCGGTCTTGGCGCAGATCAACAACAATCGCGTCAACGACGAACGGCTGGTGGATCTTCGCGAACACCTGACGGAAGCTCATGCCCATTACGCGGCGATGGCGGCGGAGGAGGCTTCGCTCGAGGCCATTCAAAAGGATCTCGTCCTCCGCTCTGACGCCTATGTGCAGGCCAGCGCCGCGCGTCTTGCCGGATCGGTCGAGGAAGCGCGGAACTCCCTCGCCGCGCTCTATGCGCGTCGCGACGAGGCGAAGAAGAATCTTGATCGTCGCGCCACCCTGGCCCAGAGCGGCTTTACCGCCGGGGCCGATCTCGAGAAGGCGCAATCGGACTTCGACGTCGCCACGCATGAAGCGGCGGCGCAGCAAGGTCGTCTTGAATCGTTGCTTGCGCAGACGGTGGCGATCAGGAACGGGGTTGTTTCCGAGCCCGGTTCGAACGACGTCGCCTATTCGCGGCAGCGCGCGGATGAGGTCGCGCTTCGCCTCGCCGACTTGGATCAGCAGAGGGCGCTAACCCTCGCCGACATCAAGGAGACGGAAGCCCGCCTCACCAGCGAGCAGGAGCGCATCGAGAAGCTGCAGACCGCTTCGATGATCGCGCCGACCTCTGGCATGATTTGGAAACTCGCAGCGTCAGGCGGCGAGCGGCTCGGCGCCGGCGAGACGATCGCCCAGATCGTCGACTGCGACGCCGCCTTCGTCATCGCCGAAGTGCCGCAAAATCGGGTGCCGGACATCGAAGTCGGCGGCGACGCCGAGTTCCGTCTGTCGGGCGATCAGATCAAGAGGCATGGCCGGATCCTGTCCGTTACGGGCGACGCCAACGGCGGCGACCACAACCTTGCCGCCATTCCCTTCGACGGCAAGGGCCTGACCGCGACGGTGCGCATCGCCATGGACCCTTCGCCCGGCGAGTGTTTCGTCGGCCGCACGGCGCGCGTGCTCATTCCGTCGAATGGGCCAGGGCTGATTTCGCGTCTCTTCGGCCGCTTCGGCTGAGCCTCGATGAACACGCTGATTGTCCTTGGGCCGCTGCTCATCAGCATCGGCGCCCTGGCCACGCTCATTCAGTTCGAGGAGCGTTATCCGCGTGTCGTTCGCGCGCTCTGCGCGGCGCTTTGCGTCTTCCTGGCGGCGCGCTACGTCTGGTGGCGCTTCGAATATTCGATTCCGCAGCACCAGAACGTTTATCAGCAGGCCTGGGCGTGGTTTTTCTTCGCCTTCGAAGGCTTGTCGATCATCAGCGCGACCAGCGTGCTCTTCTTCATGTCGCGTCGGGAAACACAGCGATCGACGGCCAATACGCCGCCTGAACTCGCAGACGCGCCGGTCGACGTCTTCATCGCCACTTACAACGAATCAATGCAGGTTCTGGAACGCACCATCGTTGGCGCCAAGGCGATCAACCATAAGGATTTGCGCGTCTGGGTGCTGGATGACGGCGCGCGCGACTGGGTGCGCGATCTCGCCGACGAGCTCGGCGCCCTCTACGTGCGCC
>DATGHD010000100.1:0-4135 GCA_035308145.1 Roseiarcus sp.
GCCCTTCGTCGGCAGGCAATGACAATCCGATAGTCGGCGCCGTGGGCGAGGGCGCCGTTGGCGGCCGCGCCGGCTTCGCCGTCGATCAGACAGCCGGCGGGCGTGACGCCCTGCCCCACTACGGCGCGAACGACCGCATCGCGTTCGCAATCGGCGGCGTTGGCGACACACAGGAAGGCGATGGCGATCAGCATGGCGGCTCCCGTTGAAGTCCAATCAAGTCCGATTGACGCCAAAAAGGCGCGCCGCGATGGGCGAAAAGACCCAATTCATCCGGCTCTGCCGCGCTCTACGGTCGCTTTGATGGCCTGTCCGTGGTAAACGGTGACGACGCCGCGCAGCGGGTCGAATTGGCCCCATTTGATGACCGTGTAGAAATCGCCGTCGTCGAGCAGGTCGACGCCGGTGACGATCGCGACCCTCGGTGAGCGCGAGCGCACCCTTTCATCGAGGCTTTCGAAAAGCTCCACCGCCTTGTTCGGCCAAATGTCGCCGTGCCGTTTACCGTAAATCCAGTCGGACGGCCTATCGTGCAGCAATTCGCTGCGCATTTTCGAATTGCAGTAGAGATACTGCCCTTCAAGCGAAATCGACCATTTGAAGAAGGGCTCTTCGTAGACCAGGGCCTCCAGCGCCTCCATCTTTTGCTGCATCGCCGCCATTTTGAGCTCAAGCGCTTCGATCTTGGCTTTGTAGCCGGATTCGAGCGCCAGCATCCTGCCCGCATAGTCGTCGGCCTGACGCCGATACGATTCCACCAGATTCTCGAAATTGGTGGAGAAATAGAGTTCCTGCCGCGACCGCTCGTCCTGGCGCGTCTTTTCGCGTTCAATGCGATGGCGTTGGTTGGCGGCGAAAATTGTCCCGAGCGCGCTGGCCAACGCGCTCAACGCGGAGCTGATGGCGATGATTGGCAGTTGGCTTAAGTCGGGGGCGTGAGGATCCATCTTCTGCTATCTTCCGCGATGAGGCCCTGGCCCTCCGCCCGGCGGGAAACCGACGGGAATTCCGCCCGCGATCTTGAACGGATTCGCGCCGACGCCCGCCGCGTCCAAGAGGAACTGCAAGCCTTCGAGCGCAAGCTCGACTTCGCCCGCCGTGATCGCCCCCGGCGGAAAGACCGCAGCGACGAGCGCGGCGGCGCTTTCGGCGAGGTCCAATCCTGAGTCCACCGTCGCACGGCCATCGATCAGGTCGATGAGGTCGCCGACCGGCAGTCCGCCCAACAGCTTGGCGAGCGCGTCGAAATGCGCGGACGAGAGAGTCTTCGACCCGTTGGCGGGCGCGACGGCGCCGAGAAGCGCCTCGCCCAATTGACGAACGAGACTGGCGAGCGCCATCGCAGCCACACTCACGCGCTGGACTTCGGCGCGTTCGCCGACGGCGCCGGCTTGGCGACAAATTGGTTGTAGATTTCGGCCGCGATCGCAGCGGCGGCCTGAGCGACGCCGGCCCAGACGCCGAGGTTTGAATAATTCGCGCCCGCGGCGCTCGTCACCGCCGCGCCGGCGGCGGCCATGCCGATCTGCGCGCCCAAGTGGACCCAGAAGTCTTTCATTGTTCAGATCCTTGTGAAGGCGGCCATCGGGATGCGGCTCGCGACAAGCGGAGACGCCCGCCTGCCGATCCCACGCGCGTTCCGACGACCGCCCAAAAGCAAGCCGCGCGCGTAGGAAATGAGGGAAGATCTAGTCCTGACGCCCGGCGCCATAGAGGGCGAGGCAAATCGCCATGACGGCCAGGTTTGCGAAAACGAAATAGGCGAACTCGGTCATGCGGCCGTCGCGCCAAAGAGCGCGGCCCAGGTTTCCGCTCCCAACAGACCGTCGGCAGAAAGCTTCTGATCGCGCTGAAAGGCGGCGATCGCCGAGCGCGTGAGCGGACCGGCGAAGCCGTCAACTAACAGCGGCGGTAACGCGCCATTCCGGTTGAGCCGCCATTGCAGGTCCGCGACCGAACCATGCGGATAGCCGGACTGGGTTGAATGCGACGTTGCGGCCTCCGCGGGGTCGATCCGCGCCGCGCCGCCGTGCGAAGCGGTCGGCGAGACGTAGGGCGGCAACGAGAGCTGATGCGGATTTGGCGGTCCGTGCAGCGCGAACGCCGGCAGCGGGCCATTGCCGAGGGCGTCGTAGGCGTCCCTGACGAAGGCCATGAACGCGAGCCAGGTTGGGCTTCCCAGGCCGCAGGCGTCGTGATGGCCGCCCCCCGCCGCGCCCAGGTCCACATGCTGACAAACCCCGGGCCCGCGTCCGCCTTGCGCCCAAACGGGCGCTATGGCGTAGGCCCGGCAGAGCCAGGCGACGATCGCCGCCGCCGCACGCGATGTTTCCTGCGACAGGCCCTGCGCCGTATATCCTTCGATTTCGAGCGATACGCCGTTGGCGTTGAATGCGCATTGCGCCCAAGCTTTCATGCTGAGCGGAACGAGCTGCGTGACTTCCGACCCGTCCGCTTTCATGACGAGATGAGCTGAAGCCTTCGCGCGGGGGTCGCACAACCAAGCGACCGATCCCGCATAGCTTCCTTCGCACCGATGCACGAAGACGTTGTCATGCCTGACAGGCGCAACAGAATAATTCGGCGAGACAAGCTGTCTCACCGGCGGCATGGCGAAGGTCATGGCCAGTCTCTCAGATGCTTTTGTCGAGATCGATCAGAATCGCCGTCACGCTCGGCGAAAGCCCCATTTTCCCACAGGCCTTATCGCCTTCGACAAAGACGACCGTGCTCGCGCCGCTTTCGAACATCGCCATCATTCCTTCATCCCCTGGCGGATAAGGGCTCACCGGCGGCGAGGCGACGAACAATCCCCGCGCGAAATTCAGCTGTTCATGCGACAGCGGCTTGAGCTTGCCGGCCCCGGCCTCGGCGATCTCGCGCCGGGCGTCGGCGAGCGGGCCGCAATTCGGCGACGCCTCTTCCGCGCAGGCGTTCGCAGCCAGGAACAGGATGCCGAGCGCCGCGCCGCCAAGCGCAAGCGCCGCAGAAGTGCGGTTTGTCATGATGAGCCTCGTTTCGGAGTTGTGCGGCCAGCTGCGATTCAACGATGGATGCGGGATACGTTGACCGCGCCAGAGTTGAGGATCGCCGCATAGCCCAGAGCGTTCGCGTGCAGGCCGTCGGCGGTATGGGCGCCGCCGCCTACGCTCCAAAGCAGCGAATCGCGAGCGCTCATGGTCTGGTCGGCGATGTCGAAATATCCGGTGATCCCACCGTTTCCGGCGCGAATGGCGTCGTTGACGGCGGCCAGATTGGGGCCGACGTTGCCGTTGGCCGTCTGATTTGTCGTCGTCGCCCAACCGTCGGTCGAGCTGGTCACCGGCGAGATCGTCGATTGAAAGAACGGCGCGCCGGGAAATAAGGCCCGCGCCTGCGCAAGGCTCGCCAGAGTCGCCGTTGCGGCGTGCCCCAGGACGTACATATCATTGACGCCATATTCGCTGACGATGTGGGTCGCGTATTGCGCGAAGGCGAGCCTGAGCGAATTGCTGGCGACGAATGTCGCCGCCTTGTCGGCCGGGACGCCGAAGTTGCAATAGGCGAATTTCTGACCGATCGAGCGGCAAATTTCGCCGCGGTCGCCGGTCGCGTCGCTCACGTCGCCAACGCCATAGCACCGGCTGTCGCCGATGCATAAGACGCTTGGCTTACTGGTCATTCCGAGAATGGCGAGCGGGCGAAAGCCGTATTGATAAGTGTTGGACTCGGGGACGGAGCCGGTCATCGTCAGGTTCGAAAGACCGGACGGCGCGACCTGCAGCGCTTCGCCGACTCCCGAGTTCTCGTCGTTTGTGCCGCCGACCGTCGATGTGATGTAAAGGACGCCGGCCGAGTTCGAGCCGAACATGCGAATATAGAAAAAGGCGCCCGCCGGGATTGAGACATTGCACCAGTCGGAGATCGCCTGCGCGCCCGCCGACATGGTCACGCTTGCCGAGCCGGAAAAAGTGATCTGATGGAACGTCCCGGCCGGGTATTCGATAGCGGCCCAAATCGTCGCCGTCGTCGGCGCCGCCGTCTCCACAAAACCGGGATTCGATACGTACCAGTTCGGCACGACGATCTTGAGCGCCGAAACGGCGACCGCCGCCTTGTGATAACTTCGCGAATTGAATTGCTGGTTGTTCGCGGT
>DATGHD010000101.1:0-2325 GCA_035308145.1 Roseiarcus sp.
GTAATAGTTCGAATGATAGTTCGGGCGCAAGCCGGGCGGGCCGTTGTCCTTGCCGCCCGCGGCCAGCGCCGCCTCATGAAACGCGCGAACTTCCGCGCGGTTCTTCGCCGCAAAAGCGAGGTGCAGCCGAGAGGCGGGCGCTTGCCCAACGCCGATCCAAAATTGTGGCCGGCCGTCGCGCCCGAAGCCGGTGAAATTATCGCCTGCCATCACGACGCCAACGCCAAGCGGCGCCAACGCCTTCTCATAGAAGGCGCGGCTTTTGCCGAAATCTGCGACCGCAAAGCCCAAATGGTCGAACATCGCTTCCTCTAAGCGGCGGCGCTGCGATTGCGGCGCATCGGCGCCAGAACGTGGGCGAAGATGTCGCCGAAACGCGCCATCTCCTCCTCAGTCGAGCGCCATCCGAGGCTGAGACGGATCGCCGAGGCGGCGAGAGCCGGCTCAACGCCCATGGCCGACAAAACATGCGAACGCGCGACCTTGCCCGATGAGCATGCCGCGCCCGACGAGACGGCGACGCCGGCAAGGTCGAGCCCGACCAGCAGGGTTTCGGCAGGGACGCCAGGGACGCCAAAACACAAGGTGTTCGGCAAACGCTCAGCCTTGCCGCCGAAGACGATAGCATCCGGCGCCGCTGCCGAAATATGCCGCAGCAGCGCGTCTCGCAGCCCTTGAAGTCGACGCGCCTCGTTGTCCATTTCCTCGCTTGCCGCCGCGGCGGCCGCGCCAAAGCCGGCAATCGCCGCCACATTTTCCGTGCCGGCCCTGAAGCCGCGCTCCTGGCCCCCGCCGCGCAAGAGCGGCGCGCCGATCCGAGGAGCGCCAGGCGCCGAGACCAGCGCGCCGGCGCCTTTCGGGCCGCCAAGCTTGTGGCCCGACAGAATAAGAAAATCCGCGCCGAGACGCTCGATGCGGCAAGGCGCTCGGCCGGCCAATTGCACGGCGTCGCAGACAACGACGCCCCCGCGACCGCGCACGATCGCCGCCGCTTCGGCGACGGGTTGGATGACGCCCGTCTCGTTGTTGGCGCCCTGCAGCGCGAGCATGACCCTGCCCTCGTCGGCGTGGCTTACCGCTGCCTCCAAGGCGTCAAGATCGATCCGGCCGTCCGCCGCAAGGGGCGCAAGTTCGACGGCGGCGAGGGGGAAGCGATGGCCTTTGAGCACGCAAGGATGCTCGCCCGCAGAGGCGATGAGCTGGCTCAGCGGCTTTGCTCGGCCTGCCGATTCGACCGCGGGAGAAAGCGCAAGATTGGCCGCCTCCGTGCCGCTGGAGGTAAAAACGATGTCGCGCGCTCGGGCGCCAACAAGGCGCGCCACCTGCTCTCGGGCCTCTTCCATCAGCGCCCGCGCCGCGCGGCCTTCTGCATGAACGGATGAAGGATTACCAATAAGCTCAAGAGCTGACATCATTTTTTCGCGCGCGATCGGCCGCAAGGGCGCGGTCGCGTTGTAGTCAAGATAAATGCGCGCTTGTTCGATCATCAGTTCACGTTGGCCTTTACGCCCTCCATCGTCCAACCGGCAGAAAGCTTTGGTTCGCCGTCGTTTTATCCTTGCAATCGCCGGCCGCGCTCATGGTAGAAGCGCTTCCAAAATGACTTTCGCCGCCTATCTTGATCTCGAACCCCCCGATTTTGGCCGGCTGCGGGGAGCTGTTAGAATTATTCTAACAGCACTCCTCAAGCGCGAAAAGCGCGATTTGGCGCCGCGTCCGGCGTCCGTCCGTCGATGGCGCGCTTCGGCGGAGCGATGGAGGCACAATGCCTGAAGTGGTTTTCAACGGCCCCGCCGGTCGGCTGGAAGGCCGTTTTCATCCCGCTAAGCAACGCGGCGCGCCGATTGCGATTGTGCTGCACCCGCATCCGCAGTTTGGCGGCACGATGAACAATCAAATTGTGTACAATTTATATTATGCTTTCGCCGAGCGCGGATTTTCCGTCCTGCGTTTCAACTTCCGCGGCGTTGGCCGCTCGCAGGGCGCTTTCGACCACGGCCAGGGCGAATTGTCGGACGCGGCTGCGGCGCTCGATTGGGCGCAGTCGATCAGTCCCGAGGCGCGCGCGTGCTGGATCGCCGGCGTGTCCTTCGGCTCCTGGATCGGCATGCAACTCTTGATGCGCCGGCCGGAAATCGAGGGCTTCATCTCGATCGCCCCGCCGGCGAGCCGTTTCGATTTCTCCTTCCTCGCGCCCTGCCCGTCCTCGGGCCTCTTCGTTCACGGCGATCGCGACCGCGTCGCGCCGCTCAAAGAAGTGCAAGGCCTGATCGAGAAACTGAAAACCCAGAAGGGCATCGTCATCGAACACGCGGTTATCGAAGG
>DATGHD010000102.1:0-2448 GCA_035308145.1 Roseiarcus sp.
CATTCGCCGCTTTTCGCGCCGATATTGAGCAGCGTTTGGGGCTGCGCGCGGCCATTGACGCGGCCTATCGGCATCCGGAGGAGGAAGCATTACCGCCTTTGATCGAGGCGGCCGACCTGCCCGCGCCAGTTCGCGCCGAAGCGCGCGCTCTCGCCCGCGATCTGGTCGAAAGGCTGCGCGGGCGGCCGACGCCGGGTTTGGTCCAGGGGCTGATGCGCGAATATGCCCTGTCGAGTCAGGAGGGCGTCGCCTTAATGTGCCTGGCCGAGGCGCTGCTCCGCATTCCCGATAGCGCAACGCGGGACGCCCTGATCGCCGACAAGGTCGGCCACGGCGAATGGCGCGCCCATGTCGGCCATTCGCCCTCGCCTTTCGTCAACGCGGCGACCTGGGGCCTGCTGATCACTGGCAAATTGGTCGGCACATTCGACGAGGCCGGCCTCGCGGGCGCGCTCACCAAGCTTATCGCTCGAAGCGGCGCGCCGATCATCCGCGCCAGCGTCGATACGGCCATGCGGTTGATGGGCGAACAATTCGTCTGTGGCGAGACGATTGCCGAGGCGCTCGACAACGCCAAGCGGATGGAGGCGCAAGGTTTTCGCTATTCCTACGACATGCTTGGCGAGGCCGCGGCGACCGCGGCCGATGCGGAGCGCTATCTCACGGCCTACACTCAGGCCCTTCACGCCATCGGCGCCGCCTCGGCAGGACGCGGCATTTACGAAGGGCCCGGGCTGTCGATCAAACTCTCCGCCTTGCATCCACGTTACGTACGAGGTCAGCGCGAAAGACTGCGCAAGGAGCTGCTCCCGCGCCTGAAAGGCCTCACGGCGCTGGCGCGACAATACGACATCGGCATCAATATAGACGCCGAGGAATCCGAACGTCTCGACCTTTCGCTGGACATTCTCGAAAGCCTTTGCGGCGACCCCGATTTTGCCGGCTGGAACGGGATTGGCTTCGTCGTTCAGGCCTATCAGAAACGCGCGACCGCGGTCCTTGCTTTCATCATCGACCTCGCGCGTCGCACGAAGCGACGGATTATGCTGCGGCTGGTAAAGGGCGCCTATTGGGACAGCGAGATCAAACGTGCTCAAGTCGACGGGCTCGACGGCTTTCCGGTCTTCACGCGAAAGATTCACACCGATGTCTCTTACATCGCTTGCGCGCGGCTACTCCTCTCGGCGCCGGACGCCGTTTACCCGCAGTTCGCGACCCATAATGCGTTGACTCTCGCGACGATCCACGCGATGGCGGGACGCAATTTCTACGCCGGTCAATATGAATTCCAGTGCTTGCACGGCATGGGCGAGCCGCTCTACGAGCAGGTTGCGAATTTAGGCGGCCGCGCCCGTCCTTGCCGGGTCTATGCGCCGGTCGGCTCGCACGAGACCTTACTCGCGTATCTCGTCCGACGTCTGCTGGAGAACGGCGCCAACACGTCCTTCGTCAATCGAATCGCCGACGCCAAAATTCCTGTCGATGCGCTTCTTGAAGATCCGGTCGAAGCGGCGCGTGCGATCACGCCAGTAGGGGCCCCGCATCCTAATATCGATCTTCCGCGCGACATTTTCGCGCCCGAGCGCGCCAATTCTTCCGGCGTCGATCTCAGTAGCGAAACCATCCTCGCCGAACTTGCGCCGAAGCTTGAAGCGAGCGCCCAGAAACTTTGGCGCGCCGGCGCGCCCGGCGGCGTAAGGCGTTTGATCGTCAATCCCGCGGACAATCGCGATGTGATCGGCGAAGCGTTTCATGCAAACGCCGGCGACGTCGCAACGACAGTTGAAACGGCGCATGCGGCGTGGCCGCAATGGCGCAATCGCTCGCCTGCGCAACGCGCGGCCTGTCTCGAGCGCGCCGCGGCGCTCTTCGAAGAACGAAAAGGCCAATTCGCGAGCTTAATGTGCCGCGAGGCAGGTAAAACCTTGCCCAATGCGATCGGCGACGTCCGCGAAGCCGTCGATTTCCTTCGCTACTACGCCGCTTGCGCGAACCGCGATTTTGCAAACGACACTCATAAGCCGCTCGGCGTTGTCGCCTGTATCAGTCCATGGAATTTTCCTCTGGCGATTTTCACCGGGCAGGTCGCCGCCGCGTTGGTCGCCGGCAATGCCGTCATCGCAAAGCCGGCGGAGGAGACGCCGCTTATCGCCGCTGAAGCGGTACGATTGCTCCACGAGGCTGGCGTTGCGACGGAGGCGCTTGCGCTTCTGGCGGGCGAGGGCGATGTCGGCGCGGCCTTGACCGCTCACCCGCTTGTCGCCGGGGTCATGTTCACCGGCTCGACCGGGGTCGCGCGCCAGATCCAGCGCGCGCTCGCCAAAAGGCTAGGCGCTGACGGAGCCCCAATCGTTCTCATCGCCGAGACAGGCGGACAAAACGCGCTCATCGTCGATTCTTCCGCGCTGGCTGAGCAAGTCGTTGGCGATGTCCTTGCTTCGGCCTTCG
>DATGHD010000103.1:0-60766 GCA_035308145.1 Roseiarcus sp.
GCGCGCGCTTGCCCTTCACCCCTTCTTCGACGGTGCAAAAGACGTCGGCCAGGTCGCGGCGAACTTTCCGTTTGTCGACGACGCGGGTGAGGCCGCCGGTGCCCGGCAGGACCGCGAGCAAGGGTACTTCGGGAAGGGAGACCGCGGCCGATCCATCATCAACGAGGATGATGTGGTCGGCGGCGAGCGCGAGTTCGTAGCCGCCGCCGGCGGCACTGCCGTTGATGACGCAGAGCGAGCGCAGGCCGGAGCATTGCTCGGCCTCCTCGATCGCGTTCCGCGTCTCGTTGGTAAATTTGCAGAAGTTCACCTTGTGGGCATGCTCGGCGCCGGCGAGCATGCGGATGTTGGCGCCGGCGCAAAAAACACGCGGCTTGGCTGAGCGCAGCACGAGGACCTTGACCGCCGGATGTTCGAAGCGGAGACGCTGCAGCGCGTCGGCAAGCTCGATATCGACGCCGAGGTCATAGGAATTGAGCTTCAGGGCGTAGCCTTCGAAGAGCCCTCCCGCCTCGTCGACGTCCATGGCCAGCGTCGCGACTTGACCCTCGACGCTCAGCCGCCAGTGGCGATAACGCGCCGGCTCGGTCTGAAAATCGATCCTGGCGGCTCCATTGGCGAGCTTTGTCGGTTGACCTGCCATTTAAGAGCACGCTCTCCCTCAGCGTCATGCATAATAATGCATAAAGCGGCGCAGTAAAGGCTCTGCATGAGGTTTTATGCAGTTTAATGCATGGAGATTGGTCTCGCGCCCGTCAAACGGAGAGCAGGGGCGCCAAGAACCGCCTTATGCTTTCTAGGGTCGCCTCGCCCGCCTCGCGGTGAGGCGAATGGCCAATGCCAGGAAGAAGGGTCACGTCCGGCGCGGCCGGCAGGCGCTCACGGGCGATCTCGATCTGCCGAACGCTGCCGTAAGGGTCGCGATAGCCTTGAATGACCTGGACCGGCGCGGCGATGGTCTCGAGATATGCGCTGATGTCCCACGCGCGGAATTCCGGATCGAGCCAAGCGTCGTTCCAGCCGCGAAAGGCGACGTCGGAGCGTTGGTGCCAACGCGCGAGCTTGGCCTCGAGATCGCCCGTCTCGTACGCTTTCCTGGCGCGCTCGATCGCCTCGATCGTCACATCCTCGACGACGAAATGCGGCGCAATCAGCGTGACCGCCGCGAGGCGCGGATCATTGTACGCGCCGGCATAGACGGCGGCGATCGAGGCGCCGTCGGAATGGCCGATCAGCGCGCCGCGCTTAAAAGCGATCTCGCCCAGCACGCGCGGCAGCGTTTCCAAAGCCTCGCGCTGCATATAATCGAGCGGCCGCGGCAGATCGACAGGGCTTGAAGCGCCGTAGCCTCCGCGCGAATAGACGAAGACGCAGGCGCCCGTCGCAGCGGCGAGCTTTTCGGGAAAGTCGCCCCACAGCCCGACGCAACCGAGGCCTTCATGCAGCAGCACGAGCATCGGCGCGTCGTCAGAAGCGCCGGGCCTGAGGCGATATTCGAGGCGCGCGTCGTCGAGGGCGAGAAAGCCGGACGTCGGGAGGCTTCCGCTCACCCGCGCTCGCGCAACTTGAACCTCTGGATCTTCCCCGTTGCGGTCTTCGGCAGCGAATCGACGATCTCGATCCAACGCGGGTATTTCCAGACGCCGATATTGGCCTTGACATGGGCCTTCAAGGTCTCGTCGAGACCTTCGCGGGTTGCGCCGTCCTTGAGCACCACATAGGCCTTTGGCTTGAGCAATTTGTCGGCGTCCTCGGCGGGCACCACGGCCGCCTCGAGCACTGCGGCATGGCCGGCGAGCGACGCCTCGACCTCGAAAGGCGAGACCCAGACCCCGCCGACCTTGAACATGTCGTCGGCGCGGCCGCAATACGTGAAGCGGCCGTCGGCGTCGCAGATGAACTTGTCGCCGGTCCGCGTCCACTCGCCCAGGAAGGTCGCGCGGCTTTTCGCGCGCTGATTCCAATAGCCGTCGCCGGCCGATTCGCCGCGCACATAGAGTTCGCCGATCTCGCCGACAGGCGTCGGCTGCATGTTCTCGTCGAGCAGGCGAAGGTCGTAGCCGGGCACGGCTTTGCCGGATGTTCCATAGACGATGTCGTCCGGGGCGTTGGCGAGGAAGATATGCAGCATTTCCGTGGTGCCGACGCCGTCGAGAATGTCGACGCCGAAGCGCGCGCGCCAAGCCTTGCCGATATGTTCCGGAAGGGCTTCGCCAGCCGAGGTGCAGATGCGCAGGCGCGGCGAGCCGCGCCGCTCGGCATGAGCGCGATCGTGCAGCATGGCGGCGAAGAGCGTCGGCACGCCGCAGAAAATCGTCGCCTCGGATTTTTCGAGCGTGTCGAAGACCGCAGCGGGCGTCGGCCTGCCGGCGAGGAGATAGGCGCTCGCGCCGACGCTTAAAGGGAAGGACAAGGAGTTGCCGAGGCCGTAGGCGAAGAAGAGCTTGGCGGCCGAATAGACCACGTCGCTCTCTCGAATCTGCAGCACCTGACGCGCGAATGTCGCCGCGGTGACGCTCATGCTCGAATGGATATGGCGCACGCCCTTGGGCGCGCCGGTTGAGCCTGACGAGTAGAGCCAAAAGCAGGGTTCGTCGGGATGAGTTCGCGCGAGGATCATCGCGTCGGACTCGGCCGCGAGCGCCTCGCGGAGCGCGATCGCGCCCTTGGGCGCGGCGCCGTCGGCGAAGATCACGTGCCGGAGGTCAGGGGCCTTGGCGAGAACGGGCTCGAGCGTCGGCCAGAGCGCTGAGGAGACGACAAGCGCCTTGGCCCGCGAATCGGCAAGCATATAGGCGTATTGCTCGGCGACGAGCAGCGTGTTCAGCGGGATGGGTACGACGCCAAAGCGGATCGCGCCCAAAAAGGCGATCGGAAAATCGACGGTGTCGAGCATCGCCAGGGCGATGCGGTCCTCGCGGCGAAGATCGAGGCGGTTCAGCAAGCGCGCGAAGCGGCAGGTTTCCGCCTGCAGCGCGCCATAGGTCAGCGTGCGGTCGGCGGAGAGGAAGGCTGGCTTGTCGGCGCGGCCTTGCGCAATATTGCGGTCGACGAGATCGGCGCAAGCATTGGCGACCGAAGACTCGCCCATGTAGCCTCCCTCTGCGCTCACATTGCCGGAACTGCGGCGCGCCATGCACTAAAATACATGAATTGCCCCCTCGCCTGTTCCTGTCAAGAAAGAACTGTATTATGTCGCATCGCCGGAGTTCCAACGTGGGGCCGATTGTATCAGAAGCGCGGGCGGGGACGCCGGCCGACGGCGCGCCAGATCGCGCCTTCTTGAACGAGCTTGGCCAGCGCGTCCGAAAGATCAGGGCGTTGCGCGGCATGTCGCGGAAGGCGCTGGCCGCCGCTTCGGGCGTGTCGGAACGCTATCTCGCGCAGCTCGAAGCAGGCGAGGGCAATCTCTCAATCATGCTGTTAAGGCGCATCGCGCGGGCGACCGGCGCGCCGATCGAGGATTTGGTCAGCGATCAGCCCGCTTCGCCGCAGTGGCCGCTGATGCGCGATCTTCTCGCTCACGCGAGCCCGGAATCGATCGAAGCCGCCAAGGCGATTTTGCGTGGGCATGGCGCGGCCGTTCTGCAACCGGCGCCGAACAGCGAGGCGGTACCGCGCGTCGCCCTGATCGGGCTCCGCGGCGCCGGCAAAACCACGCTCGGCCGCATCGCCGCCGAGCGATTGGGCTGGCGCTTTGTCGAGCTCAATCATGAGATCGAGCGGCTGGCCGGCTTCTCGGTGACGGAGATTTTCAAGCTCTATGGTCAGGAGGGGTATCGCAAGCTCGAGCAGCGGGCGCTGCAGGCGACCGCCAAGAGCCCGCCGCCGCTGATCCTGGCGACCGGCGGCGGGATCGTCGCCGAGGCGCTCACCTTCGATCTGTTGCTGAACGCTTTTGATACGATTTGGGTCAAGGCGCGGCCGGGCGAACATATGGCGCGGGTGCGCGAACAGGGCGATCTCCGCCCGATGTCGAACGAGAGCGACGCGATGAACGAGCTCGTCGCCATTCTTTCGAGTCGCGAGCCGCTCTATGCGCGGGCGAGAGCGGTGCTTGATACATCGGGGCGAACCCTGGAGGAGAGCGCGCAGAGCCTAACGCGACTTATCGGGGCTTTTGCGCCGCGCGAGAGCCTCGGCGTCTAGCGTCAACCGGTCTTGCCTTAAGGCCGCCCGCCGAGAACCAAGGTCGCGGCCGCGCCCGCTTCATTGGCCCTTTGAAGGCACGCCTCTATTGACGACCCGCCGAGACGAGCCGCCAGGAAGCCGGCGAGAAAGGCGTCGCCTGCGCCGGTCGTGTCGATCGCTCCGACTTTCGGCGGGTCGGCGCGCCAGCGTTTCGCGCCTTCCGCCGCCAGAGCGCCCGCTGCGCCGCGCTTGAGCGCCACCAGAGGATAGCGTGTCGCAAGGCGCGCCAGCGCCTCGTTGGAATCGCCGGCGCGGGTCAGGACGCGAGCCTCGTCTTCGTTAGGAAAGAAAATGTCGACGCCGGCGGTCCAGAGAAGAAAATTCGACGGGCCGATCTCGCGCAGGAATTCGGTCGAGGCGGGATCGACGGAAGTCGGGACATTGCGCGTCTTGGCCCGCGCGATGAGGTCAATGGCCGTCTGGCGTGGCCCTTCAGCCACAAAGCAATAGCCGGAGACATGAACATGATCGACGTCGTCGATCAGCGCGTCCGGAATATCGCTCGGAGCAAGCCCGTCATTGGCGCCGCGGTCGGTGAAAAAACTTCGTTCGCCCGCGCGATCGATGAGCGCGATCAGACGCCCGGTCTCGCGCATGGCGTCGGCAGTAAGATGAGCCTCGACGCCGGCTTTGGCGAGGACAGCCGTCTCCTCTTCGTAGTTGGCCGCGCCGACGCGGCCGATGAAGCGCGCCTTTACGCCGAAATGGGCGAGCCAGGCCGCCTGATTGGCGCCGGAGCCGCCGGGCCGCGCCACGATTTTGGCTCGTCGGTCGGCGCCGATGGCGAGCGGTCCTTCCTGCCTGACGATGATGTCGGTCATCACGTCGCCGACGACGAGCGCGCGCATCGTTTTAAGTCGACAATCGCGCCAGCTCGACCGCCGCTTGCGCCGCGACGATCGCATTGTTCTCGACCAGCGCCATATTCGCCGCGAGGCTTCGCCCGCCCGTCATCTCGACCAGCCTGCGAAGCAGGAACGGCGTCACCTCTTTCTGGCCGACGCCTTTCGCCTTGGCCTCTTGCACCGCCTCGGCGATATGCGCCTCGATATGGCCGGCGTCGAGCGCATGAGCCTCCGGGATAGGATTGGCGATCAACACGCCGCCTGGGCCGATCTCCCGCTGCAACCGGATCATGCGGGCAAGATCATGCAGGCCGTCGCAGCGGTGGTCGAGCTTGACGCCGCTCGATCGCGCATAGAAGGCCGGGAACTCGTCGCAGCGATAGCCGATCACTGGCACGCCTTGCGACTCGAGGAATTCGAGCGTCTTCGGTATGTCGAGGATGGACTTCGCGCCGGCGCAGACCACCGCGACTTTGCTGCGCGAGAGTTCGACAAGATCGGCGGAAATGTCGAATGTCTCTTCGGCGCCGCGATGCACGCCGCCGATGCCGCCGGTCGCGAATATTTCGATGCCGGCAAGCGCGGCGACATACATGGTCGCCGCGACGGTCGTGCCGCCGGTTCCGCCCCGGGCCAGCACCGCGGCGAGATCGCGGCGCGAAGTCTTGGCGACGCCGCCTGAGAGACGCGCCAGCTTCTCGAGCGTCGGCTTGTCGAGGCCGGCGACAAGCCGGCCGTCTATGACGGCGATGGTCGCCGGCGTCGCGCCCTGCGCGCGCACCGCCTCCTCCAGCGTCAACGCCGTCTCGAGATTCTGCGGAAAAGGCATGCCATGCGTGATGATCGTCGATTCTAGCGCGACGACCGGATGATGCGCTTGCAGCGCGGCCGCCGCGTCCGCGCCGATGTCGAGGTGGGACATCGTCATCGCGCGGCCAGACGAGATTTCAAGACAATCGTGAGCATCAAGCGACGTTACCAGCTTCCCGTCGGCCCGAGCAATTCTTGGCGGCGATTGGACTGCGAAAGCCAGCGCGGGCTAGAACGCGCCGATCCTACGGCTTCGGATGGCGACGTGACAGACGCCCAGATAGAGGCGCCGCAGAACACGGATTGGACGAGGATCGCGCTGCTGTGGCTCTGCGGCATGGGCGCGGCCTTGCAGTTCGCCAAAGCTTCCGTCGCTTTTGACGCGCTTGCCGCCGCCTACCAGGCAGGGCCTGCCCTCGCCGGCTGGCTGCTTTCGGCCGTCGGCGCCGTCAGCGTCGTCTTCGGCGCAACCGCCGGCCTGATCGTCGGCCGAGTAGGGCGGCGGCGCAGCCTCATCGCCGCGCTCGCCGCGGCCAGCGCATTGTCGCTCATCCAGGCCGCGCTGCCGCCCGTCTCTCTTTTCCTCGCGACGCGGATCCTCGAAGGCGTATCGCAGCTCGCCATCATTGTCGCCGCGCCGATCTCTCTGCCCGAGCTCACCGCGCCGCGCCATCGCGCGATCGTCTTGGCCTTCTGGGGAACGTTCTTCAGCGTCGCCTTTCTTCTGGCCGGCGTCGTCGGCCCGCCGCTTCTCGACGCCTTCGGCCTGGGCGGTCTTTTCATCGCGCATGGCGCAGCGATGGCCGCGCTTTTGCTGCTGGCCTTTCTATTCGTCCATCCAGACGAGAAGCGCGAGAAGGACGGCCGCGGGCGGCGCGCCTCCTTTCAGGACATCGTTCATAGTCACATCGACGTCTACGCCAATCCGCGAAGCGCGATCCCCTCTCTGTGCTTCCTTTGCTACACCGGCCTGTTCCTGGCGCTGCAGACGTTGACGCCGGCGCTCGCTGCGCTCGAGGACCGGCCTTGGTTGGTGATCGGCATGCCGCTGATCAGCATCGGCTCGACGTTGCTGGCCGGCGTCCTCGTGCAATATTGGCTGACGCCGTTTCGCCTCACGGCTTTGGCTTTCGCCGCGGTCGTCCTCTCCAGCGCCGCGCTTCACCTTGCGGCGAGCCTCGGCGTCGGCGTTGTCTCCGCGGGCCTCGCGCGGATGGCTTTTGTCAGCCTGCTGCCGGGCGCGATCTACCCAATGATCCCGCTTCTTTGCGCAGGCGCGCCCTTACAGGCGCGCGCCTATGGCGCGATCGCCCAGCTCGGCAATGTCGGCACGCTTCTTGGGCCGCCCATTTTCGCGGCGAGCCTCGCCGCATTTGGGCCCGTCGGGCTGATGGTCCCGACGCTGGCGCTCTCGGCCTGCGGCGTCGCCTTGGCGAGCTTCGCCGCTCGCCGCTTCGCCGGCGAGGCGCGAGCGGCTTCTCCACAGGGCGCTTAAGCGCCCGGCCTTCGCCGCAATTGGCGTCTCCTCCCGC
The DNA here is from genome assembly GCA_035308145.1 of Roseiarcus sp. Taxonomy (GTDB): domain Bacteria; phylum Pseudomonadota; class Alphaproteobacteria; order Rhizobiales; family Beijerinckiaceae; genus Roseiarcus. Next base: position 7,379 of record DATGHD010000103.1, read on the forward strand.
GCGTGTTAACCAATTGTTCCAGCCGCGGCAGGCGATTCTTTAAGAGGTCCCGTTGGCCGACGAAAAGAAGCCCGATCATCTCAAAAGCGTTCCGCTCAGCCTGAAGACGGCGCTACGCCGCGCCCGCGTCGAGGGCGCCGAGCAAAGCGAGGCGATCGCCGAATTGCGCGAGGCGGAAATCGCGCGCCTCGAGATTCTCGAAGAGGCGATCCGGCCGATCGTCGAGCAGACGCCCGGCGACACCGATCTCTTCGACGTCGGCCTCGCCCATGGCGAGCGGCCGCGCCTGTTCATCGACATGATCGGCTTTGTCGAAATGGCGCATGACCGGCGCGTCTATCGTTTCCTGCAAGACACCCGGCATGGACGGGCGATCATCGCCGAGAGCGAGCGCGTCGATCGGATGGTGGCGGCGATCACCAACTATATCGCGCGCCGGCTCGTCGAGCGCGAGCGCGCTCTCGCCTCCGATTGGCGAAGCCGCGAGGAGCCCGCCGCCGCGGCAGGCCGCGTCGAGACGGCGTCCGCGGCGAGCGGCGGCGCTTTGAGCAAGGCTCAGCCCGCCGCGATCGACGCGCGCAAGCCGGGCCGCGCGGGCGAGGCGATCCGTACTTTCCTCGCGATGATCGGCGCCTTGGCGCTCGTCGGCGCGGCGGCCTATGGCGCCTGGGCCTATTGGCTCGCGCATGGGCGGGCGCTGTGGAGCCTCTATGTCGGGCCGCCGCCGTTCTAAATTAGAGTACGATTGATTTAACAAATCTCGTCGCTGGGCGTGCCTGAGCCGTGCTCGGCGTCAAGGCCAAGCCCGCTGACGCGGGCCGCTCGCTTTTAGCTCGCGGGCCTTGACCCCTCCGCGCGGCTCAGGCTTTTGGTTTCCATGATTTTTGCTGACGAAAGCCGGCCTTAACGGCCGTCTTTGCGCAGCAAAGACCCTGAAAAGCAAAAAGCCGCATCGGACCGGCGTTGTCATCGCGAAGCGGCGGAGCGAAGGAGCGCCGGGTAGTGTCTCGAGACACTACCGAGCGCCGAAGGCGCTTGACGACGCCGGGCCGATGTGGCCCAGCGCGTTGCGCGCCGCGCCCAGTCGATTCGGCCAAAAGCGCGTCTCTAAAGATCAATCTCCCGCTGCTCGCCGATCTCCTTCGAATCGGCGAGCGGCCCTCGCGCGCGCGCCGAGACGCGCCAGGCGGCGCCTTGGCGCTCCAACCGCATGAGGTGATAGCCGGCGCGGAGCCGCGGCGTCAGCGAGGCTGACGAGGCGGAAGGCGCGCCGACGACCGGGATGCGGCCGCCGAGCGTCCTGCTCGCCGGCGAAGCGAGATAGGCGACCGAGCGCACGTGATTGTGGCCGTGCAGTATCAACTCGGCGCCGGCCCGCGCGACGATCGCTTCCAGCGCGCGCGCGTCGGTCAAGCGGCGCAGCGCGGAGGCGCCCGCATAAAGCGCCGGATGATGGATCATGATGACGCGGGCGAAGCCGCGAGCGCCGGTCTCACCGAGAATCTGTTCGAGACGATTGAGCTGCTCGTCGCCAAGGCGCCCCGTGGCCATCAAAGGCCCGCTCGGCGCGCCCGATGAGAGGCCGATCAGCGCGACATCCGTGCGCAAGCGCAGATAAGGAAACGTCGGCCCGGCGCCGGCGTCGCCATCGCTTGTTGTCCAGGGCGCGAACGCCGCGGCGAGATGCGGCATCGAATCGCGGACGTAGGCGTCGTGATTGCCCGGCGTGAAGCTCACGTCGACGGGATCGCCGAGCGTCCTGAGCCAGGCCGCGGCCGCGGGATATTCGGCGGGCAGGCCGATGTTGAGGATGTCGCCGGTCATGGCGATGTGATCGGGCCGATGCCGCAGGATGTCGCCGACGAGGCGGCTCAGCAGATCCATGTCATGGGCGCGATCGCGGCCGCGGCGCCAATTGATATAGCCGAGGCCGCGCTTGCTCATCAGCTCCGCGAGCGAGGGTTTCGGCAGCGGGCCGATATGCGCGTCCGAGAGATGCGCGAGGGTGAAGGTCATTGGTACGATCGCCTATCGCGAGACGTGGGCGCGCTATGGGCCCGCGAGGTCCTGACTCCGAGACTGGCGCTGGCTTCAGCGTCAGCTCTTCATAGATTGCCCGGCGAGCATTTTGCGCGAGGTGAATTCGAACTCAAGGATCGTGTGCTGGCTCAGCACATAAGAGATTGCGACGGAGGCGGATTCCGCCATTGTTTGCATGGCGGAGCGAAAGCGCGAGATGAATTTGAAGTCAAGGACGACCGCGTAGCGGTCGCCCCCGGGCGGCGCTTCGCGTCCTTGAGTTCAAATTCTCGCGCAAAATGCTCGCCAAGCAATCAATGGAGTTCTGACGCTGAACGCAGCGCCCAACCCTGCCAGTCTCACATGTATTCGAGTTAGGACAGGACGTCATAGCCCGTCGTTTACGACGGGCGTCTACGATGCCCTATGCGCTCCTTAAGGCGACGACTTTGATTGCGTGCGACGCTCTGTGAGGCAACTGGCGAACCCGCCATAGAGCCGGAAGACTTCGCCCTTCTGCGCCCTCACGCCCCGCCGATCAATATGCCGGCGATCAGCACGAGAACGCCGCCGATGACAACTTGGAACGCCGCCTGCAGAAAGGGCGTATCCATGAAGCGCGCGCGGATATAGGCGATCGCCCAAAGCTCGAAGAAGACGACGACGCAAGCAATTGTCGTGGCGATCCAGAAGGCGTTGGCCCAAGCGTCGGGCACGAGATAGGGCAGGGCGTGGCCGAGGCCGCCGAGCGCCGTCATCAGGCCGCAGACGGCGCCGCGGATCACCGGCGCGCCGCGCCCGGTCAGCGAGCCGTCATCAGAGAGCGCTTCGGCGAAGGCCATGCTGATGCCAGCGCCAATCGCCGCGGCGAGGCCGACCAGGAACGTGCTCCAATTGGCATGCGTGGCGAAGGCGGCGGCGAAGAGCGGCGCAAGCGTCGATACGGAACCATCCATCAGCCCGGCAAGGCCCGGTTGGACATATTGCAGCACGAACATCCGCCGCGCCGTGTCGTCTTCCTTCTTGCGGGCGTCCGGCGTGAGTTTGGATTCCGTGAGCTTGTGCGCGAGATCCTCATGGCCTTGCTCGATGATCGCCAAATCGCCGAGCAGGCGCTTGACGCCGACGTCGGTCGCTTGTTCGGCCGCCTTCGAATAGAAGCGCGCGGCCTGGAACTCCATGGTCTCAGCCTGCTTGCGGATCGTGTCGAGGGAAAGGTTCTTGGTCAACCAAATCGGGCGGCGCTTGAGGAAGCCCTTGACGTCCTCGCGACGGATCGGCGGCAGGTTCTTGCCGAAGCGCTCTTCGTACATCTGAAGCAGGCGCCCCCGATGGCCCTTTTCCTCTTCCGCCATCTCCTCGAAGATTTTCGCCGTGTCCGGGTAGCGCCCGGCGAGATCTTCGGCGAAGGCGAAATAAATGCGCGCGTCCTCCTCCTCGGCGGCGACCCCAATGGCGAGGATTTCGCGTTCCGAAAGATCGGCGAAGGCTTTCATGAGATTTCCAGATTAAAGTTTATAATTATTCTAAGGTTGGCGAGCGCCTCGTTCAAGCGCTCCTTTGCTCCTGGTGGTGCGGCCGGGCGGCGGGGGGCGGCGTTTGAAGCGATCCGATTCCATACGCGCGCTCTTGACCTGCGCGCGCAATGGCGAGAAGCGCGTGAGAGCGACGCCAAGCGACGCAATATGGGCGCTGGACATTGAAGCGAGCGGGCGACGAAAAGCGCTCTTAAGGAAGGAGGAGGAGTGGAGATCAAAGGCGCAACGCTTCTGTACACGCTGGCCGGTCTATCAATCACATTCGCCGGCTTCTCGGCGCTGCTTTTGGCGATCCGACAAGCGGCCGGCGCGCGCTTGTCGGCGCTCGATCGATATTTGGCGAAAACGGTCCTGACCCATCTGTTCCTGTTGACCGCGGGCGCTCTCATGCCGCCGTTGCTCGCGCTCTATGGCGCCCCGGAAGCCTGGATTTGGCGCGGCGCCGCGCTCCTCTTTGGACTGCCGATGCTGCTGTTCCTCGCCACCTATCGGCATCGGCGCCGCAAGGCGGTCGGCAACGCGCCGCCGCCGGCGGTCTTCGCCGTCTTCGTTGTGTTGGGCGCCGCGGCGCTCATAGCGATGATGATTAGCGTTTGGGCGGGTTTCGAATATAGCGCGGCGACTTACATCACGGCTTTGACTATCAATTTCTTCACGATCGCCTTCGCGTTTGTCATCGCCATGGACGTCATTATGGCGCAGCCGGCCGGCGCTGACGGAGAAGCGGCATGAAGGCGGGCGCCTCGGAAGCGACTTCGTGAGCGACCGTCCGAAATCCCTTGCCGCGCGCTTAAGGTCGCGCCTCTTTCACCTCTATTTTGTCGCCACGCGGCCCATGACCCTTGGCGTCCGCGCGGCGGTCTTCGACGCCGAGGGCCGCGTTTTCTTGCTCCGGCACACCTACGTGCCTGGCTGGCACTTCCCCGGCGGCGGCGTCGAACGCGGCGAGACGGCGCATGACGCGCTGGCGCGCGAGCTTGCCGAGGAGGGGAACATCGTTCTCCAAGACGAGGCGGCGCTCTTCGGCTTTTACTTCAACAACGCCGTCTCGCCGCGCGATCATGTCGCCTTCTATGTCGTGCGCCGCTTCGCGCAAAGCGGCCCGCAGAAGCCGAACCACGAAATCGCCGAAGCAAGATTTTTTTCCCTCGACGCGCTGCCGGAGGGAACAAGCCAGGCGACGCGCGCCAGGCTCAAAGAGATTTCGGAAGGGACGCCGGCGGCGAAGACTTGGTGAGGAGCGCAGAGCTGTCATTCCCGCGAAGGCTTAGAATCCAGAACCGCGGCGCCTCAGCCTGGATTCTAAGCTTTCCCGCGAATGACGGCACAGGGGCGAGCCCGCGCGCTCTTTCGGCCTCGCCAGCTCTGCGCTAGATTGTCGCCGCGGCAGGATGCGGCGCCCGCGCGAGGCCGGGAGGAAGCATATGCTCATCGTCAGTCGTGGCCACGCGGGCCGGTTGTCGCTCGCCCTGACTGTGGCCTTGGCTATAATCGCCACAACGTCCCAAGCTTCGTCGCTGGCTGTTCATCCTGGAGCCTTTGGCGGCGTCCGCTTCGCGCATGGGATGATCCATGGCGCGCCGGGCTTTCGATTTGCGCCGGGCGGCCGCTTCGCTTTCGACGGCTTCCATCATCACGGGACAGGTCGGTTCTTTGGCCCCCTCGGGGCGTTCGGCCTCGGCGACGTCGGGTATTTTGCGCCCGGGTCAGCCTATCCGGCCTTCTATGGGCCGGGCGAGCTTGACGCGGGCGAGCCCACGGCCGTGGGCCTGACGGCCGGCGGCTACGGCGGCGACGCCGGTTCCGCCCGTGGGTATCGTGGCGATTGCCAGATCCACCGTCTGATCTATGGACGAAACGGCCGCTATCTCGGCCAGAGGGTGATCGAGGCTTGCGATCGCGGCCTGTGACGAGCCTTGCGGCGAAGACGAGGGCTTCAAGATCAATAGGGATTGCGGAAGACGCCGATAAGTCCGGCGGACGCTTTGGCGTGGCCCGCCAATTTCGCCCAAAGTTCTGGCAGCGTCAGTCCAGGCGGCAGCTCGCCCGGATCAAGGTCGGTTGCGATGACGACGAACGTGTAGTGATGCGTCGCGCCCTTCGGCGTGCAAGGGCCGGAATAGGTCGCGACGCCTTGCGTGCTCTTGCCGCCGATGAATTTGTCCGAGGGCTTGGCGACCTCGCCCTCGGCAAAGGAGGTTACGCTCGGCGCTATGCCATAGGCGACCCAGTGATAGACGCCGAGGCCAGCGCGGCCTTCAGGATCGACCATGGAGAGCGCGAAGCTCTTTGTTCCTTCCGGCGCGCCGGACCAGGAAAGCTGCGGCGAGATGTTGTCGCCGACGCAATTTGGATTGTTCGCCAGGTTGTTGGAGACCTTCTTCGGCATCAGCGCGCCATCGCTGAATGTCGTCGACGTCAGCGTAAAAGGATCGGCCGCTCGCGCGCTTTCGGCATGGCTTGACGCAAAGCCCGCGACCGCCGCCATCATGATACGCGTCGTTGTGAGACGTTTCGTCATCAGGCTTTCTCCACAAGCTTGGATCATTCGCCTTAGCGCTTAATGGTCGCGCCCGCGTCGGAACCGGGCAAGCAACCAGCGCTTCAAACACGTGTGATCGGCGCACTATTCGCGACGCCCGAAATCGTAGTTTGAGGCGGATCGCAATCCGGTAAGGCGTCGCAGCGAGTCCAATGCAGCGGGTGGAAGCCATGACTGTTTGCCTACGAGAATTGTTCGACATTCGCAGGCCGGCCAAGGTTCGGTTCGCAGCGGCGATTCTATTGACGGCCGTTTCGACGCTGGCCTTCGCCCAAGACCCCAATCCCGCGCCCAAAGTCCCGAAGGGCGATCCGGCCATGATCGCGGCCTTCGCCAAGGCGGCGGTGAGCCTCGATGAGTTTTTCGCCAAATGGCGGAATCCGCCGCCCGGCGCGGAAGGATTCTCCGTCAAGATTGGCTTGATGGACGCGGTCGGCGCGCCGGGCTACGCCATTGTTCGGCCAGGCTCGTTCCCGCCGAACTTCGTCGAATGGTTCTGGACGCGTGATCTTCGCGCCGACGGCGCCGGCTTTGTCGCCGAACTCGGCAATGCCCCCGAAGACCTGCGCGATGTGTCGATGGGCCAGACAATTCATTTCACCAGGCAGGACATCGGCGATTGGATGTATTTCCAAAACGGCAAGATCATCGGCAACGCCACGGCTTGTCCCGCTCTGGCGCATGCCTCGACGGAGGAGCGCCGCCAGATGAAGGAACAGTACGGACTCGTCTGCGAATAATGCGGTAGCTTGTTGCAGCCCTGGAACGGCGAAAAAGCCGGCGTTCGCCGCTCCTATCCCTGCGCCGGCGCGCCCTCGTTCTCCCGCAAGCTCTTCAAAGCGAGAAAGGACCATAGTCCGGCGACAAGCGAGACGGCGAATCCCGTGAACACGGACGACACCAGAAGCATCTTGCCCGGCGCGATGTCGCGCGATAGGACATCGGGCATCACCATCAACACGATCCATCCGGTCGCCAAGAAGGCCGCCGCTGCGGCGACGAGCGTCTGCGTAATCACCCAGGGCGAGCGAAGCATGAATAGCGACCCAGCCACATAGGCGATCAGCGCGCCCGGCGCGATCAGGATGAGAAGATTGACTGCGGACATGTCGGGTGGATCGTTGAGCAAGCCGATCTCCCATGTCAGCCCTTGGATCAGGATCAGGGCCGCGACGGCGGGCCGCGCTTTGAGATGGGGCTTGGTGACGAGCCCAGGAGCTGGGGGTGGCGCTTGGTCGAGCTTCGCTCGCCGCTGCGCTTCGTTCTCGGCGGCTTCCTTTTCTTTCGCCAGATTCAGCGCTGCTTCCGCGAGTTCCCTCCGCCGTTTCTCTTCGGCCGCGCGCGCTGTTTCTTCGGCTTCGGCGTCCCGACGTCTACGGTCCTCCGCCGCGCGTTCTTCGGCGAGCCGCTCGGCCTCGCGCGTCGCGCGTTTTCGGGCGGTTTCTTCCTCCGCTCTCGGGTCGGGGGCGTCGCGCTCTAAGGCGGCGATGATATTGCCGCAAAAATCCGCCACAGCTCTCCCGACCTGCGGGTTGGCAAGATCAAAGCGGAAGTCGCTCCAATCGACATATTGGCGCACGCCGATGACGCTGAGGACGGGATGCTCGCGCCAGCGCGCCTCGTCCTTGAGCTGGGGAACCCGGATATAGATGATTGGGAATACGAGGTCCGTCCGGCCGAGCTCCTTTTCGCGCGCGAGGAACCGCTGGAACTCGATCTGGCAGAATTTGCTGTTGATGACCCTCGGGCTGATGATGGGAATGAAGAAGCAGGCTTGCTGGACCGCCCCGCTAATCTGCGATTCCCATAAGGTCCCGGGAGGGATCGCCTCGGCGTCCTGCCAAAGGCGCAGCGTCGTCTCGGACCGGCCGAGCTGCCCCCTGAGCTCGTTCTGAATGCGTCGGCGCAGTTGCGAGAGGCCGCCGTCGGAATCGCGGTCGTCGTCGCGCGAATAGCTGAAAAAGCCGATGATCTCGGGCAAGTCCGACAGCGCCGGCATATTCGTTCCAGCCCCCCACGCAGGCGAAGCCGAGTATAGGCGCGGGCTGGCTCGCGGCAAATTCATGCGGCTCCGCGCCATTGGCATCTCCGGGCGCGTGTCGTTGGGGTGGAGAATCTGGCGCTGCGGCGGCGGCCGTGCTAAGGCGCGGCGCCATGCGGACCTTGCGACGACGATTCTTTCCCGTGACGCACCGATGAACGGCGCCCGCCGTCCTCCTTTGCCCTAACGTCGAATCGTCTATCCGCCATGCCCGATATTCCGCTTGTGCTCGAAGCCGAGACGCCCTCCGACGCCGAGGCGATTGAACGGCTTAACGAACGCGTCTTCGGCCCCGGCCGCTTCGCCCGCACCGCCTATCGTTTGCGGGAGACGACGCCCCCTGATCTCGCTCTTTCCTTTGTGGCGCGGGTCGGCACGCTGCTGGTCGGGGCCAATCGCATGACGCCGATCTTCATTGGCGAGACGCCGGCGTTGCTGCTCGGCCCGCTGATCGTTGAACCGGTGTTTCGCGCGCAAGGGATCGGCGAGGCCCTGGTCACGCGCTCGCTCGAGGCGGCCAAGGCGGCGGGCGCGAAATTGTCGATCCTGGTTGGCGACGAGCCGTACTATGAACGCATGGGCTTTAAACGCACGCCGCCCGGGCGGGTGGCGCTGCCGGGCCCCGTCGATCCGGCGCGGCTTCTCTACTGCGAGATCGTTCCCGGCGCGTTCGACGATGTGAGCGGCGCGGTGCGCGGCGCGTAGAGGGCTTTAGCGCCAAGCCGGACGACCCGGCTCCGTCGCAACACGGTGGCAACGTTACGCCACGATCCCCTTCTCGCGCAGCGCCGCGATTTCGCCGCCGCTTAACCCCAGCCCGGCGAGCACTTTGTCGCTATCCTCGCCAAGCGTCGGGGCGCCGCGCGAGGCGGTCATCGTTTCGCCGTCGATCAGCATCGGCGCGCGCACATAAGAGAGGGCACCCGCCGCCGCGCCCGTCGCGGGCAGGTCGACGCGTATCGCACGCGCCTTCACCTGGACGTCGGCGAAGACCTCCGCGACCGAATTGATCGGTCCGGCAGGCACGACCGCCTTTTCCAGCGCCGCCAGCAGCTCGGCGGCCTTGAACCACTCAGTCCGTTCTTGCAGGAGCGCGATAAAGGCCACGCGGTTGGCGATGCGATCGGCGTTGCTCAAGAAGCGCGGATCGTCCGCCAATTCTTCGACGCCGAGAACGCGGCAGAGGTCGCGGGTCTGGCGATCGTTGCCTGCCGCGATGATGATATGGCCGTCGGCGACTTTGAACACTTGGTACGGCACGAGATTGGGATGGGCGTTGCCGAGCCGTCGGGGCGGCCTGCCGGAGACAAAATAGTTCAGCGCTTGGTTGGCGAGAACCGCGACCTGCGCATCCATCAAGGCCATGTCGATATAGGCGCCCTCGCCGGTCGCGGCGCGGCGCGCCAGCGCGGCCTCGATCGCGATGACCGAATAGAGGCCTGCGATGATGTCGGCATAGGCGATGCCTGGCTTTTGCGGCTCGCCATCTGGATCGCCCGTCAAGTCCATGATGCCGCCCATCCCCTGGACAATGAAATCGTAGCCGGCGCGCTTGGCGTAAGGGCCGGTCTGACCAAAGCCGGTGATCGAGCAATAGATCAGCCGCGGATTGACGCTTCTGAGGCGCTGATAGTCGAGGCCATATTTGGCGAGGCCGCCAGCTTTGAAATTCTCGATCAGGATATCGGCGTTCGCAGCGAGAGCGCGAACCAGGCGCTGGCCTTCCGCCTTCTCGAAATCGATCGTGACCGATTGCTTGCCGCGATTGCAGGAATGATAGTAGGCGGCGTCGCCGCGTGCCCCATCGGCGGCGGCGACGAAAGGCGGGCCCCAGCCGCGCGTGTCGTCGCCGCTGCCCGGCCGCTCGACTTTGATCACCTCGGCGCCGAGATCAGCAAGCGTTTGGCCCGCCCAGGGGCCGGCGAGAATGCGCGCGAGTTCCAGGACTTTTACGCCTTCCAACGGTTTCAAAGAGATTCTCCCAGGGTCACGCGCAGATCATGCGCCGGCTCGGGCCGAGCGACGCGTCCCTCTTGCCGGAGGAGGCGCGTTTGCGCAACGTCGACGGGTCCTGGGCGCCTCACGAATGGCGCGAGCCGATGCGATCAAAACGCATCACGTTTTCGTCTAGCGGCAGTTCGGGATCTGGCCGCTCCTTCCCGAGAAATGCAAGGAGCTGGCGATGTGCGTCACCAGCGCGTCATAGGCGGATTTCCGCGCCGCCGGATATTCCAAGTCGACGTCGTTCCAGATCTGGTCGCGGCAGACCAAAATCGACTTGTGATAGAAAATCTGAGAGCCTTTAACGCCCGAGACGACAACCCAGTCCTTGCCGCTTTGCCGGTAGGTGATCGTCTCGCCCTCGCTCGGCTGCAACGCTCGCTGCATGGCGGTCTGTGCATTATCCTCGATATTCAGGCTGCCGTAGACAGTGACCGAGGCCGTCCCATCGGGCGACGTAAAGGTCAGCCCGTCGCCATTCTCTGGCGGAGGCTCGGAACGCCAGTCGCTCGGAACGTCCGCCGTCGCGCCGAAGCGCGGATTGGCGTAAGTACGATAAGTCTCGGCGCTCGCGGGAGCGAGGGAGGCGGCGAGGAGGAATAGGACGGTCGCGAGGCGAAGCATCGAGCGAGCCTAACGCCGGAGCTCGGCGCGGTCCAGGCGACGCCCATTTGGGACGGGGCTGGCTCGAGATAGGCGACAGCGTATTTCCGCGTCAGCGATGAGTCACTTGGCGGATCGCCTCAGCCACCTCGCTTGCAAGATCGGCGTCCGCGGCGATCGTGATCACGTCAGCTTCGCCCGCCGGCTCTTCCAACGCGGCGAATTGGCTGTCGACGAGCGAGGCGGGCATATAATGGCCCTTTCGGCCGCCGACGCGTTCGCGCATCAGCTCCTTGCCGCCCTTGAGATAGAGAAAGCGCAGCGCGCCCCCGACGCGGTTGCGCAGACGCTCGCGGTAGACCCGTTTCAACGCGGAGCAGGCGACGATCAGGCCGCGGGGATGGACCGCGCGATCGCCAAGCGCGTCGCCGATCCTGTCCAGCCACGGCCAACGATCATTGTCGTCGAGCGGCTTTCCCGACGCCATTTTGGCGCGCGCCTCGGGCGAATGAAGCGCGTCGCCGTCGATGAACTCGACGTTGAAGGCTGCGGCGAGGCGCTCGCCGATCGTCGTCTTGCCGCTGCCTGAGACGCCCATGACGACGAGCGCGAGCCTTGCGTCTTCAGGCTGGGATGGCGCAGCGTTCATCGCTTTAGTCCCCGTCGGCGCGAATAGAGCTGCCGCGCGCCTTGACAATATCGTTTCCGCAATTCCGCAAAAGCTTGAGGGCGGTTTGCGGCGCCGCGTCAATCGCGTAAATTGGACTTTCGGGAGGAGATCGAGACCGGCCAGCGCCGGGCTCGCGAGGTCGTTTCGCGCCTTGCGTCCCAACATCGAGGTGGAGTTCATGTCCAATATGCAGCGTTTTGTCGGCCGCGGCGCGATTGTCACCGGCGGCGCATCCGGCATCGGCCTTAAAGCGGCTGAGCGGATCGTCAGCGAGGGCGGCGCGGTCGCTCTCTGGGACGCCGATCAGACCAGGCTCGAAAGCGCCAAGGCGGCGCTCGGCGGGCGCGCGCATATCTTTCGTCTGGACGTCGCCAATCCCGTCGCGGTCGATCAAGCGGCGCGCGCCGCCAACGAGGCGTTGGGGCGCATCGACGCGCTCGTTTGTTCGGCGGGCGTCGCCGGCAAGAACGAGCTGGTCGTCAACTATCCGATCGACGAATGGAAGCGCGTCCTCGACATCAATCTCAACGGCCTCTTTTACTGCAACCGCTATGTCGCGCCTTACATGATCCGGCGCGGCTACGGCCGCATCGTCAATATCGCTTCGATCGCCGGCAAGGAAGGAAATCCGACCGCTTCGGCCTATTCGGCCTCGAAGGCGGCGGTCATCGGCCTCACCAAATCCTTCGGCAAGGAGCTGGCCAAAAGCGGCGTGACGGTCAACGCGATCACGCCGGCGACGGTTGAGACGCCGATCCTCGCGCAAGTCAGCCAGGCGCATATCGACTACATGCGCTCGAAAATTCCGATGGAGCGCTTCGGCACTGTCGACGAGATCGCGTCGATCATCGCCTGGCTCGCCAGCGAGGAATGCTCCTTCACCACCGGCGCCGTTTTCGACGTTTCCGGCGGACGCGCGACCTACTGAGCTCATCATCGAGCGACCGCGGCGCCTTCGCCGGCGAACCAGGATTCGAACGAGGCTCTCTGCCCCGCGGTGAGATGCAGACCGTGCTTGGTGCGGCGCTCGAGGATGTCCGCTGCTTCGCGCGCCCACTCCTCCCGCGCCAGGAAGCGCGCCTCGCGCTCATAGAGTGTCCCGCCGAAATGGCGGCCGAGCGCCGCCGGAGAATTGGCGCCCGCCAACAGGTCGTCTGCGCGCGTTCCGTAGCGGTGGGCGTAGCCAAGCGCGATCTCGCTCGAGAGCCAGGCGTGGCGCTGCCGAAAGTCGGCGAGGAAGCGTTCGAAATCGGCGCTCGCCATATCGCCGCCCGGCAGGGGCGTTCGATGCGTCCAGGGCGCTCCGATATGCGGGAAGAACGTCGAAAGCCTCTGCAGCGCGTGCTCCGCGAGCTTCCGGTAGGTGGTGATCTTGCCGCCGAATATTGTGAAGAGCGGCGCTTCGCCCGGTGGCGCGTCGATATCGAAGACATAGTCGCGGGTGACCGCGCTCGGATCAGCGGCATGATCGTCGAAGAGCGGCCGCACGCCCGAATAGGCGTGGACGATGTCGTCCGGCGTCAACGCGACGTCGAAATACCGATTGACCGAGGCGAGAAGGTACTCGGCCTCGGCGGCTTCCATCCGCACGTCCTCCGGCGCGCCATGGAAAATAATGTCGGTCGTTCCAATCAGCGCGAAAACGCCCTCGTACGGAATCACGAAAGTCACGCGCTTGTCGGCATTCTGCAAGAGATAGGCATGATCGCCCGGCCAGAATTTGCGGGTAATGACATGGCTGCCCTTGATCAATCTCACGCCTTTTCCCGCGTGGCGGTGGGCGCGGGCGAGAATGTCCTCGACCCAGGGACCTGCGGCATTGACGAGCGCCTTGCCGCGAGCTGTGGCCGGGACGTCGCCCTCGCGAAGCTCGACGGTCCAGAAGCCGGCCTCGCGGCGCGCCGAAACCAGCGGCGTCCGCGTCTTCACCGTCCCGCCGCGGCGCTTCAGATCGAGCGCGTTCAGCGCCACGAGCCGCGCGTCATCGACCCAGCAGTCGGAATATTCGAAGGCGCGCCGAAAAGTCTTGCGAAGCGCTTGGCCTTCCGGCGCGGAGGCGAGATCGACGCCGCGGCTCGGCGGCAGGTTCTTGCGGCCGCCCAAATGGTCGTAAAGAAAAAGGCCCAGGCGGATCATCCAGGCGGGTCTTTGTTCGGGACTATGTGGGAGGACGAAACGCATGGGCCGGACGATATGCGGCGCCATATTGAGGAGGACCTCGCGCTCGATCAGCGCCTCGCGCACCAGGCGGAACTCGAAATATTCGAGATAGCGCAAGCCGCCGTGAACCAGCTTGCTCGAACGCGACGACGTTCCTTCAGCGAGATCGTCCTTCTCGCAGAGAAAAACCGACAGGCCGCGGCCAATCGCGTCGCGGGCTATTCCGGCGCCATTGACGCCGCCGCCGACGACGATGAGATCGAATTGACCGATATCCTTCATGGCGCCCGCGTAAGGTCACCTTTAAGTCATTGCCCGTCGGCGAGGCGGCCCGCAAGAGCGGCGGCGGGCGATGCCCCCGGCGAATTATCTCTGGTCAAGCGGCCGGCATGCCGCTTCAATGTCGGCGGCTGGCTTCGGCGGCGACGGCTTCACGGGAGGCGAGGCGTTCATGGCGAATATCGCCATTATCGGTTGCGGATTGATCGGGCGCGCCTGGGCGATCAGTTTCGCCCGCGCTGGTCATGAGGTGAAGCTTTGGGACGCCGTCGCTGAGGCGCCGGGCGCGGCGCTTGACTATATCGCGAGCGTCCTTCCCGACCTCGTGCGCAACGACCTTCTCAATGGCGCGACCGCAGAGCGCGTGCTCGCCCGCATGGCGACGGCGCCCACATTGCGCGCCGCCGTCGCCGGCGCCGACTATGTGCAAGAGAATACGCCCGAGATCCTCGAGACCAAGCGCGCGGTTTTCGCCGAGCTTGACGCAGCAACGCCGGCGAATGCGGTCATCGCCAGCTCGACCTCGGCGTTGCTGCCTTCGCGCTTCACCGATCATCTTAGCGGCAAGGCGCGTTGCCTCGTTGTCCATCCGCTCAATCCGCCCTATCTCATTCCGGCCGCCGAAATCGTACCCGCGCCATGGACGGCGGCGGCGGCAGTCGAGCGCGCGGCGAGCCTTTTGCGCGAGGCAGGCCATGCGCCGATCGTCATGAAACGGGAGATCGATGGTTTCGTGATGAACCGCCTGCAAGGCGCGCTGCTCGAAGAGGCGTTTCGGCTGGTCGCCGACGGCGTCGCTTCGGCCGAGGACGTCGATATCGGCCTTCGCGAAGGCTTGGCGTTGCGCTGGTCCTTCATGGGGCCGTTCGAGACGATCGATCTCAACGCGCCGGGTGGGGTCCGCGACTATGTCGAGCGGTATCAGGGAATCTATGAGCGGATTTTTCCTTCGACTCAGCGGCGCGCCGATTGGGCTGGCGAGGCGCTCGAGACAATCGAGGCCGATCGCCGCGCGCGCCTGCCGGCGTCAGCGCTTTCTCGGCGACAAGTCTGGCGCGATCGCCAATTGATGGCGCTCGCCGTTCACAAGCGCCGCGTCAAATCCGATATCGGCGGCTGATCGGCTAAAAAAGGAGAAAAGGGCGATGACCGCCGCTACGCATGCCGGAAAAGTGATCATCAGCTGCGCCGTCACCGGCGCCATTCATACGCCCTCGATGTCGCCGCATCTGCCGGTGACGCCG
The DNA here is from genome assembly GCA_035308145.1 of Roseiarcus sp. Lineage (GTDB taxonomy): Bacteria > Pseudomonadota > Alphaproteobacteria > Rhizobiales > Beijerinckiaceae > Roseiarcus. The sequence continues at coordinate 22,476 of DATGHD010000103.1, forward strand.
GACGAGATCGTCTCGGACGCCTTGAAGGCCGCCGAAGCCGGCGCCGCCATCATTCACCTCCACGCTCGCAATCCCGAGAGCGGCCGGCCCGACCAATCGCCAGAGGCCTTCGGCCGTTTCCTGTCGCGGATCAAGCAAAGCACAAGCGCGGTGATCAACATCACCACCGGCGGCAGCCCGTTCATGACCGTCGAGGAGCGGGTGGCGCCGGCGCGAAGATTCCAGCCCGAGCTCGCGTCTCTCAATATGGGCTCGATGAATTTCGGCCTCTTTCATCTGCTGGACAAGTACAAGGACTTCAAAAACGACTGGGAGCGCGGACATCTCGAGGGCACGCGCGACAATGTGTTCCGGAATTCGTTCAAGGATATCCAGTTTATTCTGACGACTCTGAAAGAGAGCGGCACGCGCTTCGAATTCGAATGCTACGACATCGGCCATCTCTACAATCTCGCCTATTTCGTCGGTCGCCGCCTCGTTGAGCCGCCGTTCTTCGTTCAATCGGTGTTCGGCATTCTCGGCGGCATCGGCCCGCATCCCGAAGATGTCATGCATATGAAACGCACCGCCGATCGCCTGTTCGGCGACGCTTACCACTGGTCGGTGCTGGGCGCTGGCGCCAATCAATTGCGCATCGCCTCGATGGCGGCGTCGATGGGCGGCAATATGCGCGTCGGCCTCGAGGACTCGCTTTGGGCGGGCAAGGGCAAGCTCGCCAAGGCCAGCGCCGATCAGGTCCAGATGGCGCGCTCGATCGTCGAGGGTCTCGGCTTAGCCGTTGCGACGCCCGACGAGGCCCGGGCGATTCTTGGGTTGAAGGGCGCGGACCGGGTGGCGTTCTGAGGCGCTGATTGGCGCCGCGGCCGGGCGCAGGCTAGGCTCCTATTTTCCAGGATCGGCTTGCCAGCTCTCGCTCGATGTCCCGCATATTTCTCAGTCATTCGAGCGCCGACAATTTCGAGGCGGTCGCCCTTCGCGACTGGCTTGCCTCGGAAGGCTGGGACGACGTCTTTCTCGATCTTGATCCCGATCGCGGCATCGCGGCGGGCGAGCGCTGGGAGCGGTCTCTGCATGCGGCGGCAAGCCGCTGCGAGGCGGTCATCTTCATCGTCTCCGGCCATTGGCTTGCCTCCGACTGGTGCCTCAAGGAGTACACGCTCGCCCGCGGCCTCAATAAGAAGCTGTTCGCGGTTCTCGTCGATCCGAACAAATCGATCGCCGACTTGCCGGCGGCCCTGAAGGACGCTTGGCAGGTTGTCGGGCTTTCCGGTGGCCAGGACATGCGCCTCTTCCGCGCGACGCTGCCTGGCTCGCATGAGGAAAAGCATGTCGGCTTTTCGCAGGACGGGCTTAAGCGGCTGAAGCGCGGCCTCGCCAAAGCCGGCCTCGATCCAAAATATTTCACCTGGCCGCCCGACGACGAGCCTGACCGCGCGCCTTATCGCGGCCTGAAGCCTCTCGACGCGCCGGATGCGGGGATTTTCTTCGGACGCGACGCGCCGATCGTCGAGGCGATTGACCGGCTCAGAGGCTTGAGCGCCGCCGCGCCGGCGCGGCTGATGGCCATTCTCGGCGCTTCCGGCGCCGGAAAATCTTCCTTCTTACGCGCGGGCCTCATTCCCCGTCTGGCGCGCGACGACGCCCATTTTCTTCCGCTGGCGCCCATTCGGCCCGAGCGCGCCGCGCTTTACGGCGACAACGGCTTTCTCAAAGCGTTGGAGACGGCCTTTCCCGACAAGCGGCGCGCCGATCTTCGGGCCGCTTTGCGCGGCGGGGCGGCCGGCGTACGACCGCTTCTTGCGGAACTGGTCGTTGCGGCGCGGGCTCGGCGGATCGACGGCGAGAGCGCGACGCGGGCGCCGATGATCGTCATCGCGATTGATCAGGCCGAGGAGCTGTTCCGCGCCGAAGGAATAGAAGAAAGCGCCGCGCTTCTCGAACTCCTCCGCGATCTTGCCGTCGCCGACGCGCCGGCGATCATCGCGCTTTTTGCGATCCGCTCCGATTCTTATGACGCTCTGGAGCACGCCAAGGCGCTCGAAGGACTGCCGCAAGCGACGATGCCGCTCCTGCCGATGCCGCGCGGCGCTTACAAGGAGGTGATCGAGGGCCCGGCGCGTCGCGTCAACGAAGCGGGCGGCAAGCTCGCCATCGAGCCGCAACTGTCGCAGCGCCTGTTGGAAGACATCGAGAGGGGCGGCGGCGCTGACGCTCTTCCCCTGCTCGCCTTCACGCTCGAGCAGCTCTATCTCGAATATCACCAGGGCGGCGCGCTGCGCCTCGTCGACTATGAAGCCTTTGGCGGCCTCAAAGGCGCCATCGATGCGGCGGTCGAGCGCGCCTTCGGCCGGGCCGACGCCGATGCGCGAATTCCCAAGGATCGCGCGGCGAGGGCCGCGCTGCTCAGGCGCGGCCTCATCCCTTGGCTCGCCGGCGTCGACCCAGATTCGAAAAGCCCGCGGCGCAACATCGCCCGGCGCAGCGACATCCCGCCGGAAGCAGCGCCGCTCATCGATCTCCTCGTCGAAGAGCGGTTGCTTTCTACCGATAGCGCCACCGTGCGTGATCCTCAGACGGGCGCCGAGACCCGCGTCGTCACGATCGAGCCGGCTCACGAGGCGTTGCTCCGGCAATGGGGTCTCCTGGAGGGCTGGCTCAAAGAGGACTTCGGCCTCTTGGCGACGCTCGAAGGCGTCAAACGCGCGTCGCGCGACTGGGAGGCCAATGCGCGGGCCGAAAGCTGGCTCGCGCATCAAGGTCAAAGGCTCGACGAAGCGCAAGGCCTCGACGCCCGTCCCGACATCGCCGCCAAGCTTGACCCGATCGATCGCGCCTATCTCGCGGCGTGCCGCGCCAAAGAGGACAAGCTTCGCGCCGAGGCTGAGCAGCGTCGGCGCGAGCGCGAAGAGGAGCAGGAGCGTCAACTCGACGACGCGCGGAAGCTTGCGGCCGCCGAACGAAAGACGGTGCGGCGCACCCGCGTCGGCCTCGGCGCCGCGCTCATCCTTGCGATCGCCGCCGGCGCCTTTGGCTTTGTCGCCCAGCGCGAGAAGACAATCGCCGACGCCAAGACCGCGGAGGCGAAAGAGCAACGCGACCGCGCGCAGCGATCGCTGACGAAGGCGATCCAAACCGCCAACACGCTGGTCTTTGACCTCGCGCAAAGATTCCGCCACGTGTCAGGCGTGCAAACGTCTCTCGTCAAGGCGATCCTCGAGCCGGCGTTGAAACTGCAAGGCGATCTGATCGGCGCCGGCGAGAGCGATCCGAGCCTGCGTTACAGCCAATCGGCAGCCCTCAATGAAATGTCGTTGACATTGCTGACGGCGGGCGACTTTCAAGGCGCTCTTGCCGCGGCGATGCAATCACATGACATCATGGCGGCTCTGGCGAAGGATCGGACAGGCGACGTCGCCCTGCAACAGGACCTTGCCGTTAGCCTCGAGAGAGTCGGCGACGCGAAGCAAGCGATGGGCGATCGCGCCGGCGCGCTTTCCGCCTACGAAGAGGAGACAGCCATTCGCCGCGGCCTCGCCGCGGACAATAAGGATGCGGGAGCTGCGCGCGACCTCTCGGTGAGCCTGAGCAAGGTCGGCGACATAAAGCTTCAGATGGGCGATCTGGGCGGCGCTCTCGCGCTCTACGAAGAGGCCCTCAAGATCCGCCAAGGGCTCGCCGACGACAAGACCAACGCCGGGGCGCAGCGCGATCTTTCGATCGCCATGAGCAAAGTCGGCGACGCGAAGTTGCAGGCTGGCGAGCGGGACGCGGCGCTTGCGTTATACGAGCAAGCGCTTGCGATCAGCCGTGAACTCGCCGCTGATAAGACCGACGCGCGCGCTCAGTTCGACCTTTCGACGATGCTCGAGCGGGTCGGCGCCGCGAAGCTGCAGGCTGGCGATCAGACCGGAGGTCTCGCGGCGGTCCAAGAGGCGCTCGACGTCAGCCGCGATCTCGCCCAAGACAAGAGCAACTTCCAAGCCCAGCACAATCTTGCGGTGAGCCTAGAGCGGGTCGGCGACGCCAAGAAGCAGGCCGGCGACATTGCCGGCGCGCTTGCCGCTTATAGCGAAGAAGCCGCCGTCTTTGGCGATCTCGCCAAGGACAAGACCAATATTGGAGCGCAGAAGGACCTTTCGGCCAGCTTGATCAGGCTCGGCGGCCTGAAACTACAGGCTGGCGATCTTGCTGGGGCGGAAGCCGCCTACGCCGGCAATGTCGCTGTTCTTAAGGAACTCGCGAAAGACAAGGCCGGCGCGGGAGCGCAGCAAGATTTGGCGGCCGGCTTGATCACGCTCGGCGATGCGAAATTGCAGGCCGGCGATCAAGCCGGCGCGCTCGCCGCCTATGCCGAGGCTCTCGATATCGGCCGCGCTCTCGCAACGAACGCGTCGAGCCCCAGCGCGCAGCGTGATCTTGCCGTGACCTTGAACCGGATCGGTGACGCCAAGCTCCAGAGCGGGGATCATGCCGGCGCTCTCGCCGCCTACGAGGAGGCGCTGGCGATCTGTCGCAGCCTTGCCTCGGACAAGGCTAACGCGCAGGCGCAGCTCGATCTTTCATTCACCCTCGAAAAGATCGGCAAAGCGAAGCTGCAAAGCGGCGATACGGCTGGCGCGCTCGCGGCCTTCGCCGACGAAGCGACCGTCTACCGCGAACTCGCCAAGGACAAAACCAATGTCTCGGCTGAGCGCAGCCTTGCCGGTAGCCTTCTCCAGATCGGCGATCTGAAGCTGCGGGCTGGCGATCCCGTCGGCGCGGCCGCCGCCTATGAAGAGGCGCTGGCGATATGGCGCGATCTCGCCAGGGACGCGACCGACGCGGCGACCAAGCGCGGCCTCGCCGTCGCGCTCAACCGTCTCGGCGACGCGCTCTTCCGCCAAGCCAAGCTTGCGGAGGCGCTGGATTCTTATAAGGAGGCCCTCGCGATCGCCGCGCGGATCGCCGCCGAGAGTCCAAGCCCGCAGGCGAAGAGCGATCTGCGGTTTTGCGTCGGGAGAATCGATCTGGTCTCCGGCGAGTTCCTGCTCGCCCATGATTTCGCCGCCGCTCTCGATGCGGCCATGGCTGCGTCGTCGCCGAACGCCGACCAGACTTGGCCATGTCCGTGTCAGGCACACGCGCTGATGTTTCTCGGGCGCGATGACGAGGCCCGCGCTTTCTATCTTGCTCATCGCGGCGAGGAAACGCCGATCGGCCGAAAGTGGGAGACTGCGGTGCTTTCCGACTTCGCCATCCTGCGCCAGGCGGGGCTGACGGCGCCGTTGATGGGCGAAATCGAAAAAGATTACGGCGCAGCCGAAACGCATTGAGAGTGTGACGCGGCGCGCGAGGCAGCCGCCGCTTGACGGCGTCCTCAGCGGAAAGCAAGTTCATTTCAGGCGCTGGAGCGTGGGGCCGTCGCGCGCCATTCGAGAGAACCGGGCGATGCTCGATTTGCGCAATCGACGGCTTCCGCTGGCGGTCATAGCCTTTTGCGCGACTATTCTGGTTCGCGCTCCGGCTGTTGCTGAGGATGCGGCGACCCCCCTGAATGAATGCGAGAGACTCGCCGCTCCGGCGCCGCCTTTCGCTACGCCCGCGCAACTGAAGCAAGCCAATTTGGCCGACTGGCCGCGTGCGCTCGAGGCCTGCCAAGACGCGATCAAGGACAATTCCGCCGATCCGCGCCTGCAATTTCTGCTCGCGCGCGCCCATGACGGATCGAAGGGTTACGTCGAGGCGGCGCGTCACTATCAGATCGCCGCCGACGTCAACTACGCCCCCGCCGAGAACGCCCTGGGGCTGCTCTTTGTGCTCGGCCGCGGGGTGGTCAAAGACTATCAGCGCGCTTTCGATCTTTTTAACAAAGGCGCAATCGCCGGCGATGGCCAAGCAATGGGCAATCTCGGCTCGATGTACAGCAACGGCTATTTCGTCAAAGAGGACGACGCCCAGGCGTTGGCGTGGTACGAGAAGGCGATCGAGGCGGGCAATTCATTCGGCTTGGCGCAGGCCGGCGTGATGTATTTCAACGGCAAGGGCGCGCCCCGCGACTATGACGCCGCCGCGCAATATTTTCAGCAGGCCGCCGATCTTGGCGACGGTTATTCGCTGAAATTCCTCGCCATCATGTACGAACGCGGTCTACTCGGAAAACCCGATCCGGCAAAAGCGTCCGAGTTGCGCCTGAGGTCGATCCGAATAGCCAGGATCCGGTCGTCTCGTCGCCAAAGACCTACGCGCCGGTACGCCGCGCCGGCGCCCGTCATGTGATCATCCGCCGCTATCGATTTTTCGGTTGCAACTGGATGTGGTGCTGAAATGGCTGCGGCGCGGCTATTTTCCTGTTAATTTGACTGGGGTCGGAGCGCATGAGACTCTCGCGGGCGGGCCGAAAGAAGGGCGCGATGGGCCGTTCTCCGATCCTCGTGTTCGCCTTGGCGCTTTGCGCCTTCGGCGTCGCTTTGGCGACGCCGAGCCTTGCGTTCGCCGGTCAGCGGCTCGCCCTGGTTATCGGCAACGGCAAGTATCAAAACGTGCCGCCGCTCGACAATCCATCGAACGACGCGGCCGATCTCGCCCAGGCGCTGCGCGGACTTGGCTTTGAAGTGATCGAGGGTCGCGATGCGACGCGCGAAGGCATGGCCGGCGCGGTCCACGAATTCTCAGAACGGGTCCGCAACGCTGACCTCGCGCTTTTCTTCTACGCCGGGCACGGCCTGCAGATGAGCGGCGAGAATTATCTCATCCCCATCGACGCAAAAATCGAAAACGAAGCTGACGTTCGGTTCAACACGATCAATCTCACCGATATCCAACAGGAAATGGCCGGGCGGGCGAACATCATCATTCTCGACGCTTGCCGCAACAATCCCTTCGCCGAGAAGCTTGCGCGTAACGGCAGAGGCGTTACAACGCGCGGCCTTGGCCGTGTTGACGCCACCGGCGTCGGCTCGCTGATCGTGTTCTCCACGCAACCGAACAATGTCGCGTTCGACGGCGCGGGGCGCAATTCGCCCTTCACCGCTGCGCTCCTCAAATATGTCGGCGCGCCAGGACTCGAAATTCGGCAGATGATCTCCAAAGTGCGCGGCGACGTGCTGCAGGCGACTGATCAAAAGCAAGTGCCCTGGGACAATTCTTCCTTGGTCGGCGATGTCTATCTCGCCGGCGTGCCGACGTCTTCAGACGCCCAGAACCCGGCGCCGGCCGCCGCAGCCCCGCCGGCGCCCGCCGCGCCTGCTGGGCAACAGAACGCCAGCGGGGGGCCGCCGCAAACCGCCTCCGCCGTAAATTCGGCGACCAAGACTGTGCCCGCCGCGACCGACGCGGCGACAGGGCCGGCCGCCGAATGCGTCAAGCTCGCGACGCCGCCGGTGCCGCTCGCCGTTCCGGCGGCCGTCGCCAGCGCCAAGATCGTCGACTGGCCGCATGCGATCGACGTCTGCGAGCAAGCGCTCAAAGATAATCCCAGCGACCCGCGCCTCAACTATTTGCTCGGCCACGCCTATATCAAAACCAAGGCCTATATTCAGGCGGCGCGGTACTTCCAGATCGCCACCGATGCAGGTTACGCCGAAGCGGACGACGATCTTGGCTACCTTTTTGTGACGGGGCTCGGCGTGGTCAAGGATTACCAGCGCGCCTTCGACCTGTTCAACAAGGCGGCGATCGGCGGCTCGGCGAGCGGCATGGGCAATCTTGGCTCGATGTACAGCAACGGATTCTTCGTCAAGGAGGACGACGCGAAGGCGCTCTATTGGTACGAAAAGTCGATCGAGGCCGGCAACGCCTTCGGCCTGGCGCAGGCCGCTGTCATGTATTTCGACGGCAAGGGAGCCCCGCAGGACTACAATATGGCGGCGGGATATTTCCAGCAGGCGGCCGATCTCGGCGACGGCTATTCGCTAAAATTCCTCGCCATCATGTATGAACGAGGCCTGCTCGGAAAACCGGATCCTGCGAAAGCGGCCGAGTTGCGGCTGAAAGCCGCGCAAGTCGATCCGGACAGCCAGGACCCGAACGTTCCGCCGCCGCGTCCGGGCGCGCTAGGAGGACATGCCCTAGGGGGCAGGACCAACGGCGGCAGAGTCAGCGGCGGAAACGGCGGCGGCTACCTTCGTCCAGGCACTGGCGTCGTCGGCGTTTGGGCTGACCCCCACGCCAATCAGCAATTCTACACCGGCGCTGTAAAGCGCGCGCCGACTTGGCATGGCATTCCCGTCGCCCTGCCGCGCTGCTGGCCGTTTTGCAGCGTCCGCTAAGCTGGGCGCCGACTTGCGTAAAACGCGCCTCGCCGTCGCCGCTCAGAGCTGGTCGGTCGCCCGCCCATACATGGTCGGATCGTCCTTCGGGCCTTCGGCCGTCCAGATCACCCGCAACGGCATCGGATCTTGCGCCTTCAGCTTGCCGTCGGCGCCGAGCAATTGGTTGGCGACCCACTTGGAGCATTGCTGTTGCGACGTGTCGAGAATGCGCTTCTCAATCTCGGCGGGCGTCGCCATGGTCCCGGAATCTGCGGAAGTGATCGTCTCGACATTGTCCGAGAGACAGTCGAAAATGATGCGCTCCGCGCGATAGCGCAACGCGAAGGAATTGGGATCGCGTCGCAGAACCCCCTCGATCGCCGCGACGCCGGCGTTTGAGGCTTGCGCCAGCAATTGCTCCGCGTCCTCGCGCGTGTCGCTGTTCACCAAGTCGCCGTGGATCTGATAGAGGCGCTGAACGAAGAGCGTAGAGCTGCGGTTCGCGGCCAAGAGCTCGGAGACTTCGAAGAGACGTCCATAGACGTTGCGCGCCGCGCGTTTGATGATCGTGTCGAGCTCGTTCATCGAGACGGCGCCGCGGTTGGTGCCGTCGAACAAGCCGCTGATCTCGTCATGCGCGCGGTCAAGGATCATCCCGCGCAGCCGCTCCGGCGTCCAATCTTCGCCGAGAAACGTCTCGAACCGCTGCAAATTGGCTTTCGTCACCGCTTCGTTGAGCGAATCCAAGATCGCATGCTCGGTGATGTCGCCTTCCTTCGTTGAATTCTGCTTCTGCTGCGCGTCGCGAATATCGTTGATCAGTTGTTCGATCTTGCTCGTGTAGTCGCGATTTGTCTCCGTGCTGACCGGCTTGCCGATCAGGTCAGGGTCTTCCGAGCTGCCGAGCGAGCCGAGGGTGCGGCTTGCCGAAATCGACTTCAGGACCGCGAGCTGATCTTGGCTCGAAGGCGGGGCGAGCGAAGCCAGAGCGCGCGTGGATTCGGCTTGCGTCGGCGGCGCATTGTTGGGCGCTTGAGACGTATTTGAATGGCCGCCGCTACGGCCGTAGGAGCGTTGTCGATAAGGATAGTAGCCGCCGCCGAACGCGCCGCCCATGACGCCGCCGACGAAGGAGCCGAACAGGCTGTCGGCCAGAGCCGGCGCAGGATCGATGGTCGCGACGCCGCACAGCGCCGCGCCGATGATAGCGAAACCGGAATATTTGAGGAGGTTACGTCGCCTGGCGATCATAGAGGGCTCCCAACCGCGCAAAAAACCCCTATTGGCAAGTAATACACAACGAGAACATCGCGTTCAATGGCGCGCGGCCGCCCCGCGCGCCAATCCCCTCGCTCCGCCTCAGTGTTTCTGCCGGCGCTGGTTTTGCGCGTTCTCGGCCGCCGCGGCGGCCGTTATCTGCTGCTCGATCAGATCGGCGAAGGGCACCTTGTTCTTTTTGGCGGTCTCGAAACTCGCGATCAGCGTGCTTCGCAAAGTGTAGTTGTAGAAACAGAGGGTCTCATATTCCAGGCTCCGGAACTGGGGCTCCGTCGGCGATTCCGAGCGGCCCCAATCCCAGACAAAGACAGACTGCGAATCGGTGCTGCCGCCGCATTGGAGGCGGACGTCCAGGCGCCGCAGCCTGACCTTCTTCGTATCCGGATCGACCTTGCCATAGAAGCGCTGCAGGCGATCGATTTCATCCTGGCTCAGCAACGGCCGATCGTTGACGTCGTACGCTTGACCGTTTGCGGCCATTTCAGCCAGCAATATGCCTGCGGCGTCCTCGTAGAAGGGGTTGCCGTCAAGAGTGGTCGGGTTCGCCTGCACGGACAGTTTGATGGCGAGATAGGCGTATTTCATTGCATCGAGCGGCGACTTCTGCACGTCGAGCTCGCCATTCCGGTAGATTTGCGCGAGCTCCCAGGCGGCGCGCGCTGAACCCTGACTGAGCGCCCTTGTCAAAAGGTCGATGGCTTCGGTGCGGCTGTTCTCCGGCTTCACCAGCACGCTGCCAAAGCGGAGCTTTTCGGCGAGGTCTATCTCCGCCTCCTCATTGCCGCCATGGGCGGCCAGCCGGAAATAATGCTCTGCGACCTCGGGCTGCGGATTGGGCAGGCCTTCGCCCCATTCCATCATGATCGCAAGCCAATATTGAGCCGACGGATCGTTGTCCTCGGCGGCGCGTCCGAACCACAGCAACGCCTGTCCATAGTCCTGAGCGATGCTGCTCGCCGGACTGATGTCCTGTTCGCTGCGCGCATTGACGGTGTGTCCGTTGCGCAAGGCGACCCGGCGCCCGAAATAATAGAATTTGCCGAGGTCGTATTTGGCGCGATGAGAGCCGGCGTCGGCAGCGCGTTCCGCCCACTCCACGGCGCGGCGAGGGTTGGGATCAACGCCGCGGCCGTACCACAGCGCCTCGGCGACCTCGACCATGGCCGTGACGGAGCCCGCCTCGGCGGCGTGCGCCAGCCATTCATAGGCCGCCTTGAAATCCCGCTGCTTGCCGAACGCGCCATCCTTGAGCCGAAGACCCAACTCGTACATCGCCGGCGGGAATCCCTGGTTTGCCGCCTCTTCGAGCATCTTGGTCGAACGATCCTGGTTTTTGGCGTCGGACTCGTCCTCTCCCTGGTCGGTCGCCTGCGTGTAGTCGAACAGGGTCGCCAGGCTGAAGAGCGCGGCCACATAACCGCGGTTCGCCGCGTCATCGAAGGCGGCGCGGGCCTGGATCATCCTATCCTTGCGCGCAGGATCGTCCGGCCGCAGCGAATTGGCCGCCGCCTGCTCGGCGCGGCCAAGGTTGAACAGATAGCGCGCCACGCGCGGATTACGCTGGATCGATGTCTTGCAGGCGTTGACCGCCGCGTCGAAATCGATCTTGGCGAGCGGCACGCCGGGAACTTCCGGCGGGCGCGCCGTATCGCTGTCCGAGGCGGCGAGGCGATCGCAATCGTCGATCTGCTTGTTGGTGGCGACGGTCGGCGTTGGGTCTTCTGACGAATTGATCAGGTTGACCAGCGCGCGGCGCGCGAGCTCGGCGGTCGCGCAATCATGAAAGCGCTTGCGATGACGCTCCAGCGCCTCGCGTTCGGGCTGCTGACTTATCTGGTCCCAGTCCGCCTGGGCGCCGTCGCATTCCTGTTGCGAGAATGGGAATCGTTCCGCGCCGACCGAGTCGACCAAGGTGAAGTTGTCGGCCGTCCCGAGATTTTCGAAATATTCAGGCTCCTGCTGAAAGCCGCCGCTCGCCGCGAAGGCGCGGACCATGAGCCTCGCGCGCTCGGAAAGTTCGATCAATGGTTGGCCGGGCCGCTGCATCTCCGAACGCAGGACTTGCGTGAACAGCGAATTGCGCTGGTGATCGGCGTCGCCGAGGCTTTCGACCGCCTGTTCGCCAAAGGAGGCGGAAAAGAGCACGAGGAAACCCGGCGCGAGGTCTTGGCTGGGCACGAGGCGGCTGCCTGAATCACGTCCGCGCCTGGTCGTGCGGACGTCGCCGCTCGGCGTTGCGAGCGAGCGGCAGGCGTCGAGGACGATGAAAGCGACTCTCGGCTTCTTTTGCGCGATCTGCTGCATCACGTCGGTCGCCGAGACGCCGTTCTTGGGGATCTCGTCGGTCTCGTAGGCGCCGGCGAAAGACGGCATCTTCAGCGCGATGATGTCTTCGCTCCGCTGATCGCCGGGAAGGAGCTGATCGCGCGTGAAAGTATAGAGGCTCTTCAGATCGGCCAGCAGCAGATAGTTCGTGCCGGTCGATTCCACGCCGAGGCCGTGGCCTGAAAAGAAAAAGAAGACGGTGTCGCCTTCATTCACCGTCGCCAGAAAAGCCGAGAAGCGTTTGTCGAAATCGGCCTTGGCGCGAAGGTCCGTGGCGAGCGTGATGTTCTTCTTGTCGAAGCCGATCTGCTCGAGATCGGCGGCGATGTCGGCGGCGTCAGTGTCGGAGCGGGAAAGCGGCTGTATCTCCCGGTCGGAATAATGTTGAACGCCGAGCACGAAGGCGCGGCGCGTCGGGCCGGCCGATGGGGCGCTTGCGGCGGGGCTCGCCGACGTGGTTGCCTGAGTGGCAAGGCAAGGGCTTACGTCCATCAACAAGGCGCAAGCCAGGACCGTAAGTCCGGCCAGGCTCAATCCCAGTCGTCGCGTGATCATTTAAGGGCCTTTCGTCACTACCCGTGTCGTTCCTGACTGCGCCCCTATTTCGACCGCCCCAGCGGTTCTCAAGGTCCAAGCGCGCGGGCGACGCGAAAGCCGATATAGGGCGAGCGCTCGTCGCTCGCCGCCCATGAGCGCGCCGCCGCTCGCAAGTCTTGCGGCTTGTCCGACCACGAGCCGCCGCGAACCGCGCGATCGGCGCAATCGCCGCTGAGACGCGGCCCAGGGTCAGACCGCGCGGGCGGTGGCGACGCGCTCCAGCAATCGGCGACCCATTGGCGAACATTGCCAAGCATATTGTAAAGGCCGAAGGGGTTCGGCGCGCCCTGATCGACCAGCGACGTCTTCTTTAGCGAGAGCCCCTTTGGGCTGCCCTCATAGGCGTATCGCGAATCGTAATTGGCGAGTTCCGGCGTGATCTGTCCGAACCAGAATGGCGCGTTGGGACATTTTAACGTCGTGCAGCCGCGGGCGGCGTATTCCCATTCGGCCTCGCTCAACAAGCGATAGGGCTGGCCGGTCTTCTGCTTCAGCCAAGCGACATAGGCTTCCGCATCATTCCATGAGACGAAGACGACCGGATGACGACCGCGCCCGAAGCCGAAGTCCCCAGGCCGCCAATTGTTGCAGCCGCCCTCGGCCACGCAGGCGTCCCACTCGTCGAAGGTCACGTCGAACCGGCCGACCGCGAATGGCTGCGCAATAACGATTTCATGCGGCGCCGGCTCGCTGGATTGGCGTCCCGACTCCTGCGGCGGCGAGCCGAGAAGGGCTGAGCCGCGCGGCGTCACCGCCATTTCCGGGCACTTGTCGCATTCCTTGAAGATTTGGCCGCCGGTCGTATTCGGATCAAAGGGTGGCGGCGGCCCGACGGAAATCTCCTTTGAAGCGGCGGGCGCATTTGATTTGGGCGGAACTTGCGGCGTCATCGCCGCGAGTTGCACCGGCGGCGCCGGCGCGCTTTGAGCGGCGTCGGAAGACGTGGCCGGCGGTGTCGGCGTCGGCGTCGGCAGAGGGACGGCCGGCGGCGCGGATTGCCGTTCAGTCGTCGCGGCAGCTTGAACGGGGGCCGCCGGCGGAGGCGTCGAGTCTTGCGAGGGCGCGGCCGTCGCGGGTGGATTGGCCGCCGGCGCGGAGACCGGGGTCGCCGCAGGGGGAGCGGACGGCGAGGCGGCCGCGCTCTGCGCCGGAGGACTGGCGGGCGCCGACGTCGGAGCAGGCGGATTAGCCGCCGGCGCGACAACGGCCGCAGCCGATACTTGCGACGTCGATGTAGGCGGAGGGTGTTGCGCCGGCGCGATTGCCGGCGTTGGCGCGACGGCTGGATCGCTCTTTGACGGCGCGCCGCCGGCCGCATGAGCGTCGGCGGCTAGGTCCGCCGGGCCATGCGGCTCGGGGCGAAGCCAAAAATAACCTCCGCCGACGAGAAGCGCCGCGCAAGGAACCAGCGCATAGACCCACATCGGCATACGCGGGGCTGGAGAAGGCGGCTGCCGCGACGGCTCTGGACGTTCCCCTATGGCCTCGAAAAGCCGGTCGACGAGGAGCTGCAGGCCTTCGTCCCACTTAGGGAAGAGATCGATCCAATTTCGCGTCACGAGTTCGTAGCGGAAGGCTTTGCTCGGCGCGACATCTTGGAGGCGCACTGGAATGACGGTCATGCCTCGCTGGCTGGCGAGGGCGATCTCCTTCTTGATCTCCTCCGAGGTGTTAGCGTTTGCCGAAAAGACGAGAACCATCGCGGGCGCGCGCTCGATCGTGTCGACAATAACGTCGCCATAGTGCTCGCCGGCTCGGATGTCGCGTTTGGAGAACCAGCACTTGACGCCGCGCTCTTCGATCGCGTCGACCAGCGTCCGGACCTTTTCGTAATCTCGCGACGAATAGCTGATAAAAACCGGCGCAACCATAAATTCTCTGGTCTCCACCGTATTCGTAATCGGCGTCGCGCCCCCGACGAAGTAATGATTATAGATAAGATACTTTTCGTGCAAATCCTTGTTGGTTGGCGGCGCGGCCTGTGACAATTCATGGGGGAGCCCCCGCGATCGACGAGTCCGAGTTCTTGCCCCCGTCGTCTTGCAATCCCAATATGCGGCCCTGCGCCGTCGAACCAACGCCAGGGGGCTCTAGTTTCCTATGAGCAATCTGCCCCCAAAACCGGTGCTCGCGCTGACCGTGGCTGTGGCCGGTCATCGCCTCGACCGCAGCTCGACCGCCGGCGCGCCGCGCGGCCCCGCCTTTGACGTCAAGGCGGTGCGCGCGGCGATGGACGAAGCGCTGTCCATGCTCAAATGCATCGCCCAGGACCTCCTTGATCAAAGCCCGGAATGGTTTGCCCCGCACCCCCCGCTTATCGCCATCGTCACGAGTCTCGGCGAAGGCGCCGACCGCGTCGGCGCGGAGGCCGCGATGGCCCACGCTCTCCCCTTCGACGCGGTCTTGCCCTTCCAACAGGAGGCTTACGAGCAAACATTCCAGAATGAGCAGTCGCGGGAGGAGTTTCGCGCGCTCATGGGCGAGGCCCGCGCAACGCTCGTGTTGCCGGACGTCGCAGGCCTCGCCACCGAAGCGGCAAGATCGCGCGCCTATGAGCAAGGGGGCGCGACGCTGCTGGCGCAGTCCGACATTCTGATCGTCGTTTGGGATGGACAGCCGGCCCTCGGCCTCGGCGGCACGGGCGAGACGGTCGAGGAGGCCGCGCGGCTGGGGACGCCGGTCCTCATAATCGACCCTGGCGGGGCCGCCCGTCTGTGCTGGCGCGGCGACTTCGAATTTCCTCTGGCCGCCCGACACGCCGACGAACTCATCGAGGAGAAAAACCTCGAACAGGGTTTCCGGAAGATCATCTCCGGCTTGGTTCTGCCGGCGGGCTACGAGGCCGGACCGAGCGAGCCGCGCCGTTCGCACCGGCTGGCCGCAAAACTCGAACGGCTGGTCGCGGCCCTCGCGGCGCGGCGGTCCGCCGATGAGGGCGCGCTCGTCCGCCGGTCTGCGGACTGGCTCGCGGCCGCGCTTGCGTCCTTCGCGGGGGCCCTCGCCCGCACGCCGGGCGGCGAGGGCGAAATCGACGGTTTGCGCGTCTATTTCCGCACTCCCATCACCCGGGTCTATCGCCACCGCGGGTGGGCCTTTTTGCGACGTTGCCTTGGCGTCGCCAGGAGATTGGACGCGGCCCAATCGCCCCCCGCGCCCGCGAGCGTCGCGGCGAGCGCGCCGCCGAGCAATCAGGCCGAGAACGCGAGATTGCGAAGCGCGGCGACCGCTGCCGACCTTATCGGCGTGCATTTTGCCGACGCATTCCGCACGTCGTTCTTTTGGAACTTTCTGTTCGGCGCATTGGCCGTCGTCTTCGTCGCTTGGACGTTGCTCGCGCCAAGAGAGGGGCGCGCGCTTCCGGCGGCTGGCGAATTTGCCTGTATCATTGTCGTCGTGGCAGGGACCAGCCTTGCCCGATGGCGGCAATGGCGGCGCCGTTGGTTCGAAGCGCGTGAGGCCGCCGAGCGGCTGCGCATGGCCGAGTCCTTCTGGAGCTTAGGCGTTTGGCCGGAGACGCTTTCGGCGAAACAATCGGCATGGACCGGATGGTACGTTCGCTCGATCTTGCGCGAGCAGCCGGTATTCTCAGCGGACTTGTCCCTGATGCTTACCGACCTGCGCAGGAAGCTGATCGAGCTCGTCGAGGCGCAGCGTCGATATCACGCGAAAACGGCCTCCGAAGCCGAGCAAGCTGACCGCGCTCTCGAGCGGGTGGGCATTCTCTGCGTCGTCGCCTCGTTTCTGGAGCCGGTCTTGTTCGTGTTCGCCCATGTTTTCGGGTTGACCTTGTATCCCACGCTGGACAGGACGGCGACTTTTCTCGCCATCGTTCTTCCGGCCTTGGCGACGGCCTCCTATGGCATTCGACAACTCGGCGACTTCGAGGATACGGCGCGCCGTTCGCGCCGAACCATGCGCAAGCTTGATCGATTGTCCGGATTGCTGGGAGGCGAATCGGCGACCCTTCCCGAATTGCGGGCTCGCGCGCGGCAGGCGTTGGCCGCAATGCTCGCCGACGTCGAAAGCTGGCGGGTGGCTGTCGAGAGCCGCAATCTGTCGTTCTGACGTCGCGGGGCAAGCTATTGACAAGGGGGAGTAGCTCCCGTCTCCTTCGTCAACCGAGGGATCAACTAGCCATCGTCGCTGAAATCGATGACGAAGGAAGCGGGCGCACCGACCCAATTTCGCGCCCTCTGGCTGGGGGGGGCAAACGTCCGTGACGCCGAGCGGGTCGTAGCGGTTCTCGACCTTTTGGTCGCCGCGGCCAAGGAGGCGTCAGCGCGCTGGGGTCGGGTGTACGATGAGACTCCGGTGGTTGAGGTCGTCTATCCGGGGCAAGAGGCGCCGACCGACGCTCTCATCGACGCGGCGGGCTCGACGGGCTGTCGTCTTTTGAGGCGCGACGCGACGGTCGACTTCCTTGCGCCGCAATGCGATCTGGCGATTGTCCCCGTGGCCTCGGACTTGCCGCGCGTCGGTTCGCTGCCGGCGATCATCATGGCGTCGGATGTCGACGAGGCGCCCCGTTTCGATCTTCGCGGAGCGAGCCTCGTCGCCAAGCAGGGGAGAAACAGCGATCTTTCGATTCCGGCAAGCCCGCGAACCATCGCGGCCGCCTTTGCGCCGCCGCGCGCGGGCGAAGAAAGTCGCAAGCTCATCGAGTACCTCGCCGAACCGCCGGATCAGCGCGTCGGGCGGCACGCCTACGATTTGTTGCTGTTCATGATTGGCGAGAGTAGTCGGCCAAGCTCGGACGCGTCCGACGATTCTTGGGATCGCGCGCTGGATCTTGTCCGTCAAACCCGGCCAGGCGCCGCGGGGGCGATCGAAGGGCTTGAGTCGCACTATGTCCGCGCCGACGCCTTGGCGATCGCCTACGGCCAGCGCTGGCGCAGCACGCTTGTCGCCCGTTCGCTGCTTCTTCTTTTGGTGAGCATCGGCTCCGGCATGATCGGCACCCTGTATCCGCCTTCGACGATCGTCACCATTCCGTTCCAAATCATCGCGACGGTCCTTATCTTTTTCGATCGACGTCATTCGCAGCGTAATCACTGGCGCGAGAAGTGGATAGAATATCGCCGTCTCGCGGAAGTGTTGCGCACGGGCAGGCTCCTGGTGCTTTGCGGCGTCCCCCATCGGTGGTCGAGCGAGACCGATTGGGTCAATTGGATGCACAACCGGGTGACGGGCGCCTCCCCTTCCTTCGAGCCGCTCCAAGACGCCGACGCGCCGGCCGTGCTGGAGCGTTTGGCGGGCGCGGAGATCGGCGAACAGATTGCCTACCACCAGGCCGCCTTCCGACGGTTTCGTCGGCTCGACCGGGGATTTCGGCGCGCCGCCAACATATCCCTGTTCATCTTGATCGGGTTTGCGATTGTCCTGGGCGGCCTCGCTCTGACGCCGAGCCACCATTTTGGCCCTCTGTCGTCGACGTCCTTGTTGTCGGCGTTGAGTTTTGCGCTGAGCGGCGCGCCGTCGCTCTTTGGAGCGATGAACAATGTGCGGCGGGAGCTCGACGTGGTCCGGCAAGGAACCCGCTCGGCGAAAGTCGCCGCGGGCCTCAAGCGCCTGACTCGCGACATCGCGGCCGCGCCGCACACCGCCGCAGTCGCGCGGGCCGTAGGATTTCGCGCGGTGGAAATTATGAACGAAGCCGTTTTCAGCTGGTCGAGCGTGGTGAGCATCTTATAGGGGAGCCGCAGGCCGATGACGAACGCGGACGTTGGGGGCGATGCGCTTTCGGCGCGCGATCGCCATCTCTTTGGGCCCGGACGTAAACGGGTCCTGTCGATCGACGGCGGCGGGGTGCGCGGCGTGATCGCGCTCTGCTTCGTCGAGCGCATCGAGGCCGAGCTCGCGGCGAACGCGGGAAGACCGGTGCGGCTTTGCGACCATTTCGACTTTATCGGCGGGACCTCTACGGGGGCGATTATCTCGACGGCGCTCGCGCTTGGCTATTCGGCGGCGGAGATCCGTAGATTCTATTTCGATCTCGGCCCAAAGGTCTTCCGCAAGCCGATCTTTCGCCTGCCGGGCTGGCAATCGAAGTTCGACGCAAGGGCTTTGCGGCGCGAGCTCGAGGGGATTGTCGGCGCGCGGAAGCTGGACTCGAACGACCTGCAAACGGGACTGGGCGTCCTGATCAAGCGGATCGACAAGGGCAGCGCCTGGATCGTCACGAACAATCCGCGCGCCATGTTTTGGGAAACGCCAGGCGATCGCTCCTACATCGGCAATCGCGACTATTCATTAGCCAGCATCGTGCGCGCGAGCACCGCCGCGCCTCACTATTTCGATCCCCAGGAAATCGAGATTGTCGAAGGGGCGCCGCCCGCGCTCTTCGTCGACGGCGGAATGACGCCGCATAATGATCCCGCGCTCGCTCTTTTTCTCGCCGTGACGCTGCCCGCCTACCGCATCGGCTGGCCGATGGACGTTGACCGCCTGACGTTCGTTTCGCTCGGGACAGGATCGTTCCGCGCCGCCATGTCGAGCGAGGATCTCCGCCGGGCGAGTTCGATGACCATCGCTCTTCGTTCGCTCATGCAGCAGATATCGGACAATCAGCAACTGACCCTGACCATGATGTCCTGGCTCGGCAAGGGCGGGCCCCGCTGGCCGATCAACTCCGAGATCGGCGATCTTAAGGACGTCGTGCCGCCTTTCGGCGCGCTCTTTCGGTTCTTGCGCTACGACGTGAAGCTTGAGGAAGATTGGCTGAAGAACGAATTGGGCGTCACCCTCTCGGAAACCCAGCTTGCGCAAGTGCGCCGTTTCGATGACCCGGAAGGCATGCCTATCCTCGATGATCTCGGTCGGCGCGCGGCGCAAATTCAGGTCCGGCGGGCGGACCTGGCCGAGGCCTGATCGCCGCGCCTCGAACCCCGCAAGTCGATCTCAAAGCGGCTGTGGGCGACGCCGCCGCGCGGGCTTGCGTGGCGGGTCTCAGTCGGCAATAGTGTTTTATTGGGCGGGCAAATTCGACAATCTGGCCAAAAGCGTTGGGTGCGGGGGCGCCTATGAGTCGAGTGTTTGTGCGGCGTTGGCGCTTTGTAGCCGCCGTCGCCTTGCTGACGTCGGGTTGCGCCTACAATGACAGGTTCGAGAATCGCTTCGATCGATTCGACGTCGCCGCGGAACAGTCTCGCGACGACATGATCTTGACGAACATCATTCGGGCGAGCCACGCCGAACCTTTAAGCTTTGTCCAGCTCAGCAATGTCAACGCATCGAACACCTCGTCTGCGACGATGGGGCTGCCTTCGCTTCTGTTCGGCCCGCACGTATTTGCGCCGACGGCCGCAACAGCCGCTGCCGGCTCGAGCTCCCTTCTCGGCACGTCGCAGGTAGAGGGCCAAACGATCTTCGGCGCCAACCCCGGCGGTTCGGGCTATGTCGGAAATTCGGCCACGGTCAGCGGCGTGACCAGCTTTGAAGCCTCGCCCAATGAGACCAAAGACTTCTACAATGGCCTCTTGTCCGAGGTTGCGCCGCGCACTTTGCAATTCTTCGCTCAGCAAGGAGTGGCGCCGGAAGTCTTATTCTATCTCTTTACCGATCGCGTCGTCGAGGAGCGCGACGGAAAAAGGCGTGAGCTGCGCAACGATCCGCTTGACCCAAATTTCCCCGCTTTCCGGAATTACGTCGCTCTCGCGATGCGGTACGGTCTTTCGAGCGAGCCAGTGCCGGGCCAAAAGTCCAAGGGCGGCGGCGGCCATGGATCGGGCAAAGAGTCCAAGGACTCCAAGGATGGGGCAGCGAACGCGCCGGAGGAGTACCAATTGTGCTTCGACCGGGCGAATATGACCGCGCCATTCGCTGGCAATTCGCCAATGTGCGGATCATCGACAGTCTCGCCCGATTCGCGCACGGTGACCTTTTACGATCGCGCCCATCGTCGCGTAGCGATTTCGGTGCTGCCGCGGTCGGCCTTCGCAATCTTCCAATATCTCGGCCGCATCCTCGCTGGCGGCGAGGGCGGGCGCATCAAGTTGGAGAGCGTCGCGGCGATCGATCAACAGCAGTTCCGCGATGACGATTTGTTTTACATCGAGCAAGGGCCGGCCGGCCCGTGCTTCCTGAGCGTAAATTACGAAGGCGTGAACTATTGCGTGCCGGAGGATGGCGCCGCCAACACCAAGCGCATCATCGGGTTGCTGACCCAGTTGATCGCGCTGAATACGACGCTTGCCGATCTTCCGATCACGCCGACGGTTCGCGTCGTTCACTGATCTTCGCCGACGCGCTCGGCGCCGGCGCTTCCGATCTTGCGCCGCCGCAAGGCGCATCGCTTGGCGAACGTCGCCCCTGCGGCAGGGGACCTTAACTCAAAAGAGGAGGAGGCGTTGACGTCTTCGGCCTTTCCACGGGGCTTGGTCGCGGCTGGTCGGCCCGTAGAATGAACGCCGTGACCTCTTCGCGCGATGGCGCGGTCACGACAATTGCGATCAACCGCCCAGAAGCCCGCAACGCTGTCGACCGAGCGACGGCGGAGGCCCTGGCCGCGGCCTTCCGCGCCTTCGAAGCTGACGAGACGGCCGCGGTCGCGGTGCTTTGGGGCGCCGGCGGCGTCTTCTGCGCCGGCGCCGATCTTAATGCGTTCGGCGCCGGCGCCGGCAATCGGCTCGAGCCTGACGGCGATGGCCCCATGGGTCCAACGCGCATGGCTCTCGCGAAGCCGGTCATCGCCGCGGTCAGCGGCTATGCGGTTGCGGGCGGACTCGAACTCGCCTGTTGGTGCGATCTGAGAATCGCAGAGGAGGACGCCGTCTTCGGCGTGTTTTGTCGGCGATGGGGCGTTCCGCTGATCGACGGCGGCACGGTGCGGCTGCCTCGCTTGATCGGCCTTGGCCGGGCGCTGGATATGATCTTGACCGGACGGCCTGTCGGGGCGGCCGAAGCGCTCGCCATGGGTCTCGCCAATCGCGTCGCGCCGAAAGGCGGCGCGCTTGCGGCGGCGCAGGCGCTTGCCGCTGAGATCGCCCGCTTTCCGGCGGGCGCAATGCGCGGGGATCGAAAATCAGCCTACGAGCAGTCCGGTCTCGATCTCGCGACGGCGCTTGCTCGCGAATTTACGATCGGCGTCGGCAGCCTCGAGGAAGCGCGCGCGGGGGCCAAGCTTTTCGCCGAAGGACGCGGACGCGGCGGACGCTTCGATGATTTTTGAGCGCTGCCGAACGCGTTTGTGGCGCGCTTGGCGGCCGATCGCCGGGTCGGGCTGCGCAACGTACATCGCATCGAGGCGATGCGCGTTGACCGCATTCTGCCCCACCGCTTCATCGCGGCGGCGTGCTGTGAACGGACCGCATTCGCGTCGTCGTAAGGAGCGCGAGCCATGATGGCGAAATCGAAACTTCGGAAGTGGTGCGTCGTCCCGACGGGCGCTCTTTTGACAGGGGCGCCTTGGTGTCAACGCTAACGTCAGAACCGGTCAAGCGTTTAGCGGCGCTATGATTTCAGGCTCGGTAAGACGGGTCGACGATCCTCGACGGCGCGCCTGCGCTTCAGCTATTCTTGCCGACGGACCAGATGCGTTTACACTTTAAGGGTTGATCAATGAGCGATCGGAATGGGAAGTCCTATCGGGTGGGCGTGATTGGTTTTGCTCACATGCATGTGAACGAACTGGTTGACCGCTTCATCGCCAGCGGTCGCGCGCAGATCGTCGCCTGCGCGGATACGCGGCCGCTGACCCCCTCTGTAACGACGGTGGAAGGCAGCCGTCAGGCGAACATGACGCGGACCCTCGCCGCGCCCGGCGGCCCCCGCGCTTACGACGACTATCAGAAGATGCTGGAGACGGAGAAGCTGGATATCGCGATCTTCTGTCCGGAGAACAGGCGGCACGCCGATGTCGCCGAGGCGATCGCTCAGCACGGCGTTCACATGCTGACCGAAAAGCCCATGGCCGCGGGACTTCACGATGCGTTGCGCATGAAGGCCGCCGCTGAGAAAGCTAAGGTTGCCCTAGCGGTCAATTGGCCGATCACCTGGCATCCGGCCTATCGCCGGCTGAAGGAAATGGTCGACGCCGGCGCAGTCGGCGACGTCTGGGAGCTCAAATGGCGCAATCCGGCTTCGCTCGGCCCCCTTGCGCATGGCAGCACGCATCCCGGCGCGACCGTGATCTCAGGCCAAGTGTCGAATGCGGAAAAGGCGAAGGAATGGTGGCATCAGGCGGCGGCGGGCGGCGGCGCGCTGCTCGACTATTGCTGCTACGGCGCATGCCTGGCGTCGTGGCTCCTCCCGCCGCCTGTGTCCGTGCAATGCTTCAAGGCCAACCTCATGAGCGCCGGCGACGCCGACGACAATGCAGCGATGCTGGTGCGCTTCCCTTCCGCGATGGCGATCCTCGAAGCGAGCTGGACCACGTTCCACAACGGCGTGCCGAACGGGCCGATCGTCTATGGTACGAAAGGGACGATCGTCTTGGACGGCGCCGACATCCTGGTCTACGGCGAGCGCGGCGCCAAAACGCCGAGCCTCGTTGAGAAGGGCGAGCCTCTGCCTGCGGGCCGCGCCACCATCGCGGAAGAATTCCTGCATCATATCGAGACGGGCGAGCCTCTTCATCCAACGCTCGCCTATCCGATAAACCTTGCGGCAATGGCGATCCTCGACGCGGGAATCAAATCAGCGCAAAAGGGCTCCGCAGAGCCGGTCGCGCGCATATAGCCACACGCTCGTCAGCAGCGAGAGAGGGGTCCATGCCGAAGATTGGGATCGGAGTCATCGGCTGCGGCGATATCGCCCGCGCGCGCTATTTCCCGGCGATCGGCGGCAGCGCCGAATTCGAGCTCAGGGGCCTTCAATCGCGCACGCCCGCGATCTGCGAGCCGATCGTCAAGCAATATGGCGGCAAGATCTATCCCCATCTCGACGCGCTTCTTCGCGCGCTGGAGATCGAGGCGGTGGTGATTTCGACGCCCCATCCAAGCCATGCCGAGCTTTCCATTCGGTGCCTCGAGGCGGGAAAGCATGTTCTCAGCGAAAAGCCGATGGCGACCTCTCTTGCCGACGCCAGGCGCATCTTCGAGGCGGCGGAGAAATCCCGGCGGGTCTATATGGCGCTGCCGTTTGATGAGAATCCACCGGTCGAGGAGGCGAAGCGGCTGATCGAAGCGGGCGCGATTGGGCGCGTCACTTCGGCCGACGCCGTGCTGGCCCATCAGGGGCCGCAACACGCGCCATGGTTCTTTGATCGTGATAAAGCGGAATGGGGCGTGCTTGCCGATCTCGGCGTCTATCTGATCAGCCAGCTCACCTATTTGTTCGGACCGGCCGAGCAGGTGCTCGGACGTGTGAACACCGCCATTCCCGATCGGACCTCAGCCGCGGGCGAACCAATCAAAGTGACGGTCGACGACAACGTCGCGATGGCGCTGGAATGGCCGAGCCGCATCCTCGCGACCATCCGCGCCAATTGGTGTTCTCCGTCCGACCACCGGAACGTCATTTGCGAAACGAGGATTTACGGAACGACCGGCATGATCTTCGTCAACCTGGCGTCGAAGACCAATCCGATCGTGGTTTTCTTGCCTAAAGCCGCGATCGAGGGCGCGACGCCGATTGAGTACAACAACATGTCCAATTGCTACCGGCCGGCGTTGGCGCCGTGGGATGGCGATGCCGAGATTATGCGCTCCTTCGCCGCGCAGATCGCCAGCGGCCGTCTCGTCTCGGCGAATGGCTCCAATGCGTCGCGTCAGCGCCACGTCATCGAGATCATCGACAAGACCTACGCCGCTTCCGCATCGGGATCAGCGCAGAAGCTCGAGACGCGCTGATCCGGCGACCGAAGCGTCGGCCTTCGTCAAAAGCAGACGGCGGTCGGTGTGGCGACCGCGAAGCGCCGTCCTGTCCAGGTCGCGTCGCGGCCATCGCCGCCGAGCCGGAACGTCGTGAGCTCGTCGGAATCCTGATTGGCGACGATTAAGTAGCCGCCGTCCGGCGAAATTCCGAAATGGCGCGGGTTCCGACCCATGACGTCGACACATCCCTTGGCGGCGAGCCCGCCGGTTGCGGAGTCGACGCTGAAGATCGAGAGGGAATTGTCCTCGCGGTTCGCCATGTAGAGGACGTCCCGCGTCGGGTGGAGGGCGATCTCGGAAGGCGCGGGTTGAGCGCGGCCGAGGTTGGGCGCGGAAACGATCCCGCGCAATTCGAGCCTCGGCCCTTCGTTTGTCGAAACGCGGGCGACAATCGAAACGCCGCTCGAATTCTGATTGCTCACATAGATGACGTCCTGACCGCGACGATGCGCCACATGTCGCGGCCCCGACCCGATGGGCAAGGGCAACGCGTCGAGAAGCTCAAAGGCGCCGGTCGAACCTTGGCCGCGGATCTTATAGAGGAGAACGAGATCTCGCCCCGTGTCGGTGACCAGGAGCTCTTCCTGGCCCAGCAGCAACGACGCGTGCGGCCGCGCGTGAGCGCCGCCGCGGTCCTCGCCACGCGCTATTCCGGGCGGCGCGAGGAGAGCGAGGGTCCTTTGCGGCCGGCCGTCGTCGCCAAGAGAAAGCGCGGCCACGCAGCCGCCGTGGTAGTGCGCGACGAAACCGAGCCCACGGTCCCGGTCTATGACCAGGTGGCACGGCGCATCCGCGCCGGTTGCCGCACGGCCGATCAAGTTCAGCCGGCCAGTCTCCTCGCGATAGCAAATAAGTTCGCCGCCGAATTCCGGCTCGGTGATCGTCCAGAGCAATCCGGCTTGTCCGTCCCGCGCGAGGAACGACGGATTGAGCTCGCTCTTCGTCGGTCCTACGACGATTTCGCCTGATTCAAGGTCAAGGTCGGCGCGGCGAACGCCCGCCCCATGCGCCCCCGGCGCGCCGGCCCATGGCGAGGCGATGCTGTAAGAACCGATGTAGAAGGCCGCAATAGGCATTCGAAAGTCTAATCGCCGCTTCGTATCCTAACGCTCCTGCCGCCATCGCCGGCTCAGGATTCTTCTCCGCTCGTCATGCGGTCAACTTCCGTCCGATCGGCCGCCGACATCGGTAGAGCAATCGGCCGCCGCCGCGCTTCCGAAAGGTAGACAGCCTTGATGACTTCCAGAGCGCGGTACGCGTCAAGCCCGGTGACGGTGGGCTCACGGTCTTCGAGAATGGCGGCGGCGAAGTCGCGCAATTGATCCGAGTGGAAGCCTGGAAAACCCGGCTTGCCGCGCTCGGCCGCAGCCCATTCTTTCACGGCGCTCTCCGGGTCGAACGGCCATTGATCGGTGATTGCCTGCGTCAGCTCGGGCGTTTCCGCCATCCCTAAGGTGAAACCCGCCGCTCCATGCACGGCGATGCGGAAACCCGGCGCCTTTTCGATCGACTCGAGCGTCGTCGTCGCCGTGATCGTCGCCAGCGCGCCATTGTCGAAGCCGACCACAGCGCAAGCTGAATCCTCCACGTCGATATATTCGCCATGTTTGAGCGTCGCCCAGCGGCCATAGACTTCGGTCGGGACGCCCACCATCCAGAGAAGCATGTCGATCATGTGGACAGCCTGATTCATCAGCGCGCCGCCGCCCTCGCCCTTCCAGGTGCCTCGCCAGGCGTCCCTCGCGAAATAGGCGCGATCGCGCCCGAGGAGCGCGATGCATTCGGCGACGGTCACTCTGCCGATGCGCCCCGCGGCGATCGCCTGATGCATGCGCTGGGCCGCCGGGAAAAACCGGCGCTGAAACACGCCGCCCAATTTGACGCGGCGCGCCTTCGCGGCCTCGACAAGCGAATGGGCCTCTTCGAGCGAGACGGTGATCGGCTTTTCGACAATCACGTTGACGCCGCGTTCAATCGCCGCCATCGCCGGAACAAAGTGATGCTTGTGATCGGTCGCAACGGTTATGGCGTCCAATTCGACGGCGTCCAGCATGGCCTCGGCGGAGGCGTAGACCTGGTTTATCCCGTGCTTCGCCGCCGTCTCGCTGGCGCGTGCGATATCGACGTCGCAGACGGCGACCAGTTCTGCCTCAGCGAGCAGCGCGATCGCGTCGGCGTGGATCTTGCCGATGCCGCCGCAGCCGACGAGCCCGAACCGTACTTTCTTTGTCATCGCTCCATTCGCCTTGACGCGTCTGCTTTGGGTCGCACGACGCCCGCCAGCTCAAACGCCTTGGCGAGCGTCACGTAGGATTGCCTCGCCGCCTCGTACGGGTCGTAGCCGTCAAGGCGCTGCCTCAAGACGCTGATCTCCACCGAAACGCTTCCGTCATATCCGGCTGCGACCATTTCGCGCAGGAAAGCGACGTAATCGAAGTCGCCTTCGCCGGGGATCAGGAACTCGAAATGAGGCTTGACGCCGCGTTGATCCTTGACTTCGCAGCCGATGGCTCGCGGGGCGAGCGTGCGAACATTCTCGGCGATCGGCAGGCCCTGCACCGCGAAATGGCTGATGTCCAGGTTGAGGCCGAGCGCATCGCTCGCCACCTCATCCAGGACCTGCAGGGCGCGCTCGGCATTGCAAACGAGCGTCCAAACATGCGGCTCGAGCGCGACCCGCGCGCCGAGGCGTCGGGCGATCGAGGCCAATTCGCCGAATCTCGCGACGACGCGACCGCGTTCGTTTCGCCACATCTCGTCCGACAAGTCCTGGGGAGGCGCCCCGAGCACGCTCGGAAACGAGGCGGTCAGGCTGATCGGCATGCGTTGCCCCGGCGCCTGCAATTCCGCCGCAAGAGCGAGGCTTCTCGTCAACCGGTCGCGCGCGGCGTCCCAGGCCGGCCCTTCAACCAGGATAGGCGCGTTCGCCGTCAGGCTCGTCAAGGTTATGCCGGCGTCGTTGGCGATGCGCTTCCACTCGGCGGCGGCGCCAGGCGCCAGCGTCATGACATCCGTCCGCCAACCATCGCTCACCGTCACTTCGACCGAATCGAAGCCCAAGCGCGCGCAATGCGTGACGGCGTCCTCGAAGGAAAGCGTTGGCATGGACCACGTGTTGTACCCGAGTTTCATCGCGCCTTCCGTCTGCTCGTTTGGCTCGCCGAAAGGAGTTCCTCGCCGGCATCGCCGAGCAATAACTCAAGAGTGAGGCCCAGTTTCTTGGATTCGCCGGGAGGAAGGGTCGGAAAGCGTGGGCCGTTGGCGGGGCTTTCCACCAGGAGCGTCGACGGCTCGAGCCCGGTCGCATAGTGCCCGGCGCCCATCGCCAGCTCCCATTGCGCCAGGGTCGGCAGGTTGGCGGTCTCCCAGGCGACCTTCAACCCCGCGGCATGCTTGGCGTCCACTCGGGCGTTGGCGACGCCGGCAAAGCCCCGCCCGCTCGCGTCTGGCGCAGCAGCGAAGAGCCAGGTCCGCTCCGGCTTGGCAAGCTTCGGCGCGCCAATGATGGACCCGTCGCCCTCGCCCCGAAGCAGGCGGCCGGCAATCGCAACGCGCGCGCCCGGCGCGATCACCGGCCAACCGGCATTAACATGGTACATCATAGCCAAGGGGCTCGCCGCATAGCCTTGGTTGGCGACTTCATCCTCGACCCGCACGGTTGAGCTGCCGTAGCGGATGCTGACGCGCCGGGTGAGCGCCAGGTGTTCGCCGAATACGGCGACCTGCGTGACGATTCCTTCGACATAGGCTTCGAGGCCGCTCGCAAATTCGCGAACGCCATAGCCCATGAGGCGCGCCGGCGTTCCGCTGATGCGGCCATGCATCGGAAACGCGTCCTTCGCGCGCCTCGGGTAGGCGAAGCGATCGGCCGGTTTTTCCTCCGGTAGGCCGATATGATCCAAACCGCAGGTCGTGAGAAGCCCGCCGAAGAAGCCGCGATGAGGCCCATATCCGCTGTTCTCCACGAACCACGGCGCGACAATTTCGGTGGGCGATCGCCAGGCAACAGGGATCTGACGGATGCGAGCGCTGGCGATATCGAGGCCGCGATCGACCACGACCTCGATCGAAATCTTGTCGTTTGCAAGAAGCACGCTGCGAACGCCCCGCTCCCAGCCGTCGCCGCGCGTCACGAGATCGGCGGCCATGGTCTGTCGAGCAAGGCCGACGTTGCGCGCGACCTCGGAGGTCGCATCGACCTCGTCGAGACGGTAATCGGAAGGAGGTTCGGCGCTCATGTCAGATCACGCGCGGAGCGACAATCATGCATCGTGAATGGTAGTCTTGTTGCCGCGCCAGCGCGCGCGGAAGGACTTGCGGACCGCGGCCTCCGGCGTCTGGATCGTCAGCCCGCCGTCGACCGTCAGGACGGTTCCCGTCACGAAGGACGCCTCGTCAGAAGCCAGATAGAGAACGGCGTTGGCCACATCCTGCGGCGTTCCCCAGCGCCCGACGAGGTAGTTGTCGCGAATCGAGTTCGCTTCGTCTTCATCAAGACCATCGGCGGCGGCCGGCGTGAAGATCGCTCCCGGCGCTACAGCGTTGGCGCGGATGCCTTTAAGTCCATAATCGAGCGCGATATTGCGGGTTAGCGCGTTGAGGCCGGATTTGCTGGTCGCATAGTCGATCAGGCTGGGATTTGCGATGAGGCTGTTGACCGAGGAAATGTTGACGAACACGCCGCCGCCGGCGGCGATCATTCGAGGGACGAACGTCTGACAACTGAAATACACGGACTTCAGATTTATGCGCATCGTCTCGTCCCACTGCTCCTCCTCGATCTCCAGGATATGAGCGAAGTGTCCAATCGCGGCGCTGTTGACGACGATATGGACGCGGCGGAATTCCGCCTCCGCCGCCGCGGCGATCTCGTCCCACGTCGCGCGCCGGCCGACATCGCCATGGACCGCCGCCACGCGCCGGCCGATCGCTTGAACCGCTGCGACCGTCTCCTCAAAGGCGGCGTTGGCAAAGCCGGCGAGAATGAGATCAGCGCCTTCTCGCGCAAAAGTCCGCGCGATGGCGCTGCCGATTCCGGGGCCGATGCCAGTGATCACGGCGACCTTGCCCGCCAGCCGGCTCATCTATCGCCTTCCATCATCTGATCGCCGGCCTTTCAGCGGCTTTGCGCCGTCTCGGTCGCTGGCGCGGCGCTCTCGCCGTCAACCCAGACGCCTTGCAATGTCAGGTCGTGGTCGAGCTTGACGAAACAGGCCCTGGCGCCTGGCTCAATCCGACCGAGATCCTTTAAGCCGAGATATTCCGCCGGTCGGGCGGAGGTCATATCCGACGCTTGTTCGATGGTCAGCCCAATCTTGATGAGATTGCGAAGCGCGTCCAGCATCGTGATCGCGCTACCCGCCAAGGTCACGCCGTTTTCAAGCGTGATGCGCAGGCCCTTCTTGATGATCCGGTGTCCGCCCCACTGATAGTTCCCGTCCGGCATTCCGGCCGCGCTCGCATCAGTGATGGCGTAGAGGCGGGGGATAGCGCGATAGGCGGCCAAGAGCACCGTCTCGTCGACATGGACAAGATCAGAAATTATTTCCGCGTAGCGCGCCTTGGCGAGCGCGTAGGCCGCGACGCCGGGAGAGCGATGCTCCATCTGGGACATAGCGTTGAAAAGGTGGGTGAAGCCGGAGAAGCCGTGCTGGAACGCCTCTTCGACCATCGGAGGCGTCGCAATGCTGTGGCCGACCTGCACCCGACAGCCTCTTTCGGCCAAAGCCTTGCCGACGTCATGGCCGCCCGGGATTTCCGGCGCGACCGTCGCAACCACGATCTTGTATTTCTCAGCCCAGCTCTTCGCCAGCGCGCCGTCGCCCTCGAGCATGTAAGCGATGTTCATGGCGCCGGGTTTCTGCGGGCTGACGAAAGGACCCTCGAGATGGGCGCCGAGTACGACCGCCTCGCCCGGCCGCCGTTTCTCTGCGATGGACGCAATATCGGAGAGCGCCCGCTCGATGATTCGAACCGGCCCGGTCGCGGTGGTCGGCGCAATGGCTGTCGTGCCATGGGAGGTATGGAAACGCACAAAATTGCGAATTCCTTCTTCGCCGTCCTGCCAATCGGCGCCGCCGCCGCCATGGACGTGAAGATCGATGAAGCCAGGCAGAATGAAAGGACCCTCGGGCTTCGCGCCCGCCGGCAACACGTCGCCGCGCACCGTCGCGATTTCCCTGTCGACGATATCGACGCGGCCGCGCACCCAACCTTTGGGCGTAAGGATCGTTCCTTCCGGCGATGCGACAGGAGAGGCGGTCATCAGGCTTGCTCCGCTGTTTCGCCAAAGAGAAGCACGCGCTCGACCGGGGCCCTACCGCTTGCGACCAGCCAGCAGCCGGTCAGAGCATCGCCCTTCGGCTCGAGGATGGGCCGACCGGCTTTCTCAGAAAGGAACGCGTGCAAAGGCTGGACGAGACCGCCGGCCGCATAGAGCGGTGTGTCGGGATCGGCGATAACGCCGATCAACGCTGCAAGATGCTCCACGGCGCGCCGCCTAATACGCAGCGCCATCGCGTCGCCCGCATTGGCGTGTTCGAGGACGAGCGGCGCAAAGGCGGCGAGGCGGTCGGGCCCCAGATTCTTCATCCATCCGGCGCGCAACTTGTCGACGCCGCCGATCGCCTTGAGCACTGCGCGGCTCAGCTCGTCTTGCGGAACGACGCCGTCGAGCGCGGCCAGGCAATGGCGAAGCGCCTTTTGGCCCATCCAGCTTCCGCTGCCGCGGTCTCCGGCGATCCATCCCCACGCGTCGCGTTGGATCGACAGCCCGTTCTCATAGAGCCGATGGCCGGCGATGCCCGTGCCGATGATGATCAGACTGCACGGCGCGCCGGATCCGGCGCCGATCAGCGCCGCATAGCCGTCGCTTATCGAGACGATTCGCGCGAAAGGCGGGCAGGCCGCTAAAAAATTCTCACGGTCAACCTCGATATACGTTCCCGCCGCGCCGATCGCCAAGACGACTGCATCGAACTGGTTGTCTTGTCGGCCGACTGTTGCGCAACATTGGCTCCAAAGACTGGCGATGCTGGCCAGCGCTTTCTCGAGATTCGTCGCAGGATTGCACGGACCCGCCGCCGCCTCGGCCAACGTCCCGCCTTGAAAATTGAGGAGGCGGCCGCGGCTTCGGGAGCCGCCGCCGTCCACGCAGAAGTACAATTCGTCTGCCGGCGTTTCCATCGCGGCTAGCGATCGCCGTCAAAAGCGCTGTCGAAGATGCGGAAATCGGCGGGCATGGGTCAGCATCCGGAAAGCTTTCGCGGGACTTTGATCGCTCAGTCGGTGAGACGGGTGTAAGCTGAGGCAAGAAGCAGGATGATCGCGCCATAGAGGATCTGGCGGATCGGCTCTGGCGCGTCAAGAAGGGTGAGAATGCTGTTCAACACAGTGAGGATCAGCGCGCCGACAATGGTGCCGGAATATCCGCCGCGGCCGCCGAATATCGAGGTGCCGCCGATGATGACCGCAGCCACAGACGGCAAGAGATAGACGTCGGCTAGGCTGAGGTCGGCGGCGTCGACCGCGCCGACGATCACCAGGCCGGCGGCGGCGGCCAGCAGGCCGCAGACGATATAGTTGACGAGCAGCACCCGCCAGACGCGAATGCCTGAAAGGTGGCAGGCCTCTTGATTATCCCCGATCGCATAAAGCAGCCGGCCATAGCCCGTGCGGCGTAGCACGAAGATGATCGCAATCGTCACCGGCGCCCAGAGCACGAGGTCGTTCGGGATGACCCCTAGGTACTTGCCCGAACCCAGAGCCTCGATGAACGGCGGAACATGCGGGCCCTCCGCCATCATTTTCTGGCTGTAGACGACGAGCATCCCCTCAGTCATCAGCCCTGTTCCCAAAGTCATCACCAAAGGCTGCACCCTGAGAAGGGCAATGCCGACGCCGTTGATCAGGCCGACGCTTAGGCCAACTCCCATTCCCCAGACCACGGCGGTCACGCCGCCGAGCACCGAGTGCGTCGCCATCAGGTAGGCCGCCGCCGTGGCGACGCTCGCAACGGATAGGTCGATGCCGCCCGTCAACATGACGAGCGTCTGCCCGCCGGCCATAATGCCGAGAGGCGCTGCGAACAGCACCATGTTGGTCAGCCAGGTGCGGTTGACCGTTCCTGGCCTGGCGATCTCGATGCCGAGCACGAAAGCGACCAAGAGCAGGATCAGCACAAAGATCGTCTGGCTGCGCAGGAATGACGCAACGCCGCCGGCGGTCATGCCGGGCGCAACTCGGGAGGAAGAGGTCTTCGCGGATTCGGTCATTTGCGCGCTCGCGCCATCGCCACGAAACCGCCGATCATCACGATGACCACGATGAGTGTGCCCTGGATCACCTGGCCGAAATTGGGATCAATATTGAGGAAGATCAGATCGGTCGGTATCAAGGTCAGCACGAAGGCCGCTATCACCGGCCCGGCCATTCCGCCGCGCCCGCCTGCCAGGCTGACGCCGCCGACGACCACCGCCGCCAATCCGCTCAGCGTATAATAGACGCCGGCGAGCGGCGCTCCAATGCCGGTGGTCATGGTCAATCCCAGGCCGCCGATTGCGCTGAACAGGCCTGAAAATATGTAGGACGCGAAGCGGGTGCGCTCGACATTGACGCCGCTGCGGAAAGCCGCGACCCGATCGCTGCCGATCGCGTAGATCTGCAAGCCGAGTTTGGATCGGCGCAATGGAATCCAAATCGCAGCCACAGCAATGACGAGCAAGATCAGCGCATTCGGCAACCACGTCGTTATAAATGTGCCGGCGCCGAGATCGAGGAATTCCGGCGGCGCGCCGCCGCCTGGTTTTTCCAAGATAAGAAGCGCGACGCCGCCCCAGATGAAGCCGGACGTCAAAGTCGCCACGACGTCAGGAACGCGCGACAGGACGACGATGAGGCCGTTCAGCGCGCCGATCGCGGCCCCGGCAATAAGGACCAGCACGGCAAGGACGAGGGATTCGCCGAAGCTCCGGCCCTCCATCGTGCTTGCAGCCAGCACATTGGCGACGGCCATTGCCGAGCCGATCGAGAGATCAATTCCGCCCGAGATGACGACAGCGGTCTGCGCTGCGGCGGCGAAGGCGAGCGGCATGGCGCCCATGGCCAGCGATTGCAGGTCGAAATCGGAAAATTCGGGATGAATGGCGACCGTGAGCGCAAGCGAGGCCGCCAGCAATGCCGGCATGCCGAACAGGCTCGGGTTACGGCGGATCGTACGTCCGATCTGCGCCGCGAAGGGTGCGTTCTCCGGAGCAGCGCGAGCCGACGTGACGGACGATTCGTCCTCGGCCGGCGCGGTCATGATGCGGCTCGCATTTGCGGTAGGCCATGCGCCGCGCGCAAAAGCGTCGCCTCGTCGGCCTCGGATACGGGCATCTCGGCGACCACGCGGCCGCCGAAAAGCACGATCGCGCGGTCGCAGGCGAGTTGGATTTCGGGAAGCTCAGATGTGAAAAGGAGCACGGCCGAACCGGCGGCCGCCAGCTCACGGACCAAGGCGTAAATCTGGCGCTTGGTGCCGATGTCGATGCCTCGGGTGGGATCGAAGCAGAGGAGGGTGTTGAAGCCGTTGGCAAGCCAGCGCGCGATCACCACTTTCTGCTGGTTGCCGCCGCTTAATCGGCGCAGTTCCGACGCTGCGCGGGTGTCGATTTGAAGTCGCGCGACGGCGGACTCGACGCGCTGTCGCTCGGCGCGCATTCCGATCAGCCCCCAACTCCCCATGCCGCCAAAGGCGGGCAGCGCAATATTTTCGCGAATCGACCGCTGCTGCATCAGCGCCAGCAATCGGTTGGCCGGCACGAGAACGACGCCCGCCCGTATCGCATCCGCCGGATGGCGGAGCGTGAGTTCCTCGCCATGCGCGAAGATGGCGCCAGAGTCATAACGGCGGCTGCCGGCGATGCAGTCGAACAACTCCTCTTGGCCCTGTCCCTCCAGCGCCGCGACGCCCAGAACCTCGCCGGGGTACAGCTTGAATGAAACGTCGTTGAGCAGCGGAGCGCGGCGTAGTCCGCGCACCTCCAAAGCAGGCTCGGCGTCGCGTGCCGTTTGGCGGGCGACCGGCGTCGAGGATGCGGACGCGACCGCCGCCGCAGTATCAGCGCCCAACATGAGCGAGACGATGCGCTCCTCGCTGCCATGCGCGCGCTCGGTTACGCCGACGGTCACGCCATCGCGCAGCACCGTCGCCCGGTCGCACAAGTCTGATACTTCGGCCATGCGGTGGGAAATGAAAATCACGGCGTTGCCGCGGTTACGCCAGTGCCTGACTATCGCATAAATCCGCTCTGAGAGGTCCGCCGGAAGCGAGGCCGTGATTTCATCGAGCAGCAGCACAGCGGGCTCCGACGCAAGCGCGCGGGCGAGATCGATGAGGCGTAGGGTCGGGTAGGGCAGATCGCGGACTAAGGCGCTGAAATCGAGACTCTCGACGCCCAGCTCCGCCAGCCATTTGCGCACGGCGTCGATACGGGCGCCGGCGAGGCGCATGTTTTGGGCGACGGTCAGGTCCGGCACAAGAGCGGGGTCTTGATAGACGGAGACAATGCCCGCGCCGCGGGCCTCCGCCGGCGAGCGGAACGAACGGACGCTTCCCTTGACGGCGATCTCGCCGCTGTCGGCGGGAAAAACGCCGGTGATGATCTTGACGAGCGTGCTCTTGCCCGCCCCGTTCGACCCCATCAGACCGTGGACTTCGCCTGGACGCACCTGTAACGCGGCGGCCCTGAGGGCGACGACGGAGCCGAACCTCTTGCCCACGTTCCTGGCGTCAAGAAGAAGGGAAGGTTCGCTCATACAAATCGACTTGACTTGAAAGCATTCCGGTTTGGCGTCGCCGCGCGAGCCAAAGGATCGCGCGGCGACGAGAAACGAACGGAATTCAACCGAGGGTCACGATTCGCCCGGACCCTTGCAGGCCTTCTCCTGGTCAATCGTGTAATGCGTGTACGGCTTGACGGGGCTGTACACGGCCATGTTCGGATCGACCTTCGGGTCATAGAGCCCTTTCAGCCAGCTTTGGCCGTCCGCCGTCGTCGAGTCATAGACCTCAGGCGTCAGATGCACCACGTGCGGGTGTTCCTTGCCCTGAAGAACGTCGAGCGCAATGCTGAGGCCCGCGCCGCCGACCGCCGGCGGATTGGTCACATTAATGCCGACCAAGCCGGCATCCTTCATGTCGATCTCCTCGCCCATGAAGCCGTTATTGTCCGCGCCGACGACCGGCACGTATTTGAGGTTCGCGGTCTTGTAGGCGTCGACCACTTGCTTATCCGTTCCCGAAGTCCACACGCCGTCGATCTGCTTGCCGGAGGCGAGGAGATCTTTCATCTGTTGGGCCGCCTTGTCGCCCGACCAGCCGGTGAAGACTGAAGCGACGACCTTGATGTCCGGATATTTCTTCAACGCCGCGGTGAAGCCATCGTGGCGATCGGCGTCGGCAGGCACGCCGTCGATGCCGCGCAGCTCGACGACGCTGCCCTTGCCGCCAAGTTTCTTGAACAGCGCTTCGGCGCCTTCTTCGCCGTAAGCCGTCTGATCGTTCGTCACCACATAGGCTGACGGTTCAGAGACCGCCTGGTCGACGGCGACGACCACGATTTTCCTGTCGGTCGCCTGCTTGATAACGGGGTCGAGCGCCTTGCGATCGGAAGGATTGATGATGATGATGTTTGCGCCGGCCGAGATCAGGTTGCGCAGATCGGCGATCTGCTCGGAAGGCCCGCCGTTGCGGTTGGCGAGAATGACTTTCGAGACCATCCCCGACGCCAAGGCCTCGGCCTTGATCGAGCAGACCATCTCCTCGCGCCAACCATTGCCGATCAGCGTGTTGGAAACGCCGACAACATATTTGCCTTCCGCCGAAGCCGGCGCGGCCGCAGCCGTCATGGCGACGGCGGACGCCATCGACAACAAGGCAAGCTTCCAGGAACTTTTCATTTCTTCCTCCCTCTTACATTGGTCGGGCAACTAGGCCACGCCCAAAGCTCTCAAGTCAAACGCCTTCGAGCGCCGCCGACGTCCAGCGGCCGTTCGCTTGGCTCGAAGCGACCGCCGCCTCGACAAAACGGATGCCCTTGGCGCCGTCGACGACGTTAGGAACCGATCGAACCGCTTCTGGTTCCGGCGCAACGCCGGCTCGCCTAGCGCGGATCAAATTCGCGGCGTCGCGATAGAGATTGGCGAAACCTTCGATATAGCCTTCCGGATGGCCCGCCGGCATTCGCGAGGCGCGGGCGGCTGCGTCCGTTGTTCCAGCGCCGCCGCGAACCAACGTGCGTGGCGCTTCGCCATAAGGCGTGAAGCGCAGAATTTCCGGACTCTCGCCGGCCCATTCGAGTCCGCCCTTCGCGCCATATACTTTCAGCGAAAGGCCATTGTAATTGCCCGGCGCGACCTGGCTCGCCATCAACGCGCCCCTGACGCCGCCCCGATAACGCAAGAGCACATGCGCATTGTCGTCGAGGCGACGGCCGGCGACGAAAGTGGTCAGATCCGCCGACACTTCCTCAAGCTCGAGGCCGGTCACGAAAGCGGCGAGATTATGCGCGTGAACGCCGATGTCGGCGAGACAGGCGGAAGCGCCGGCGCGCTTGGGATCGGTCCGCCATTCGGCTTGTTTCTGGCCTTGCGCGTCGATCGGCAGGGTCAGCCAATCCTGGATGTAGGCGGCATGGACGATGCGCAATTGGCCGAGTTCGCCGGCGGCGATCATCTCCTTGGCTTGGCGGACCATCGCATAGCCCGTGTTGTTCAATGTCACCGCAAAGACGAGGCCGCTCTTCTTGGCGAGGCCGACAAGCTCATAGGCTTCGGCCATCGTTGTCGACAGAGGCTTGTCGCAGATGACGTCGATGCCCGCGGCAAGGAACGCCTTGGCGACGGGATGATGGAGATGGTTCGGCGTCGCGATGACCACCGCCTCGATTCCGTCGGGGCGCAGAGCCTCCTTGGCGGCCATCTCTTGGAAGGTCGCGTAAGCGCGATCCGGCGCCAGGCCTAAATCGGCGGCGGAGAGACGCGCGTTGTCGGGATCGGCGGAGAGGGCGCCGGCCGTCAGCATATAGAGGTCGTCAAGTCGGGCGGCGAAACGATGGACGGCGCCGATGAACGCGCCGCGGCCGCCGCCGACCATTCCGTAGCGAATGCGCCGATCGCCAGCTGACGCATCGGCGGTGGCGTAGACCATGGGTCTAAGGCTCCGACGGCCGACGGATGATAGGCGACATGAAACCCCGGCGCATCGCTCTATCCTTTGATCCCGAGCAACGCGCGATTGACGGCCGGGTCGGCATGCGTTGCGGCGAAATCGTCGAAGACGCGGTCGGTCACCTGAATGATGTGATCGGCGATGAATTTCGCGCCGTTCTTGGCGGCGACCTCGGGATGCTCCAGGCAGCATTCCCACTCGTACACCGCCCAGCCCTGGAAATCGTACGCGGCGAGTCTTGAAAACACGCCGCGAAAGTCGACCTGGCCGTGTCCGAGCGATCGGTCGCGGCCGGCCCGTTCCAGCCAGCCCTTGTAGCCGCCGTAGACGCCCTGCTTCGCCGTCGGGTTGAACTCGGCGTCCTTCACATGAAACATCTTGATGCGTTCATGGTAGGC
This sequence comes from Roseiarcus sp., assembly GCA_035308145.1. GTDB lineage: Bacteria > Pseudomonadota > Alphaproteobacteria > Rhizobiales > Beijerinckiaceae > Roseiarcus. The sequence goes on from DATGHD010000103.1 coordinate 60,322, forward strand.
GTCGATGAAGCCGAGATAGTCCATGCATTGCTTGATGAAATGGCTCGCGTCGTAGTTGATATGGCAGCGCGGGTGGTTGCCGACCGCCGCGAGAAACATTTCGAATGTCTCGCCGTCGAACAGGTCTTCGGTTGGATGAATCTCGTAGCAAAGGTCGACGCCCGCCTCGTCATAGGCGTTGAGAATCGGTTTCCAGCGCCGCGCCTGTTCGGCGAAACATTCCTCGATAAGCCCGGCCGGCCGCTGCGGGTAGGGATAGAAATAAGGCCAGGCGAGCGAGCCGGAGAACGTCACATGCTCGCTAAGGCCGAGGCGCCGCGAGACCTTGGCGGCTTTCGTCACTTGATCGGCGGCCCAGAGACGTCGCTTTTCTGGATTTCCGCGCACATGGGCCGGCGCCTGACCATCGAACATTGCGTCATAGGCTGGATGCACCGAGACCATC
>DATGHD010000104.1:0-5248 GCA_035308145.1 Roseiarcus sp.
AAGGCCGGCAGAAGCAGGCCTATTCGATCTGGCGCAAGATGGAGCGCAAATCGATCGCCTTCGAGCAGCTCTCCGACATCTACGGCTTTCGCATTCTCGTTGGAACAGTCGCCGATTGCTATGCCGCGGTCGGCGTCGCTCATACGACTTGGCCGACTGTCCCCGGACGCTTCAAGGACTATATTTCGACGCCCAAGCAGAACGATTATCGCTCGATTCATACGACCGTGATCGGGCCGAGCAGCCAGCGCGTCGAATTGCAGATTCGCACCCGCGAGATGCATGAGATCGCCGAATACGGAATTGCGGCCCATGCGCTGTACAAGGATCTTCCCGGCGCGGAACTCGCCGCCAACGACAGCCGCGCCTATCGCGGTCTTCGCCGGATGATCGAATCGCTCGCCGAAGGCGACAATTCCGAGGAGTTCCTCGAGCACACCAAGCTCGAACTTTTTCAAGACCAGGTCTTTTGCTTCACGCCGAAGGGAAGCCTGATTGCGCTGCCGCGCGGCGCAACCGCCATTGATTTTGCCTATGCGGTCCATACCGACGTCGGCAATTCGGCTGTCGGCGCCAAGATCAATGGCCGCATCGCGCCTTTGATCTCGGAGCTTCACAACGGCGATGAAGTCGTCATCACGCGTTCGGAAGGCCAGACGCCGCCAGCGGCCTGGGAATCGGTGGTGGTTACCGGAAAGGCGCGCGCCGCCATCCGCCGCGCGACGCGGGACGCCGTGCGCGCCCAATATGGCGGTCTTGGCCGACAGATCATCGAGCGCGCCTTCAAGCGGGCAGGGCGCAATTTCACCGAAGCCAAGCTGAAGGCGGCGTTGCCGCGTCTGGCGCGCTCTTCGCTCGATGACGTCTTTGTCGCGGTTGGGCGGGGCGAGATGTATTCGGGCGACGTGGTGCGCGCCATTCATCCAGACTTCAAGGACGAGCGCGCCGCTGGCCCCGCGCCGGCGCAAGGCGACAGCGGCTGGTTCGGCCTCAACAAGGCGACCGGCTTGATGTTCAAGGCGCTTGGCAAGGGCGATGACGCGCAGAACGCCATTCCGATCCGCGGCGTTCGCGGCGATCTGCCCGTTCGCTTCGCGCCGAAGGGCGGCGCGGTGCCCGGCGAGCGCATCGTCGGCATCCTGACGCCGGGCGAGGGCATCACGATCTATCCGATCCATGCGCCGGCGCTCACCGCCTTCGACGATAAGCCCGAGCTATGGCTCGACGTGCGGTGGGACATCGACTCTGAGCGCAAGGAGCTCTACCCGACGCAAATCGCCGTCACCGCGCATAACGAGCCCGGCGCGCTCGGCATTATCGCAACGACGATCGGCGAAACCGGCGGCAATATCGACAAAATCGAATTCGTTCCCCACGCCGCCGATTTCAGGGAAATGCTGATCGACCTCGAAGTTTGGGATATCAAGCATCTCAACGCGATCATTTCGCAACTGCGCGGCAAGACCGTGGTCAGCAAGGTCGAGCGGGTGAGCGGGTGAGGGCGTGATCGTACATTTATCATTTGGCTGGCGTCGGCGCGACGTCAGCATGTGAGAGCGCGGTCAAGATGGGTTTCCATTCTTGATCCCTTGGAGGCGAGCGCTCGAGGAATTCGAGTCATGGATACGGTCTTCGTGACGATATATGAGACTCTCCAAGCAGATTTTCTCATTGTTTGCATGGCGAAGCGAGAGCGCGAGAAGAATTCGAAGTCAAGGAGACGCGAAGCGTCCCGCCTCCGGCGGCGGCCCTTCGGGCCGTCCTTGAGTTCGAATTCATCTCGCGCAAAATGCTCGCCAAGCAATCAATGAGAACGTGGCGCTGGAAACCAGCGCCAGTCTCAGATGTGTTTGAGCCAGGACAGGAAGCGCCGTCGGCGCACCGCCTTAAGGGCGGCGACCGCCACGCGGTTGTCCTTGAGTTCGAATTCATCTCGCGCAAAATGCTCGAGGCGCAGCGGCGGCAATCGCCGCGGCCAACCAGGTTGGACCGAAGAGAATGCCCCTCTATTTCGCCTATGGCTCGAATATGGATCCAGCCGCCATGGCGAGGCGGTGTCCGCGCGCCGCGGCGATCGCGCCTGCGCGGTTGATGCGCCATCGCCTCGCGCTCACCCGCGAAGGCTGGCTGACCGCGATCCACGACCCACGCGCTGCGGTCCACGGGATTTTGTGGGATCTCAGGCTTTCCGACGTACCTCCGCTCGATCGCTATGAAGGGGTCGCCAACGGCCTCTATCATAAGGCGATCCAGGCGGTGACGACGCGCGGCGGGCCTAAGCGCGCGCTCATCTACTTTGGCGCCAATCCGGGGCCGGGCGTTCCGTCGCCGGGCTATATCGAAGGGATCGTCGAGGCGGCTCGACAATGGGGTTTGCCGGAAGCGGCGTTGGGCGCCTTGCAATCATTTCTGCCGCGATCGTCCGCGGCCGACGCCGCCCCGCTATCATCGCCGCCGCGTCAGGTCCGTCCGCGGTTTGCAACGCCGTTCGATCGCATTTGAGGGAGCGATGAGCGAAGAGGTCATTCGTCTTCTTCGCATTCGCGGCCGCGTCCAGGGCGTCGGCTATCGCGCCTTCGTTCAGGAACACGCGATCAGGCACGGCTTTCGCGGCTGGACGCGCAACAGGAGCGACGGTTCTGTCGAGGCCCTTGTCGCCGGCGAAGCCGAGGCGGCGAAACGGCTGATCGCCAAGCTTCGCGACGGCCCGCCCGCCGCGCGCATCGCCGACATCGAAGAACAGGACGCGGGGCCGGAAGCGCTGATCGGCTATGAAGACGATTTTGCGATTCTGCCGACATTGTGAGAAGCGCTCGCGAGCGGACCGAGGCGACTGGCTATGTCGCGATGTACTCTTATGCGGCCGTTGTCCTGGACTGGCGCTGAGATCAGCGCCACCTTCTCATTGGTTGCGTGGCGAAGATGGACTCGAACTCAAGGACGTATGCTGGCTCAGCACATATGAGATTGCGACTGAGGTGGATTCCTCCATTGTTTGCATGGCGGAGCGATGGCGCGAGAGGAATTCGAAGTCAAGGATCGCCGAAAGCGACCGCCTCCGGCGGCGGCCCCATAGCCCGTCTTTAGACGGGCGTCTTACGACGCCCTAGGGGGCCGTCCTTGAGTTCGAATTCATCTCGCGCAAAATGCTCGCCAAGCAATCAATGAGGACGTGGCGCTGAAATCAGCGCCAATCTGAGATGTCTTTGAGTCAGGACACAAATCTATCCGGCCGCAGGCGTTGCAGGCTTCGCGGCCGCCAGGATCAGGACGATGACGATCGCATTGAGGCGGATGTCTCTCGACGACGTCGACCGTGTCGCCTTCATCCATCGTACATCATTCGACGAGCGGCTCCCCTGGCTCGCCGGTCGCTACACGCCGGCCGAGGATCGCCGGTTCTTCAAGGATCGGGTATTCGCCTCATGCGAGGTCTGGGGCGCAATCGACCGAAAGCCGATCGGCTTCATCGCCTTTCGGCCCGGCTGGATCGATCAACTCTACGTTCTGCCCGACCGCCAGCGACAGGGCGTTGGCGGCGCGTTGCTTGACGTCGCCAAAGCTGCGTCGCCGAGCCTCAGGCTCTGGACCTTCCAACGCAACGCGGCGGCGCGCCGATTCTATGAAGGTCAGGGCTTTGTCGCGGCGACGCTGACCGACGGAGGCAACAATGACGAACGCGAGCCGGACATCCTTTACCGGTGGGATCGCCTGTAATGCGTCTCGCTCGCGGTCGCTATCGATTTGACGATTTTTCGCGAGGGGGCGACCCAATCTTGGGCTTATCGCGTCGTTCCAATTGCTTTGAGTTTCCCCTAGAAATTGCCGATATTGCGCTGCTTCGCTTCCGCTAATTTACGCTCCATCAATTTCCAGCGCCGATCGGCTTTGGCGATTTCCTGTTGTCCGGTCGACTTCATAAAACGCGGAATCCGAATCAATACGTCGACAATTCTCTGCATCGCCCAAGGCAAATTCTCATAAATTTGCCATTCCTTTTCCGTCCAGTTCCGTTTTGCTCCCATGGACTGGACGTAAACGCGCTTCGATCCCATGGCTAGCTCCCTGGTCGCCACTGAGGTCTCGCGCTTGCCCTTAACTGGGTAATTTGGATCACGCCTCTAAAATACGCTTACGCCGCAAGGGCAAATCGCGACGCAATTCCGCCCCACAAAGACGGCGTAATTCAGACGGTTTTGCGACATTGATCACGCGCCGTAAACACCGTCGCAATTCGTGATCTCGTTTTGATGATGTTTCAATGAGATGCGGGCGGCGAGAGCGCTGAGACCAGAGTCGTTTTGGCGCGCGGCGTCGCGCCTTAGCGCCTGAAGGGAAACACCGCGCGCAATTTCTCGTCGCGCAGCCAAAGGCCGCCCCAGGCGAAAAGCCCAAGATACACGCCGAAAAGATCGTGCGTGAAAATCGGCGACCCGATCCTCAAGTGCGACGCGATCGCGCCGCCGAAGAGGCCGGTGAACAACACTGCGCCGAGCGCGGAAGTGCGCGGGATAAGATAGAGCGCCAATAGGATCGTTTCGAGCGCGCCGATCATGAAGCCGAGATCGTCAGGATAACCGAGCTCGGCCAGCGCTTTGGCGACGACTTCGAGCCGCAGCAGCTTGATGACGATGTCGAAGATCATGAACAGTACGAAAAGAGCCGTCAGCGTCCAAGCAGCCCAAACTTGAAGCTTGGGCGTCGCCGGCGCCGCCGGTCGCGAAGGGAATGCGGTCGACATGTCCTTATCTCCTCTAAGCGCGCCGCGCCGTCAGCTCTTGGGCTGATTGATCGCCCATGCGACGCCAAACGGATCGCGAAGCTGGCCGTACCGCGCGCCCCAGAACATGTCCTGGACGGGCATGACGACTTCGACGCCGGCGTCGGTCGCGCGCTTCCACCAGGAATCGATGTCGTCGACATTGAGGGTCAGCGCAAAGGACTGGGGTTTCTGCAACGGATGGCCGTATTCGGGATAAGCGTCGCTCAACATCAACGAGCCATTGTTGATGTAGAGATGGACATGCATGGTCCGACCCTTGGCGTCCGCCGGATGGGCGGCCGCGACGGTCGCGCCGAAGGCGCGCTTGTAAAAATCCGCCGCCTTCATGGCGCCATCGACTGTGACATAGGCGATGACCCCGCCTTTGACTTCAACGTTGAGATTGGGGCGCGCTTCCGCGGTCTCGGCCATGTCGGCTCTCCCTTTTGCGTCTGATCTAAGAAACCCATAACTGGCTTCGCCTAA